>CAYQLG010000068.1:0-4380 GCA_964418235.1 uncultured Planctomycetales bacterium
ATCCGAGCCGGCAAAAAGTTCACGAGCTCTCCGGCCCGTGCGTCCCACAACAAACAAAGGCACATAGTTCACGCCGTGACGCCAAGCTCTTTTCCGCTTCATCCGAAAATTCAAGTTTGACGAAGCACTAGCAACTGACGTCAATCCAGCAGCTAACGCCATTCCAGAAACGGGCGCCAACCCGACAAGTGAAACCGATGCGCTCGTGCCAATCCGGCAAGTGAAGCAAAATCGCTTGTGCCGACCCAGCACGTGCAGCCGGTTCGGCAACAGGCGCCGACTCTGAAGTGTTGCCGCGCACCGCAGCGCATGACTTGCGTTTTGCCCCGCGCATGATCGGTATGAGAGCGGCAATCACGCTGCCCGGTCACCATCTGCCAATGTGCCCTCGCCCCGCAGTGGGCAGTGGTTCGTGCTGCGCTGGGCGATTGTTTCGACGGGCGGCTTGGATTAGAATGCATCTTCTTGATCCGGCGTCAACAGGTTCCCGCCGGCCCGGATCGATTCAAGGAGCTCTGCATGCGATGCGTTCTGCCAACCGTATTGGGCGTGTTTCTCATCATTCTCTGCAACAGCGCAGCGACCACAGCCGGCGCGGAGGAGGCGTCCAAGACGCCCGCCGCAACCACACAGCCGGGCGCGGCGGCCGCCAAATCCTCAGCGGCTTCGGATGCGGCGCGCGGCTATCGCGTTGCTGATCTGGCCTGGCTGGCGGGTTTCTGGTCGAGCGACGCCTGCGAGGAGTTCTGGACGCCGCCGTCGGTATCGGGAATGAGCGGCGTCTGCCGGATGGAGAAGGGGCAGAAGCAGCCGATTTTCGAGATTCTCCTGCTGGAGCAAACCGAGCAGGGCGTCTATTACCGGCTGAAGCATTACGGCCCCGGGCTGGCTGAGGCGAAGATCCCCGATGTCAACATGCTGCTGGTTGAGCTGGATGGCGAGAAGGCCGTCTTCGAAGACCCCGCCAAGGACTTCCCCCGCCGGATCATCTATCACAAGACCGGCCCGGACAAGCTGGATGTGCGGCTGGAGGGCGAGCGAAACGGCAAACCGCGCGGCTTCGGCTTTTCGCTGACGCGTCAAGCGGGCCGCTGAGCGCGCAAGCACGAACCGAGCCGAGCCTCAATGGGGGCGTGCTCGAACCGAACCGCGCCCGTGAGGAAGCGATTGGCGTCGCGCCGCGCGTGGATCGGCTGGTCGTCGCTGAGATTCGCACAGTGCGTGGCAGCGCCCGCGCCGGCGAAGCTGTACAGCGCGTGCAACGCCGGTGGTGTGTGATATTCGGCGAGGTGGTTCGGTCAGGCTCTGGCGGGATCGAATCGCTTCCTGACGGGCGCGGTTCGGTTTGCGGTGCGGGTTGCCGCCGCGCCGCCCCCGGACTATGCTCTTAAATCATGAAGCGCAGTCTGCGCTGTTGTTGTTCCTGTCGCTAGCGGCCCGTTCCGGGTCGCCCCTGCCGTCTGCGCGCGTATCACTCTGGCCCCGTTTGCAGGATTTTCGATGAAACCTTTTCTTTCGCAACGACTTTCCGGGATGTCGCAATCCGAAATCCGCAACATGACGCGCGAATGCGAACGCGTCGGCGGCATTAATCTCGGCCAGGGTCTGGGCGACCTGCCGACGCCGCCGCTGGTGCGCGACGGCGCGATTCAAGCGATTCATGACCGCAAGGCGATGTACTCATTCCCCGAGGGGATCGTCGAGCTGCGCCGGCTGATTGCCGAGAAGCTGCGGCGCGACAACGGTCTGGAGGCCGACCCGCTGAGTGAGATCGTCGTCACGGTCGGCTCCTCCGGCGCGTTTGCATGCACGCTGACCGGCTGTCTCAACCCCGGCGATGGGATCATCCTTTTCGAGCCTTACTACGGCTATCACCTGAACGCGGCGCTGTTGGCCGGCCTGGAGCCGCAGTTTGTCGCGCTCGATCCGCCGCGCTTCGAGATCGTGGCCGAACGGCTGCGCGCGGCGATCCGGCCGAATACACGTGCGATCGTGCTGTGCACGCCTTCCAATCCGAGCGGCAAGATGTATGGGCCGAGCGACTATGCCCTGCTCGATCAGATTTGCCGCGATCACAATCTCTTGCTGATTACGGATGAGATTTACGAATACATCATCTATGACGGCCGGCGGCACGTCTCGCCGGCGACGTTCGGCGATCTGCGCGAGCGGACGGTGACGCTGATGGGCCTGTCGAAGACGTTCAGCATCACCGGGTGGCGCATCGGCTATGCGGTCGCGCCCGCGCCGTTGGCCCGCGCAATCACGTTGGCGCAGGATTTGTTTTATGTCTGCGCGGCCACGCCATTGCAGCATGGCGTCGCGGCGGGATTTCAGTCGCCGCCGGAGTTTTATGCCAAGCTGAAGGCCGACTATCAGCGGAAGCGCGACATCTTGTGCGACGGTCTCCGCGACGCCGGCTTGCGTCCGATTGTGCCGGAGGGGGCCTATTACGTTTTGGCCGAGGTTGGCCATCTTGGCTTTCCGACGGCGAAGGCGGCGGCGATGGCACTGCTGGAAGCGACCAAGGTCGCCAGCGTGCCGGGCACGGCGTTTTATCAAAGCGCGGCGGGCGAGAAACTGCTGCGCTTCTGCTTTGCCAAGGAAGACGACGTGCTGCGCGAAGCCGCCGGTCGCATCCGGGCGTTTAACCGGGCGACGGCGCATGTCTAAACGACAGGCGGATGGGGGGAAGTGTGAGTAGCGAGTAGCGAGTAGCGAATAGCGAATAGCGAGTTGCGAGTTGCGAGTTGCGCGCGGCGGTCGACGATACGCCGGGAGCGAGTCAACCATCGTGAACGCCGCGTTGCACGTGCCCAAGCTCCGGCCGGCACGGTTGAACGAATGGTGCGGACGGATTGCATGAGTTCCCGCTGATTTCTCATTGCACCCAGGAACAAAGAGCCATGCCCCATACTGTTGTGCATCCGTACGAGCCGTCGCGCTCTTCGGCCCTGAGCGGTGACGCGGCGGCGCCGCCCCATGCCGACGTTCGCAACGAACTGCAGGAGACCGCGGCCCTCTTCTATGCGCGCGGCTGGGCCTATGGCACCAGCGGCAATTACAGCGTGGTGTTGCAGCGCGAGCCGCTGACTTTGCTCATCACCGCGAGCGGACGTGACAAGCGGCAACTGGGCCATGACGACTTTGTGCTGGTCGATGGAAACGGGCGGCCCGTCGTGCCCGCCGCACCCATTTCGCCGAACGCAGCCAAGCCTTCGGCCGAGACCCTTTTGCACGCGCTGCTCGCGCGGCGGCTGGCGGTCGGCGCGGTCTTGCACACCCATTCGGTCTTTAACACGCTCTTGTCGGAGTTGCATGCGGAGCGCGGAGCGCTCGAAATCGCCGGCTATGAGATGCTCAAGGGGCTGGCGGGCATCGACACGCACGCGACGCGCGTGCATGTGCCGATCGTCGAGAACTCGCAGGACATGGCGGCGCTGGCCGAAGCGCTGGAAGCGGCGCCCTTCGTGCGACAGCCCGGCCCGCCGCACGCATTCCTCCTGCGCGGCCACGGCCTGTACACCTGGGGGCGCACGCTGAGCGAGGCGCGCCGGCATGTCGAGATCCTCGAGTTTCTCTTCGAGGTTTGTGCGCGGCAGGCGACCCTGGCTGCCATGTAACCCCCGGCATGACCGGCGGGGGGTGTTGCGATGCTCACGTCAGCCGCCGGCTGTTTGGCCTGATTCGGGCAGGATCGCATCACAAGACGTATCATCGCGGGGAGGAACTCGCTCTATTGACATACCCTGACCGGGAGGATTCGCCGGATGCAGCCACAAGATATCGTGCGGACGCAACTGGAAATGAGCCGCTATCTGCTCAACCGGTTGGGGCAGGATTTCACGGATGTCGATGCCGGCTTTCAACCCTTCCCCGGCGGCAATCATCTCATCTGGATTTTGCTGCATGTCGCTCACTCGGAAGACTGGGTGAGGCAACTGCTGACGGGAGAACCGTCGCAATTACCCCAGGAGGTTCTCGAGCATTTCGGTCCGACCGCCGGAGACTGTCCGGCGGCGTTCGTGAGCGTGGCGGATGCGCGAAGCATATTTGAACAGACACGGGCGCGGACGCTGGCGCTGGTCGGGACGATTCCGGCGGAGCGATACGAGGACCCGGCCCCGCCCGGCACGCCGCCACCTTTCAAGACGATCGGCGATCTGATGGCGCTCTTGGGGTTCCATCCGTTCTGGCATATCGGCCAGCTCTGTGTAAACCGTCGCCTCCTGAACAAGCCGCGCGTGATGGAGTTCTGAGGCGGTTTCGAGGGGGGCCGCGGCGGCAAGTGCTTCTTCAAACTTGAATTTGTGGGATCAAAACGCGGGTAGCATGGGCCTCCGGCCCGTGCGTCCGGTGATCGTGAGAAAGTGGGAACGT
>CAYQLG010000068.1:4480-23335 GCA_964418235.1 uncultured Planctomycetales bacterium
AGGTGGGAATGAGAACGCCCAATCAGGGGTAGCATGGGCCTCCGGCCCGTGCGTCCGGTGATCGTGAGAAAGTGGGAACGTGGGAAGGTGGGAATGAGAACGCCCAATCAGGGGTAGCATGGGCCTCCGGCCCGTGCGTCAGAGCGGCTCATCGATTTGTGCCGCGCGGGTCAGGCAGATCGCTCGGCGGCCGCGGTGCTGGCCGGGGCGGCCGGCGAATTTAGTCCGCCCCTGGATTTGCAGGATCAAATCTTGCGTCGTCTCTTTCTCGACGCGCAGCAGGTCGCCCGCCTTCAGGCTTCGCAGGTCCGACAGCCGGATGCGCGTGTGCCCCAGAAACGCCGTCAGATTCACCGTCGATTGCGTCAGGCTGCGCATCAGCCGGCGGCGCTGCCCGTCGGAGGCTTCCTTGGGACGATAGCCGAACCAGGATTGGGTCGTGAGTTTGCTAAGCACGGTCTCGATTGTGTTGAAGGGCACGCACATGCTCATCGTGCCGGCGCAGCCGCCCATCTTGATTTCAAAGGTGATGAAGACGACGACCTCGCTGGGGGCGACAATGTGGACAAACTGCGGGTTGCTCTCGGTCTCGACAATCTCAAAACGCGCCTCGACCAGATTGCGCCAGACTTCGGAAAGATGCTCGAGGGCGCGCTCGACCGGGCGCAAAATCAGCCGCCATTCGATCGCGGTCAGCGGCCGCTGGGGGATGAACAGCTCGTTGTTGCTGCCGCCGAGCAGTCGGTCGATGATCGGGTAAACAATCAGCGGGCTAAGCTCGAGACACATCTGCCCCTCGAGCGGCGGAGCTTGCACAATCACGAGGCAGGTCGGATTGGGCAGCGATTGCACAAACTCGCTGTAAGTGAGCTGCTCGACGCCGACGACGCGCACGTCGATGATCGTGCGAAGAAATCCGGAGAGCGTCGCGCCAAAATTGCGGGCGAAGCCGTCGTGGATCGACGCCAGCGCGCGGATGTGGTCTTTGCTGACGCGCTCCGGGCGCTTGAAATCATAGATCGCCGCGGGCGTCGTCGGCACAAACGCCGGCCCCGAGCGCGCGGCGCCGGCCCTGGCGGCTTCCGTCTCGGCGCCCGCGGGGGGGCTGCTGGGGGCCACCGCCGACAGTAATGCATCAATTTCGTTTTGGTCGAGGACTTCCGACATCGTTGCGCAATTCCTGCCGCCGCCGGCGCGCCACGGCGCGTCCGGCGACGGAATGACATCACGAAATCTATCGGCCGACGCCGCCCCGCACGCACAGGGCCATGCGTGCGCAGTTGCAACATCGCTCCCGCGTCAGGCGGCGGATCAGCAAGTGCGAAAAGCCAAGAACAAAGCGAGCGCGCCGCCCGGCAGGCTCCAGCCAAGCCATGGCCGACGCGCGGCCCGTGTTGGGAACGAACCGCATCGAAGCTATCCGTGCGGGATCGTTGGCCCATCGGTCGATACACTCCTGATATGCCCGCCGCGCCACAGAAACCGGGACCCATCGCCGCCGGTCCATGGCTCGGGGGTGAGTTTGTGCTGCTTGAGCATGCCCCGCCGCCGCTCGATCAGGCCGCGAGCGTAGTGTCGCCCATGATGAGCGACCCGGCGCAGCGCGCACGCGTCGAGTTGCACTGGGATTTCATGCTCGCGCTTCCGGGGCATGCGGGGCTGCTCACCTGGCGGCTCGCCCAGTGCCCGCTAGACGCCTTCGAGCCGATCGCTGCGAAGGCGATCGCCGCGCATCGGCGGGTGTATCTGACTTATGAGGGGCCGTTGACGGGCGGTCGCGGCGTGGTCACGCGCATCGACCACGGCTCAGCGCAGGCCCACTCCGCCGACGGCGAAAACTGGCTCGTCGAGTTATCCGGCGATCGGCTGCGAGGGCGCTACGAGATTTTCGCGGGAACTTGGCGAAGGGCATGAGTCGCGGCGATAAAAACGTTCACAACGTGCAATTCGTTCACAATGACGGCATGGAATGGCCACAAAAACGTTCAGATCGATCAGAATGAAACGATAAAATCTGCGTTTTTCTATTGTCAGAATCGTGTTGCCGATGGTAATATGGTCATACAACCTATCCACGCTATGTGATAGAAAGATCGAAGGATCATTCGATGCTGCCGAGCGCATCAGTTCGGGATTGCGGGGGACTTAGGAGCCACACGTATGTGTTCGGGTAATTCCGCCGTAGCGGGCCAGCGCGCCCGCGCTACCGCCTTCACGCTGATTGAATTGCTCGTCGTTGTCGCCATCATCGCATTGCTGATCTCTATTCTGCTCCCCAGTCTCGGCTCGGCCCGCGATCAGGCCAAACGGGTCAAGTGCGGGGCGAACATGAGCCAAATCGGCCGTGCATTCGCAGCATGCTACGCTGAGAACAGGGACTACGGGCCGACTTGGGATGATGGGGCCGCGGTCGCACCCTCCGTAACCGGTCAAGTCATGCTGACGTGGATCGATACGCTCTTTGATCTTGGCTATTATGCAGATCCGAAAGCGGCGCTTTGCCCGGCCGATCGCCGACCAGACAACATCGCAGCGCTGACCTCCACTCCAGCCGTCGGCGGATACAACTACTTTTTCATCGATCAGTTTGGTCGCAGTGAGCCGCTCAAGCGCGGCTTCCGTGGTAGCTACGCCATCAACGTGATCATGCAGGGTAACTTTAAGAAGGATCGGTTCGTTGATGCGTCGCGTCAAATTTACGCCACGGATGGATGGTGGCTATGGTTCGGCTCGGTCAACGCGGCCTGGATTTTTCGAGCAAGCGGCGGAGTATCCGGTTTCCCAGACAACCGCGCACATCTGTTTCCAAATGAGGGATCGACTCGAATTGCGTGGCGGCATGGTCGGAACTTTGCTAGCGAGTTCCTATTCAGGGATGGTCATGTCTCGACGATTGTGCCTCAGAAACCTACCCTCTCTCCGGGTATCACGACAATTCAGTCATCGCTGTTTCTGACGACCGTCGACAATGTCAAAGCGTTCTCGTGGCTGCCCGGCGAACAAGGTTGCCGCGACTACAAGAATGACGCGTATCTGGCAGGACCAGCGACTGCGCGAAATCCGCTTGGTAATCCAGGTTATGAATTCGAGGAGGGTATTCCAGGCGAGGCTCGGCGCCCTGATATCCAGCGCGCACGCAGACGTGATGGGTTTGCACAGGCTCGCTCGCTCAGTCCTAGCAACCCGGGCGGACATGACAATTGGGCACCCTACGATTTTCCGGATCAGCTCAGCGCGATCTGGCGAACCGAAAATCGGGCGTGGAAGAAATTCCCCAGTGATCCGTCGCAGAGACGATGACTAGCATGTAAAGACCATATGCCATTTGGCGATCGTCCGCGTACAGGGTTCCAGATGGCCGAGATATATAGAGAATAAGGCAGCGATATTCAACGCGGTAGGCATATGGTATTTGCATGCCCGGTATTACGATGTGGGGGAGGTGCTTAACTAACGACAAGCTTGAAGGTAACGAGAAAACGTTTGCTTTCAACATCAACAGCTGGCGCGGTCGATTCATCCGGCCGCGCCTCTTTTCTTTTGTCGCACATCCTTTCGGCCTTTCGGCTGCCACTTGTGAGTTATGGCCGGGCGCTTCAGGCGTGTCTTCGTCATCCATGTATTATCAGACCAATGACCGCAGCGCTTTCGCCGGAAGCCGGACAATCCAGCCGGGAGCGGGGTATGATAAGTCGTGCGCTGACGCGGGTTGAGGCCTTACTGCCCAGCCGTCTTGGGCGGTGCTGGTCACTCGTTTCGGGTACTGCCGTAGAGCCGGATGGGCTTGGCGCCAGCGCCTGGCGAAGGGTAGCGCCGATCCTGCTGAGTGCCTGCGTACCTAGCGCGGGTGGGCTGTTCCGGCCACTTGGGCAGCCGGCATAATGACTGATTGAGGGCTGCGCCGGTGCGCGCTGCCGCCGGTCGTTTCGCCTGGGCACGGGTGACCGGCCTGGCGCGGCAGGCAGCGCCCTTCGCAGACTCGCGTTGGCTATCTGTCATGCGAACTCGCACCGGCGCGACGGGGCGATCGCCCGCGCCGGGAGTCGCGGCGGATAGCCGGTGTCCTTCGCAGCGGTTTCGAAACTGTCGGGAGAATCGGCCATGGCCGTGTTTACGTACGAGGCATACAACGCATCCGGTCAGGAGATTAAGGACGAGGTCGAAGCCCCAAGCCGGGAAGAGGCCGTCGCCAAGGTGCGCAGCCTGGGCTACTTCCCGACGAAGGTGATCGAGAAGGCCGACAAGAAAAAGGGCGCCCGCAAGGTGGTGGTCGCGGGGGGGAAGCGCAAGGCCGCCGGCACGGGTTTTGGCTGGGTCGGCACGAAACAGCTCGTGTCATTTACGCGGCAGCTCTCGACGCTGCAGGACGCCGGCCTGCCGATCCTTCGCAGCATCCGCATTCTGGAGCAACAGCAAAAGCCCGGCATGCTGCGAAATTGTCTGAAGCAAATCACCGAGGATGTCGAGGGCGGCGCCACGCTGTCGGAGGCGATGGCCCGCCACCCCAAGGCGTTCGACAAGCTCTATACGAACATGGTGGCCGCCGGCGAGGCGGGCGGCGTGCTCGACGTGATTTTGCAGCGTCTGGCCGAGTTCATGGAAAAGGCCCAGAAGCTCGCGCGGAAGATCAAGGGCGCGATGATCTATCCGGCGGTCGTGATCTCGATCGCCGCCGCGATCGTCACGTTCATCATGGTGCAGGTCGTCCCGCAGTTCCGCAAGATTTTCGAGGATTTCCAGACCAACCTGCCGGCGATCACCGAGACGCTGATCGCGATTTCGAACTGGTTTGCGAATGGCGCGCCGCCGGGCTGGGTGGTCGTGGTCGGCTCGCCGATCATCATGTTCATTCTGTACAAGTTGATCCGGCAGGCGCAGGTTGGGCGGCATGTGCTCGACGTGGTGTTCATGCGCGTGCCGGTCATGGGCCAGATCATCAGCAAGTCGTCGATCGCGCGGTTCACGCGCACGCTCGGCACGCTGGTGGCGGCAGGCGTGCCGATTCTTGAGGCGATCAAGATCACGAAAGAAACGACCGGCAACGAGATTTTCTCGCGCATGCTGGGGAAGGTGCACGACTCGATCCGCGAAGGCGACACCTTTGCCAACCCGCTGCGCGCGAGCAAGACGGTCGATTCGATCGTGGTCAACATGGTTGACGTCGGCGAAGAGACCGGCGAACTCGACAAGATGCTGATGAAGGTCGCGGATAACTACGACGACGAGGTCGATACGCTGGTCGCCTCGCTCGTCAGCCTGCTCGAGCCGATCATGGTCGTCGTGCTCGGCTTGATCGTCGGCTTCATCGTGGTGGCGCTCTTCATGCCGCTGGTGAACCTGATTCAGGCGTTGCAGAACTAGAGCGTCGGCGGCGTCGGCGCCGGTCGATCGGTCCGCCGAAGCGGATCGCCGCGGCCCCGAAAAGAAGAGACGCGCACGGCGGCCCCGGGCGCAAGGTGTGAGGTGCAAGCATGACAATGCGACAAGTGCGTCCGGCGCGCGGCTTTACGCTGGTTGAGCTGCTGGTCGTGATCACGATCATCATCATCCTGGTCGGGATTCTCGTGCCGGCGGTCGGCGCGATCCGCCGAAACGCGCGCAACGTGCAGACCCGCTCGATTCTCGGGACGCTCGGCACGGCGCTTGAGTCCTACAAATCAGAAGCGCGGCTGGGCAGTGTCTATCCGCCGTCGGCCTCTGACATCGTCGCGGGCGGCACGGTCGGCAGCTTTGCCGTCGGCGAGATCGCCAACCCTTATCGCTCGCGGGCGGCGACCGGCGCGCCGGATCGCATCCGCATCACCGGCGCCGGTCTGCTGGTGCTGGCGCTGCTCGGGCCGGACACGCGCGGCTGCGCGGGGTTCAAGACCTTCCGCACGGTCAGCCAGTTCTGGGCGCAGGATTCCGGGGCCGACCCGGTCAGCGGCACGGCCACGCCGGGCAACAGCGGCGCCTACGCGACCCGCAGCGACACCGATGAGACGCCCGTCTATCAGCGGGCCGCGGCCTACATCGATCCGAGCAAGTTGCGGCAATCGCGCAGCCAGCCGGGCGGTACGCCCAATTTCGTGATCGACGCGGAAGACAACGGCCCGGTGCGCAACTATCCGATGTTCCTTGATGCTTTTGGCGGGCCGGTGCTCTATTGGCGGGCCGATCCGGGCGGGGCGAAGATCGCCGACCGGGCGCCGCCGATCGCGGCGGCCGACCTGCCCAACCGCGGCATCTATCACTACAGCGACAACGCCCCGCTGCTTGATCCCGATGATCCGATCGCGGCCGGCGCCGATGGGCTGCTGCGCACCGCGCCGGCCAGCGAACCGCAAAGACTCCAGTGGGATCCGGCCGGCGGCGGAACGCTGCCGACGCCGCTGCTCACCGGCGCGACCAGCCAGTACATCAACCAGCTCGACCAAGGCGCGTTCGCCGGTTACATCCGTGATCAGAACGTGCAGGCGCAGCTCGCACCGGCCCGGCGTGACTACATCCTGGCCAGCGCCGGCTCGGACGGGATCTTTGGCACGGCCGACGACATCACCAATTTTGAGACGACCACCAAATGACCACGCGGCACATTTCCAGCGGTTCGGCGGATCGAGGCGGGCGGCGGCCGGCGCACGGCTTCACGCTCGTGGAGTTGTTGATTGTCTTTGCGATCATCGCGATCTTGATCGCAGCGCTGACGGTCGTCGGGCGCACCGTGATCGACGGCAACAAGCGCCGCATCACCGAAAACACGATGCGGCTGGCCACGCTTGCGATTGAGCAATTTTCCAACGCCAACCCGCTCAAGCAGCTTTACGACTCGCGTGCCAGCCGTGACGCGTTCAACAATCAATCGTTTGGCTCTTATGTGCCCTATCAATTGGCCTATCCAGAGGCGCCCGTCGCCAGTCGCTTTGCCAATCCGTATGACATCGCGCGGGTAGTGGACGGCAACGCCGGCGCGCCCGGCCGCGCGGTTGACACGTTGATGAAGCGTCTGGCGCGAGATTTGGTTCAACGACCTGGTGACAGCATCCCCGCCGCACAGAGCCGCGTCAGCATCACGTATGGTCCTGCTCGTGATACGCAGGCAGTTGCGATTTGCGACCATACCACGGTTGAAACCGACAGCAAAGACGGACGGCAGCACAACGACATCCGCGCGTTTTACACCTACTTGCGTGTATTGCAGCCGGGCGTGCTTGATCAATTGCCGCGCGGCGTGTTTCGCTCGTTGTCGCGCGCCAGCGGACAGGATGAGTTCATCAATACCAGCAGCGCGACCCCGCCCAACAACGACGACCGCACGCCGATTCTGGCGATCGTCGATGCATGGGGCCTGCCGCTGGACTATTTCCTGAATGTGCGGGTCGAGTACGCCGGCGGCCTCGCTGGTCAGGAACGCTTTCGCGTGACCGACCGTTCGCCGGTCTTTCGCTCGCGCGGCATTTCGATCGAGGAATATGAAGAAGAGCAGCAATCGCCGCTGTATCACACCGATCGCGCCCCGAGCGATCCGAGCAAGTGGCTCTTTAGTGCGGCATTTCCGTCGCCGCGGGCGAACGGGATTGACGCGGACACGATCGGTCCTGGCGGCAGCTATTCGGCGGCGGGATACGCCTTTCGCTGGCGCGGCTCGCTTTCGGCCCCGCCGGGAGAGTCCGCGATTCGCGTGAATGGCTGGGTGCGAGCGCTGGGCGTGGGCGACATCTCGGGCAAGCTGGCCTACGTGCCGTAGCGCGGGCGTCGGGCTGGCGTGCAAACGGCAGGAGCACTATCCATTGGACCTGTCGTCTTTCGCAGAGCCGCGACCGTAAGGAAGCGGAGATTCTCCGGAAATCTAATCCCTCCCCGACGAGTCTGTCGAAACACTCAGGCTCGCGCAGTTTCGATTGATCTGTAGCGTCGGCCCTCTGTGGCTGACGGCGAATATTCGCGGCCGACGGCGAATCGGCAGCGATACTCCGCCGGGCAGGGACGCCCGACGCCTAAAGAATCATGGATGCGCGCCCTATGGTTCCGCGGCGCCCGGCAGCACGATCTTGAGGCGCGGGTCGTCAGGCCAGCCCGACAGGTGCAACTCGCTGCGTCCGGAGAGAAAACTCGTCAGTCGCTGACCGATGAAGGCGGCCCGCCAGCCGGTCAACAAGTGCGGGGTGTCGGTCTGGCGTCCGGCCAGATGGTCGAGCAGGTCGCGCAGGTGACGTGCGCCGCCGAGCAGGGCCGGGCTGATGTGCTCCTCGAAGCAGATGGCTTGTGAGACGGCGGAGACCAGGTCGAGCGTGACGTTTTCCATCGGCGAGACTTCGCGAAATTCATGCGGGGTGGGCCAGGCGCTGCGGGGCGACTTGGCGGCCTCATCGATCATGGCGATGATCTCGCGGATCAACTTCAGGTTGCGCGCCTGGGGAAAGCCGCGCAACACCTCGTAATCGCTCTCTTTGCGCGGGCGGCGCTTGGCAATCTCGACCAGGATGTCGTCGCGCATCAGGGCGCGCTGCGGACGATTTTTCTCACGGGCCCAAGCTTCGCGCCACTCGATCAACCGGCTAAGAACCAGCAGCCCGAGGCCGTCGAGCCGCTTGCTGCCTTTGAAGCGCTCCAGCCGATCCTCCAGCGGCGGACGGTAGAAATCCGGATCGGCAAACCTCGCGAACTCCTCATCGGCCCAGCCGGTGCGGCCGAGCGCGTCGAGTCGCTTGCTCAAGCGCTGATGCAACTCCGGCAGGTGGGCGACATCCTCGACGGCATAGTGCAACTGTTCCGGCGTGAGCGGGCGGCGCAGCCAGTTGGTCAGCGTCTGCCCTTTGACGAGGCGTTGACCGAGGCCGTGCTCGACCAGCCGGGCCAGGCTGAGCGGATAGCCCCAACCCGCGAAGCCGGCGGCGATTTGCACGTCGAAGATGTTGCGAGGCGGGGCGCCGTGCAGGCGCAGGCACAAGTCGCAGTCTTCCTTGCCCGAGTGAACGATGGCGCAAACCGCCGGGTCCGCGACAAGCTCCCAAAAGACCGCGAGATCGAGGCCGGCAGTGGGGTCGATCAGCGTGACGCCGTCGGCGCCGGCCACCTGGATGAGGCATAGGACGGCGTCGAAGGTGTCGTCTTTGATGAATTCGGTGTCAAACGCAAAATAGCCGCTGTCGCGCCAGCCGCGACAACGGCGCTCCAGTTCAGCCTGCTGCGTGAGGAGGTCTGGTGTCGTTTGGCTCATAGCCGCTATGTACGTCGCCCTGAAATACGCCGGCACAGAGCCATGGACGCGAAAAACGTCTGATCGTGAAACGTCTCAGAGACGAACAAAGACTTCGGTACTTTACCCGTTATCGAAGCAAAAAGCCAGCAGGCAGCGGAGATGCGCGGAGTCAAACTGGGGCGCTGTGTTCTATTTTCATGGATGCGATGAGAACGTACGAAACAGGGCGCCACCTCGCATGCTTGCGCGGAGTGCCGCGAAAGCATGCCACCCGACCGCGACCTTAACCCGCCGAAGAGGGAGCCGGGTGCGACGGGCGCAGCGTCGCGGGAACGGGCTTCGGCGCAGCCGCAGCGTCATCATCCGTGTCGCCGATGGCGCCGGAGCGATGCGCGGCCGCTGTCGTCGCTGTGCGGCGCTTGCGGAGCATGCGATAGAGGATGAACCCGGCCACGCCGACCGCCACCAGCACCAACAGGATCGTCTGGGTGTCCTGAATGTACTGCTTGAGCGTCGGGATCATGCCGGCGAAGAGATATCCAAGCACGACGAAAAAGGGCACGCTGAGCAGCGCCCCGGCAAAATCCGCCAGAAAGAACCGCCAGTAGGGGTAATGCGTCGCCCCGGCCGTGATGCACATCACCGCCCGCACGCCCATGACAAAGCGTCCGAAGAAAACATACCACGCCCCGCGGCGATGAAAATTTTCCTTGGCTAATTCAAAGCGCTCCGGCGAGAGCAGCCAGCGGATGAACTTGTGGCGCAGCAGGTCGCGCGCCCAGAAACGCCCGAGCGAGTACAGCACCAGGTCGCCGCTCATGATGCCGATCATCGCGACGATCAGCGTGCCGGTCCACGTGGCGGCCTGGGGGTGGGTCTTGAGCACGACGCCGGCGGCAATCAGCGGGATGTCTTCGGGGATCGGCAGACCCAGGCTGGCGATGACGAGGATACCCAGCAGCACCGGGTAAAACGCCTGTGTCATCCAGACTTCCAGCGTGGCCGGGTCAAAGAGCGACAGGACGGAAGCAAGCAAACCGTACGATTCCATAAGGGACGCTGAACATCCGCCCGCTGGTCGGTCTGGGCCGAGCCGGCCCGCACGGGCAAGCCCAAGGTCAGCACGGCCGCAACGGGCGGCGGTGGGGGCATACACCGGCGACACGCAGACCGCCGCGACGGTCGCGTTCGCGACAACGGAACGGGGTATTAAAGGCCGTTGGGACTGGGTTGACAAGTTTACGGGCGGGACTTGCCGAAATAATGTAGCCTGATATACTTTGTGTAACATGGTTTATGTTTTGACGGCTTGAGCTGATCCAGGCGCCGCGCTTGCCTCAGGCCAGGAGCTTTGCGACCGGCAGGCCCGCAGGAGCAATTGGAGATGAAGAACTCAGGACCTCTGGCGTGGTTGACGATGCTGGCTTGTGGGGCTGCGCTGCACGGCGCGGCGTTGGCCGAGACCCCCAAACCCGCGTTAAAAGTTGTCTGCACCGTCGGTATGGTCACCGACATTGTGAAGCAAGTGGCCGGCAGCCGCGCCGATGTGCGCGGACTGATCGGCGAGGGTGTCGATCCGCACCTCTACAAGCCGGCCCGCAACGACATCGCCCAGCTTCAATCGGCGGATGTTGTCTTCTACAGCGGGCTGATGCTGGAAGGGAAGCTGACCGATGCGCTCGTCCGCGTGCAGCGCTCGGGCAAGAAGGTCTTTGCCGTCACCGAGCAGCTCACCGAAAAGGAACTGCTCGAGCCGGAGGAAATGGCGGGCCATTACGATCCGCACGTCTGGATGGACGTCTCGGCCTGGCGCCGGGCAGTCGACGTGGTCGCGCAAGCGATGCGCGAATGCGACATCGCCGGTGCCGCGCACTATGAGGAGAACGCCCGCCGCTATCAGGCGGAGCTGGAGCGGCTCGACGGCTATGTTCGCAAGGTGATTCGCTCGATCCCCGAGAAGCATCGCATCCTGATCACAGCGCACGACGCGTTCAACTATTTCGGGCGTGCCTATGGCCTGCGGGTGCTGGGCATCCAGGGCATCTCCACCGAATCAGAGGCCGGCCTCGAGGACATCCGCCGGCTGGTGAACGTGATTGTGGAGAATGGCGTGCGGGCGGTCTTCGTCGAATCGAGCGTCTCGGAGAAAAACGTGCAGGCGCTGGTCGAAGGCGCGAAGGCCCGCGGACACGCGCTGACCATCGGGGGCACGCTCTACTCTGACGCGATGGGTCCGCCCGATACGTATGAGGGCACCTATGTCGGCATGCTCGATCACAACGCCACGGTGATCGCGCGAGCGTTGGGCGGCGAGGCGCCCGCCGACGGCATGCAGGGACGGCTCAAAGGCGCGGCCAAGCGCTAGGATCATCAACATGCTTCGCAAACTGATGCGACCGGGTGAGCGTGGCGCGGGGGGGGCCGCAGAGGCCGCGCGCCCGAGCACGGCCCCAGCCGCACATTCGCCGGCGGCGGTTTCGGATCCGGCCCTGTCGCCGCGCGGGCTGACCGCGTCGCAACAGGAGCCGCTGGCGACCGGGGCCGAGCATCCGCGGACATCGCCGCTGTCGATTCACGATCTGACCGTCGCCTATCACCGCAAGCCGGTGTTGTGGGATATCGACTACGACGCGCCCGAGGGGCAGTTGATCGGCATCATCGGCCCCAACGGCGCCGGCAAGAGCACGCTGCTGAAGGCGATTCTCGATCTCGTGCCGAAAGCCTCCGGGATCGTCAGCGTCTATGGCCAGCCCTATCGGCGACAGCGGGCGCTGGTCGGCTATGTGCCGCAGCGTGAAAGCGTCGATTGGGATTTTCCGGTGAATGCGCTCGATGTCGTTGCGATGGGGCGTTACGGTCGCATCGGCTGGTTTCGGCCGATCAGCCGCGACCATCGCGAGGCGGCCCGCGCGGCCCTGGCGCGCGTCGGTCTGTCCGACTATGCCCAACGACAGATCAGCCACCTTTCCGGGGGGCAGCAGCAGCGGGTTTTTCTGGCGCGGGCCTTGGCCCAGGATGCGCATGTCTATCTCATGGACGAACCGTTCGCGAGCGTCGACGCCGCCACGGAGCGCGCGATCATTCAGGTATTGCAGGATTTACGATCGGCGGGCAAGACCGTGCTCGTCGTGCATCATGATCTGCAGACCGTGCCGGAATACTTCGACCATGTGCTGCTGATCAACATGCGCATCGTCGCCTGCGGGCCGACGCGAACGGCGTTTACCGAGGAAAACCTGCGCAAGACCTACGGCGGCCGGCTGACGCTGCTCGAAGAGGCGGCGAATGCGCTGGCGCGCGCGGCGCGGCCATGAGCGCCAGCGCGAATTTTTGAATGGCGAAACGCGAAGAGCGAATGGTACGAGCGCATGGCCATGAGCAAATGACGAAGTGATCAACAAAACATCGCTGAGGCGATTGCGCGAGGTCTAGATTTTCCCGATGCCGCTCACCCGCTCCATCACGGATCATGCCCTGCAATGGCCCGCGTGGGAGACCCTCGTCGCGGCCCTGCTCCTGCGCGATTACAACACGCGCGTGGTCGTGCTTGGCGTTGTGCTGCTCGGCGTGGCGGCGGGGCTGATCGGATCGTTTCTGCTCTTGCGCAAACGCGCGCTGCTGGGCGACGCCCTCAGCCATGCGACCCTGCCGGGCATCGGCGTCGCCTTCCTCGTGATGAGCGCGCTCGGCGGCGAGGGCAAGTGGCTGCCGGGCCTGTTGCTCGGCGCGACGATTTCGGGCGTGCTGGGCGTGCTCACCATTTTGTTGATCGTCCACACCACGCGCATCAAGGAGGACGCCGCGCTGGGCATCGTGCTCAGTGTCTTTTTCGGCCTGGGCGTCGCGATCATGGGCATCATTCAGCGCAGCAGCCAGGGCAATGCGGCGGGGCTTAACTCCTTTATCTATGGCAAGACCGCGTCGATGCTCTATGCCGACGCGATGTTGATCACGTATGCGGCGGGGGGCGTCGCGCTGATCTGCGCGCTGTTGTACAAGGAATTCGCGCTGCTGTGCTTCGACGCGACGTTCGCCCGCTCGCAAGGCTGGCCGGTGCTGCTGCTCGACGTGGCCCTGACCGGCGTGGTCGTCGCCGTCACCGTCATCGGCTTGCAGGCGGTCGGCCTGATTCTGATCATCGCGCTGCTGGTCATCCCGCCGGCCGCGGCGCGCTTCTGGACGCACCACCTGCCCAGCATGCTGGCGCTGGCGGCGATATTTGGCGCGGTCAGCGGCTATTTCGGAGCGGTGCTCAGCGCGCTGCTGCCGCGCCTGCCGGCGGGGGCGATCATCGTCCTGGTCAGTGGCGTCTTTTTCCTGATCAGCATGATGCTGGGAGGAGCCGGCGGCGCACTGCCCGCGTGGCTGCGCGAGCGCCGCCTGGGGCGGCGCATCGCACTGCAGCACCTGCTGCGCGCGATGTATGAGCTGGGCGAAACCGACGGCCCGCCGGCGCCGGCGGATGAAACGGAGAAGCCCGGTCGCCAGCCCTACGCCGCCGCGCCCGTCGCGCTGGCAGATTTACTGGAGCGGCGGAGCTGGTCGCGCGCGGAACTGCTCGAGCTGTTGCGCAGCGCGGCCCGGGCCGGCCTGATCGAGCGCGCCGCGGAGGCGGAGCAATACCGCCTGACGCCCGCGGGCGTGGACGCGGCCGCGCGGCTCGCGCGCAATCACCGGCTGTGGGAGCTTTACCTGATCACGCATGCCGACATCGCGCCGAGCCACGTCGATCGCGACGCCGACGAGGTCGAGCACGTGCTCGATCCGGCAATGATCGCGCAACTCGAGCGCTTGATGCCGGCGCAGCGCGAGGTGCCGCCCAGCCCGCATCGGCTGCCGCGCGCGGAGACGACCGCATGATCGAGTCATGGACCGCGCTCGATACATGGATCGTCGTCGTCGCGGCGCTGAGCGGCGCGAGCTGCGCCTTGCTGGGCGTCTTTCTCGTGCTGCGGCGGATGAGCATGATGGGCGACGCGATCAGCCATGCGGTTCTGCCCGGCCTGGCGGTCGCGTTTCTGATCAGCCAGCAGCGCGAAAGCTGGATCATGCTGCTGGGGGCGATCGTCGTCGGCGTGCTGACGGCGGCGCTGACGGAGTGGATCCGCCGCGCGGGCAAGGTCGAGGAAGGCGCGGCGATGGGCGTCGTCTTCACGCTGTTGTTCGCGCTGGGGCTGGTGCTGATTCGCCAGGCCGCCGACCGCGTCGATCTCGACCCCGATTGCGTCCTGTATGGCTCGATCGAGGCGATCGTGCTCAACGACGTGAACGTGGGCGGCTGGCGCGTGCCGCGCGCGGCGCTGACGAATGGAGCGCTCTTCATCCTGAATCTGGCTTTCGTCACGCTGCTCTTCAAAGAGCTGCGCATCGCGGCGTTTGACCCCGCTTTGGCGACGACGCTCGGCTTTGGCGCGCGGCGCATGCACTACGTCCTCATGTCGCTGGTCGCGACCACGACCGTGATCGCCTTCGAGAGCGTCGGCAGCATACTCGTCATTGCGATGTTGATCGTGCCCGCCGCGACGGCCCATCTGCTGACCGACCGGCTGAGCCTGATGCTCGTGTGGAGCGTCGGGTTGGCCGGCACGGCGGCGGTCGTGGGGCATACGGCGGCGTTCACCGCTCCGGGCTGGTTCGGCTATCGCGACGTGAGCACCAGCACGGCGGGAATGATCAGCGTTGTGCTGGGGCTGCTGTTTGGCGCAGCCCTGCTCTTGTCGCCGCGCTACGGGCTGATCAGCCGGCTGCTGCAGCGCGCCCGGCTCAGCCTGCGCATCGTGCGCGAAGATCTGCTGGGGCTGCTCTATCGGCTCGAAGAGTCGGCCGCACCCGCGCCGATCCGTGCGCTGGCGTTCGAGCAACTGCGGCGCAGTGCGGGCGGCGCGCTGCTGCGAGCCGCGTTTTTTGATCTGCGCTGGAGCGGACACATCACGCCGGGCGATGCCGCCGCCGCGCGCCTTTCGCCGCGCGGGCGCGAGGCCGCGGCCAACCTCGTCCGCTCGCATCGCCTGTGGGAGAGCTATCTCGCCGAGCATGCGGTCTTGCCCGATGACCATCTGCATCACGCGGCGGAACGGCTGGAGCATGCGACTTCCGCGGCGTTGCGCGAGCAACTCGCGCAGACCGTCGGCGAGCGCGAGCATGATCCGCACGGGCTGCGCATTCCGCCGGCGGGTGGATGACGTTGAATTCAAGCAGCGGCGTCTGAGCAGCGTCGCGCCCGTAAGGAAGCGGATGCACCGGGCAAGACCTGACCACTACCTCACGGTCGCGGCTCTGCCATGCAGAAAAGCCGTGCCGCTGCGTTCATCATCCCGCCCTGATAGGCGGCTGCGCGCGGGTCGAATACAATGACGCTTCGGCCGCGCCGCATAGGGCATGCGCGGCGGAGCGCCGGCCCAAACACCTTCGAGAGGTTGCGCATGGTTTCGGAAGTCATCGAGTTGGAAGGCCACATTATCGACTCGCTCACGCTGACCCACGTGCTCGACGACATCATCGCGTTCGGCGGTGATTTTCGCATCACCGATTTGCACGTCGGACAGGGCCGCAACGACCGCAGCCATGCCCGCCTCGAAGTCTCGGCCGAAGACGCCGAGGAACTGGCCCACCTGCTCTCTCAACTGACCAAGCACGGCGCGATCGTGCGCTCGCCCCATGATGTCGAGCTGACGGTGGCGGACATGGACGGGGCCTTTCCGGACGGGTTTTACTCGACGACCAATCAACAGACGTTCGTGCGCTATGAGGGCACGCTGCACGAGGTGCGCAAGATCGAGATGGACTGCGGCATCATGCTCGACCAGGCCGCGGGGCACTTCCGCTGCGTGCCGATGATCCATGTCAAGAAGGGACAGCCGATCGTCTGCGGCGTGCGCGGCGTCAAGGTCATACCCTTCGAGCGCGAACGAGCCGAAAAGGGCGAGTTTGAGTTCATGGCGTCGGCGATCTCGACCGAGAAGCCCAAAAACGCGCTGATCCGCCAATGCGCGCGGCAGATGCTGCATACCAAGCGCCAGGGTGAGAAGCTGCTGCTGGTCGGCGGACCGGCGATCGTGCACACCGGCAGCACCGAACACGTCGTCTGGCTGATCGAGCACGGCTATGTGCATGTGCTGTTCGCGGGAAATGCCCTGGCGACGCACGATCTGGAGCACGCACTCTTTGGCACCAGCTTGGGTGTTTATATCGAGAAGGCGACGCTGGCCGACGCCGGACACGAGCACCACTTGCGCGCGATCAACACGATCCGCCGCGCGGGCGGCATCCGCCCGGCGGTCGAGAAGGGCATCATCAAGATGGGCATCATGCACGCGTGCATCAAGCACAACGTGCACTTCACACTGGCCGGCTCGCTGCGCGACGACGGGCCGCTGCCCGATGTCATCACCGACGTGCTTGTCGCGCAGGACGAGATGCGGGCGGCGATTGAGGGTGTCGGCTTTGCCCTGATGGTCGCGACCATGCTGCACTCGGTGGCAACCGGCAATATCCTGCCCGCGCGCATTCCCGCGGTGTGCGTCGACATCAATCCGGCCACGCTGACCAAGCTCGCCGATCGCGGCTCGTTCCAGACGGTCGGCATCGTCACCGACGTCGAACCCTTCTTCCGCGAGTTGGTGCACGAGTTGGCCGTGCTCGAGAAGCAAGGCTAGCCCGGCCGGCGGCGGCCCTTGTCGCCATCGTCCAAGCTGAACGTTAGCGCGCCCCGTACGCGGCTTGTTCACCGTCGCGGCCAGGTCCGACCGCAAATGGCGGCGGCTGGTTGGGCGGCGTGAACGTCTCGGGCTGGCGGTAACCACCGGTGCATGCAATCAACAGACCCGCGGCCAGCGCCAGCCCCGCGCCAAGCAGCCAGACTATCGGCGGAAAGCCATCCGCGCTGGGCACGTAGCCGAGTTGCGCCAGCAGCCCCTTCAAGCCAAGCCCGGCATCATCACGCTGGCTAAGCACCGACAGGCCGTTGTGCAACAAATGCGCCACGATCGCCGGCCATAGCGAGGCCGAGCGCACCACCAGAATCGCAAAAACCACGCCCAGCAGCACCGTCAGCACCAGCCGATGCACGCTGTGATGATGAATGCCAAACGCCAGCGCGGTCACAATCACGGCGCCGACTGTGCCCAGCCCCGTCCGCATGCCGCTCAGCGCAAAGCCGCGGAAAAAGAACTCCTCCGCAAAGGCCGGCACCACCGCCAACAGGATCACGATCATCCAAAGCGGCTCGCTGCTCAGCCAGCCCTCGATCCGGGCGAATTCCTTCATCGCCGCCTCGGGCAGCGGGAAGAACTGCTGCTGTAACGCGAACCAGCCCGCCGCGAGAATCCACGATGAGCCGCCGATCAGCAGCGCCGCGCTGAGGTCGCGGGCGCGCGGCGGGCGCAGCGCGAACGCCGTCGCCACGTTGACGCGCGAATACACCGCCGTCGCCAGCGGCAACGTGATGAACAGCAACAGCAGGATCGCCGCAATCGCGTAGAAGAAGCGGGCGCTGTCGACGAGTTGCGGCGTCCGCATCAGGCTCTGCTGAGCGAAGAAATTGAGCGAATAGCACAGGGCCACCAGCAGAAACGCCTGGGCCGCCGAGGGCGCCAGCGCCGCCTTGAAGAAGCGGCGCTGGAAGAGCGTCTTGATCGACGCACTGTCGGCGAACAGCACGGCCTCCTGCCCAAAAAGCCGAGCGGCGACCGCGACCGCGGCGCCCGCCATCAGCGACGTGGACGCGACCACCCACAGGATCGCAATCGGGTCAAACCGGCCGGTCAGCAGGTCGCGCGTCAGCAGCGTGATATTGGTGACGGGCATGATCAGCAGCGGCCCTTCCAGCCGCGTACCGGGCAGAATTCCGACCACGGCGGGGATCAGCCCCGCGACCATTACCGGCATGACGTAGTTCTGCGCTTCCTTGAAGCTCCGCGCAAAGCTGCACACGGCCAACAGGATCGCGCTGAACAGCACCGCCAGCGGAATCAGCACGATCAGCACCCACGGGAGGCTCCAAAGCGGAATCGCGACATCCTGTCCGCGCGTCAGAATCTGTCCCAGTCCGCCGAGGTAGATCGTTCCGCCGATCGAGAGCAGATTCAGCACGGCGCTGAGCAGCCCGATCAGCGTCACAACCACGAATTTCCCCGTGATCAGATCGACCGTCGGCACAGGCGCCGCGATCAGCGTCTCCAATGTGCCGCGCTCGCGCTCGCCGGCGGTCAGGTCGATCGCCGGATAGATCGCCCCCGTGATCGTCATCACGATCAGAATCAGCGGCAGCACCTGCCCCAGGATTGAGCCGCCGACTTTCTCCGGCGTGGCGACACTGATTTCCTGCAGCGGCAGCGGCTTCACAAAGCTCGGCGCGAGGCGCACGCGCTCCAGCCGCTGCAACAACAGGGCTTCGGACGTCCGCTCAAAGACCCCGCTCAGGCCGGTTGCGGCGATGCGGCTGCGGAAGTCGGTCTCGTCGAGAATGATGCGAATGGGCCGGGCCGTCTGATTGCCGGGGGTCGGCACGTCGCCATCAAACTCGACGCCGACGTTGATCGGCGCGCCGTCGATCGTCTGCCCCGCCAATACGGCGTCTCGCACGTCACGGACCACGTGCAGGCGATACTTGGGCAGGCGCCCACGGACGCCGATGACGGCGGCTTCGCGCCCGGCGGCGCGCGGCGCGCGGGCGCCTG
>CAYQLG010000069.1:0-23039 GCA_964418235.1 uncultured Planctomycetales bacterium
CCGCGTCGCCGTCGAGATCGCCGTTGAGCCAGTTGCAACCGGGGTAAGCCGCCTCGCATTGCCGACGTGCCACTGTTCGCAGAGCGGGCCGCGCGAACGACCGCGTATCTCGCCGGCGAGCCGCCGCGGCCCGCTCGGAGAATAGTGCGAAGCGAGAGAGACGCTGAGGATGAGAGCCCGCTCTCCATCGGCATTGTTCTCCGAGCAGTGGCACAATCAGACCAACAGGGCCACCCGCCGTATCGCGAGAACATGCTACACAGCCGATCACTTTCTCATTTAGGGCCGTTCAAGCCAAAAGAAATCGAAGGCACTTGATACGCGTCATTAGTGAGGTCGGGAAAGAAATTCCGGAACCAATACATTTTTGGCAACACCTTTAGGTCCAGCTGTCTGTAAAACACTTCCAGTGTTTGGTTGCCATGAAACATCTCGCGAACAGCTCGGTCCCCGAAAACGAATAACGGGCTTTCGCGATTTTGGTAAGCCTCGATCGTCAGACTATGGCTATCTGTAGGCCCATTAGTCGCTCCAGAAGACGCGCGCTTAAACTCCTCGTAAACGGTGTCGAGAGAAACCTTGGGCATATGGATGCTGCGCTCAATTCTTTCCATACCGGTATCAATGACGTAATTCCATTGTCCAGAGCCGATGTCTCGAACCTCGATCGTAGCGTTGCCTTCTATAGCAGGGCCGGCGAACTTCAGCACAAGGTGTTTCATTGTCTTGTTCCGATCCGCTTGACATCCATTAGTAATCACGAAACACATGATACTAATAATTGCAAGACTAAATAGCGGCTCGAAGATTCTTGATTTCATAACTAGCTTTAAGGACTAGGCGGCGCGGGTGGAAAGGTTGCCGGCGTTGGCGACTCCCATCCTTGTATGCCAGGCTGATCCACATAGGGGCTTCCCGCCGGAGGAAACACTCCGGGATGAGCAAGACTCCTTCCATCAAAGAAGCCATCGTCAAAATTGACGAGGCACATGCTTCTTCCTGAAAATCCGCGCCGCCTTCCCCGGAATCGGGAGATGAGCCAGATTTTCCGCATCTCTCTTCGTCCAGATGAATACCTGCTGCCAGCGGCCGTGAGGTGCGCCGAATACCATCTTACCACACTTATTGCATTACGAACACAGGCACGAAATTGCTACAGCGCCCGTTAATCTCTTCGACGGCAATTGCCATCGCACAATCCTTGCAGAATGGAATCACTCCACCTGGCTCAACGGCCAGCTCTATTATCGCCGGTCGATCATCAGCACCCACCATACTCTGGATATCGCTCTCTTCTAACAGCAACAGTGCGTTGAATTCATATGCGAGAAATTTTTCCGATTGCTTCCATTTGGCACGAAATAAAATGGTCCTGCCAAGCATGTCACCATAAGCCACAATGATCGCCGTGGGCTGGCGCTGGGGGACAATGCTATGGATCACCACGGTCGGAAGATTCTCCATGCTGGTTCGGTACGCGTACAGCGCAATAGGAAAATCAATAGTATCAATATTGCCAGCAGTAATCTCATGCGGAAGCATTCTGATTGCTGCAGTTGCGATGGTACGAGATAGCGAATTCAGCTTGTCTGCATAGCCGGACAATTCGCGCTTCATGTTTGTTCTGAGCAAATCCAAGTCGCCAGCCAGGATTACCGGATTGGCGATCGCAACTTTATTCTCAGGCAACTGCATAAGATGCGGTCTAGCAGTACTCTTTGCTGCGTTACTGCTGACTCCGCTTCGCAAGGCAAAGCCGATTCCGCATCCAACCAGAAGGCCTAGAGCCAGATATGGCCCGCTACTCCATGCTGCATTCGTCACCGCCGCACTCCTTCTTGGCATTCGCAGCCGCGTTCATTAGACATGCTACTGAGAGCTCTTGAATGGCCTTGTCTGATGCGCCAAATATCGGGTCGCTGTTTGGGTGCAATACGCCGCTGGAGTCCGTGAATGATATGGTGCATTTAGTCCAGTTGCTCCACTTACTTTTTTTCCATTTAGGAGTGCAGTCTCGACCAATAATATATTCGAAGAAGGTCTTCTTACAAGTACACTCTTGGCATCTAGTTCTTGTCCAAATGGACTTGACGTTATTCCTGCCGAGCTTCTGCATAAGGTCTAGAATTCCAATGGTAACTTCGCCAACTCCTGGTGTTAGGTCATCAACGCCAAGCACTTCTTCAATGATTATTCCAGGGGTAGGGAAGCTTGGGTCTTCCGGCGTAAAGTCGTCGATGGCTGAATACACTTCTGAGAGCGAGATAATTATTGCGATATGCGGCAGCATGTCGGGGCTTACCTTTCTCCCAATCACAATGCTGCCCTTAAGGTCAAAACATTTATCTCCCACAGTACATAACCCCAATGGGTCGGCGAGTGAAAGCGTATTTTTCCAAACACGGTAAACGTTATTATCGTTATGCTCAGCAATAGGATCACGCGACAGCCATCTCCCGAGGGTTGTCGAATAGAATCGATATCCCCAATAGCCAAGACCTGATTCCTGATCAAAATATTTCGTGCTGAACCGGATCAGATTCGCCTCGGCGTAGGCCCCGCTCTGGGAGGTGATATTCCCATACGGGTCGTATTCATATTTCGCCGCCAGGCGCGACGCGGCCCAGGCTTGCGGCGGGGTGAGGCCGGAATCGTCGGCCTCGTCGATCAATTGGCCGACGTTGCCGTTGGCGTCGTAGAAATACCAGTAGCTTTTGGCGGCGAGCGCCGTTTGGCCGCACTGCGCCGGCAGCGCCAACTGCTCGACCGCGAGCAACCCGCCGATCCCGCCGGCGGCGCGGAGGCCGGATGCGGACGGATTGCCGTTCAGGCCGCTCAGGTCGAGGCCCCACGTATACTTGCGGACGATCGCATTAGGCGTCGGAGTGCTCAATCCGTCAAGCTCCAGCAGCAGCAACCAGCCGTCGTAGACGAACCGTCGGTCGAGGCACGGGGTCGTTTCCCACGCGCCGCTACCGCCGCCGCTGTTCCAATTGTACACCCGCTTCCGCACGCGGCGATTCATGTAATCGTAGGCAAAGACGACTTTCTTCGCGCCGGCCGTCACCGCCGGGAAGGTCGGGCGGACCTCCGTCAGCCGATTCTCGGCGTCCCAGACATACGTGATCGCCGGCCCGGCGCTGTTGCCGCTGCTAAGAATCGAGGTGAAACCGGCGATGTCGTCAAAGTCCACATCCGCGTCGCCGTCGAGATCGCCGTTGAGCCAGTTGCAACCGGGGTAAGCCGCCTCATATTGCCGGCGTCCCACTGTTCGCAGAGCGGGCCTTGCGAACGACTCCGTATCTCGCCGGCGGGCCGCCGGGGCCCGCTCGGAGAACAGTGCGAAGCGGGAGAGACGCTGAGAATGAGAGCCTGCTCTCGATCGACACTGTCCTCAGAGCGGATTTCGCAATGGCCTTCGCCCGCACGCCGAACTCATTTCGGCTATCGATGTCTTTGCGTGAATCAAGACCATTCCGGGCGAAATCCGCTCTGCGAATAGTGGCAAACGCAGACCAACAGGGCCCACCCACTGTGCCGCAAGCCACCCGCGGAATGCGGGCGTACAGCAGTGTCTGAAACTGACAGGTGTCCAGATGCCGCCAGACCCGCTCCTCGGCGTGATCGTAACAGCCCAGCACATCACCGCTTTGCGGGCAGGCCCAACGTATCCCGGGCGTGTGCTCGCCTCACACGCCCACCCGCCGCTGCTTCACGTTCAACTCCCCCCGCACCACCGACCAGGGCTCGCTCAATCCCAAAACCCGCTGGTACAGCTCCGCATCCCGCATCGCGACCTCCTACAGGTCGCCTTCTATACCCGACTCTACCCATGCTAATCCCGAAAGGACCACTATTTTTAACTATCTTGGGGCCTCTGAAAAACTGCCATCTTGCCGGCGAAACCGCCGAACACTTCGGAATTTTGTGGCGTCGCTTTTCGGCTCATGTGGTTATTCAGAGATCCCATCTTATCTTTACGCCCGCCCACGTGCAGCCGGCGGGAGCGGCACTACGAAATACACAGAAATCGCTCAATCTAATGCTTGTAACATCAGCAATCCAAGACAAAAAACAAGCACGCCTGACACGACAATCGGATAAGATTTAACACAATTCCAATTAATTATGATCGCCAATATTGCAGCTACAATGGAAGTGACCGCACCAGTCCTGATTATCGCTTGATCAAGAGCCCTCATCTCATTTGATGGCCCCGTCAACTTCCTTGCCACGACGGCACAAAGTACCGATACTCCAAATAGCTCCCAAAACACGCGAATAGAGATACTGTAGAAGTGGGTTGGGTGCCTTGCGTAGCGCAAAGTTGGGATCGTGTTTTCATTTATGTTTTGCTTATGCTTCATGGCAACCACTTATCTAGGTACGACTTCATAGTATTGCTTGGCTCTTGATCGCATACGGTCACTGAGACCGGAGGGTCATCCTGAGGATCTCTGTGGACATTGCCATGTCGCACAGAATCGTTTTCGGTCGGCGTATGCCGTCCCCAGTATTTATTGTTGATGTATCGATGCCAATCGACAATCTGCGGGCGAAAATTACTATCAAACTCGAAGCTGTGACCCCATTTCAAGCACCCGAAAACCGTGCCTTTACTGTCGCCTCTAGAGCAAACAGCACACACTTCAAAGTCGCTTTCATATATGCCGCTGAAAGCTGACGGGGTCAGGAAAGGCTC
Organism: uncultured Planctomycetales bacterium; assembly: GCA_964418235.1. Lineage (GTDB taxonomy): Bacteria > Planctomycetota > Phycisphaerae > UBA1845 > Fen-1342 > CAYQLG01. The sequence goes on from CAYQLG010000069.1 coordinate 4,703, forward strand.
GTCGGTCATAAACGCAGACCAATCGGAGAAACTATAGCTATGGGGATACCAAGGCTCTTTGCCTTTATCTGCGTCTAATGTCCACGATCCAAAGGTTACATTACCAAAAATGATTGTTCCGATACTATTCCATCCTCCTGTGATGACGGCGTAATAAATCTGAATAAACTTCACTTCTTCGCAGCAAACGCACTTGCATTGCTTCTTGTCGGCCTTGAATAAAAGCTCAAGGTACGATGATGAAGGCACATCAGAGTGATCCAGGCCTGGACCCAAGCTAGCGGTTAAGCAGCCGCAATGAGCATGAAACGTCCACATACCAAAGGGGTCAATCACGCTTATCGGATTGTTGCTTGCATAGCAATAGAGGTCTAACCCACCTTTTTCTCCATACAAATCGCGACTCATCCACTTTCCCAAGCTCGCGCTGTAATACCTCATCTTCCCATTTACCAACCCAATCTCCGGCTCATATTGATTCGTGCTGAACCGGATCAGATTCGCCTCGGCATAGGCCCCGCTCTGCGCGGTGATATTCCCATACGGATCATATTCATATTTCGCCGCGAGGCGCGAGGTAGATCAGGCTTGCGGCGGGGTCAGGCCGGAGTCATCGGCCCCGTCGATCAATTGGCCGACGTTGCCGTTGGCGTCGCAGAAATACCAGTAGCTTTTGGCCGAGAGCGCCGTTTGGCCGCACTGCGCCGGCAGCGCCAACTGCTCGACCGCGAGCAACCCGCCGATCCCGCCGGCGGCGCGGAGGCCGGATGCGGACGGATTGCCGTTCAGGCCGCTCAGGTCGAGGCCCCACGTATACTTGCGGACGATCGCATTAGGCGTCGGAGTGCTCAATCCGTCAAGCTCCAGCAGCAGCAACCAGCCGTCGTAGACGAACCGTCGGTCGAGGCACGGGGTCGTTTCCCACGCGCCGCTACCGCCGCCGCTGTTCCAATTGTACACCCGCTTCCGCACGCGGCGATTCATGTAATCATAGGCAAAGACGACTTTCTTCGCCGCGGCCGTCACCGCCGGGAAGGTCGGCCGGACTTCCGTGAGCCGGTTCTCGGCGTCCCAGACATACGTGATCGCCGGCCCGGCGCTGTTGCCGCTGCTAAGAATCGAGGTGAAACCGGCGATGTCGTCAAAGTCCACATCCGCGTCGCCGTCGAGGTCACCATTGAGCCAGTGGCAGCCGGAATTTACCGCCTCGTACTGTCGGCGTGCGATTGTTCGCAGAGCGGCTTTTTCTCAGTGGATACACACACAGCGTGCTCGTTTCGACGATCGATGTCCCAGCGTGAATCAAGAACTTTCCGAGCAGAATCAGCTTTGCGAACAATGGCACATGCAAATCAAGAAGGCAGCTCACCTTGGAGCGGAATAGATACCGGGCAGATAAATGACATCAAGAACCTTCATCCAGTTTCGCAATTTCATTCATCTTCGTTAGGAATAAATCCCACGCAGGTAGATGGCCATCAATGGCTTCAAGAATCTTCGCCCAGTCGCCAAAGACCATCTTAAACGGAATGCGCAGGTGGGATATCGCTGTTGTTTGCATTCCTTCGACATCTAGAAAGCTTTTCGCGGGAATAAGCACAGTACGTGCCACGAGTGCGCATAAGATGGCAATTCCCATCCAATGTGGATGGTGATTCGCATTGCGACATTGCATGCGGACATGCCAAAGTAGAAACGCGATACATTCAAGCGATCCATAGCCATTCAATTCAATAATAGCTGACACGAGCAGTGCAATATCGTTGGTCTCGTAGCTGAGCGCAGAATGCAACAAGAAGCCCATCGCAAAGGCCTTTGCGGCCCGTTCTTGTTGAGTTTTTGCCTGGTAGTATCGCCCATACATGCCCAGATACTCTTTGATGTCGGCTTGATGTTCATCGCCGATCACCGGCAACTGCGGCTGATCATCAGTAAAGACCCGGTGAAACAAATGCATAGGAGGATCCCATGGAACTCCAGCGATACATGGCTCCCACATCAATGCTCTCTTCAGATCATCAATTGTAAAAATCGAACGAAGCTTGATAAGCAAGGCCGTCTCATGCGAAGATCGTACGATTCCTTCGGCATCGCCAAAAGTTATCGAGGAGAAACCGGCCCCGCTCCAATGAGTATCTTCCATAATTCTTCGATCTCCTTCTTGTTAAGGAGTGCCTTTCGATCCTCTGGCGAAAGCCATTTCTGAACACAACCACATTCTTCAAAGAATCGCTTAAGGCATAAATTCTCTCTGGTCGCAGCATCAGACACTTGTCTGATATGGCCATCCCATGACTCTAGTACTTTCCCTACGCTAGTGAGACCTCTTCGGCGTAGCTCTTCGATGTCGCGACCAAAACAGTTCCGGTTCCACTCGTCCCTCTTTTGCCTCCTCGCAATTTCGTGTGGGTAGCCTGCGCCGCGCCGGGAGCTTGAAGTCGAGCTTGACTGCGATCAGGTAGATCATCGAGCTGAGGCACCCGTACCCGAGCGCCGACTCAGAATCCGTACGGCAGGCGTGCACGCCCACGCGGGCCGGCCGCCCTCCCGCGACGGATATTATCCTTTGCCTGCCGACGGACCGAAAGCGAAAAATCCCAGGGGGTTTGGGGGAAGGGTCCCCCAGCTTCGACCCACACGATTCAGCGAGGCGCCGTTGTTTTCGATAAGGCTCTCTTGATATCTCAAGTCCACAGATTGTGAATGATCACGTGTCGTTGCGTATTGATATCGTTTTCCACCCACACTTAGACGAATCGAAAAAGACGTTGCTGCAATATGGCCATTCAGTTCAAGGTCGATGTCAAGCCATGACGCGCTCACGTAAAGCTCTGCGGCAACCCGGATCGCCTGCAAAAGATTCGTCATTCCCACCCCATTCTTACCGACCAGCCCGATGACCGGCTCGCCCGGTCGAAGCGTCACGTCTTCACAGGAGCGAAAATTCTGAATGCGGATGGACTCGAGCATGCCCGTACTCACAACGACTCGGCCGACTGGTCACGTCCGGTCGCACCGTGTTTCCGTACTACTCAAGATCATAGAGGATTATCTCATCACGTGAAACCAGCCACTGGCGGCGATTTTCCCCCGCCGTACAATGCTCGGCATGCGACGCCGCGGATGCGCACCGCACGGATGCGGTCGCCGGCTGTTGCTGTGCTGCGCGGGCGCGAGGAAAGGCTGCCTGTGTCGGCCCTTCCCCGAAGCCAGCCGAGCCGCGTTCCGAACCGCCGCCCATGCGGTCTCGTTTCAATCCGAACCGCGACCGTCAGAGAGCGATTCAAGCAGAGCCGCGACCATAAGGAAGCGATTCAAACCGAACCGCGACCGTCAGGAAGCGATTCAAACCGAACCGCGACCATAAGGAAGCGATTCAATCCGAACCGCGACCGTCAGGGAGCGATTCGAAACCGTGGGCACGCGAATGTTCAGCCGCCGGCAAGGCTGCGGGCCGTGCCGCTCCGCCGGTTGCCTCGGCCGCTGCGTCACGCGACAAACCACGGCGTGCGTAATTACTGGGATTGTTCGCTTTGCCGCGTCGGTCGGCTTTGCCGCTGCAACGTCAACGAAACCGCGATCGATAAATCCGGCTCGGTCTGGCCCGCTCTGCACGGCTCGCGCCACAACGGGTTCGAAACCTAGGTAGGGAGACAACGGTGGGAGTATTGCGCCGCTTAATGGGGATGTTCTCCATCGACATGGGCATCGACCTGGGCACATGCAATACCCTGGTCTGCGTCCGTGGCGAGGGGATCGTGCTGAACGAACCGTCGGTCGTCGCCGTCCGCAAAGGCACGAACCAGGTGCTCGACAACGGCAACGCGGTCGGGCTGGTCGCCAAGGAGATGCTCGGCAAGACGCCCGGCAGCATCACCGCGATCCGCCCGCTGAAGGACGGCGTCATCGCCGACTTCGACATTACCGAGGCGATGCTCGGCTATTTCATCCGCAAGGTACACGGCAATCGCGGCCTGGCGCATCCGCGCGTCGTCATCGCCGTGCCGAGCGGCATCACCGCGGTGGAGAAGCGCGCCGTGTACAACTCCGCCGAGCGAGCCGGCGCGCGGCAGGTCTACCTGGTGGAAGAGCCGAAGGCCGCCGGCATCGGCGCGGGGCTGCCGATCTATGAAGCGACCGCGTCGATGATCATCGACATCGGCGGCGGCACGACCGAAGTCGCCGTCATGAGCCTGGGCGATATCGCCGAATGCGTCTCGCTGCGCGTCGCCGGCGACGACATGGACGAAGCGATCATCAACTACATGAAGCGCACGTACAACCTGATGATCGGCCCGCAGACGGCGGAAAACATCAAGATTCAGATCGGCTCCGCCGCCCCGCTCGGGCCGGAGGGCAAGATGGAGGTCAAGGGCCGCGACATGATCAGCGGCCTGCCGCGGCGGGCGGTCATCACGAGCGAAGAGGTGCGCGAAGCGCTCAAAGAGCCGGTCGGCCAGATCATCGAGGCGGTGTTGCGCACGCTCGAGAAGATCGAGCCGGAACTCGCCGCCGATCTCGTCGACAACGGCATTCACCTGGCCGGCGGCGGGGCGCTGCTGCGCGGCTTGGATCAGGTGCTCGGCAAGGCATCGGGGCTCGATGTCAAGGTCGCCGACGATCCGTTGACCTGCGTCGCCCGCGGCACGGCGGAATATCTCGAGAATCTCGATGAGTGGGGCCAGACGATCGAGTCGGGCGAAGATGAATATGCGTGAGGAAGAGTAGCGAGTAGCGAGTAGCGAGTGGGGGGTGAGAGGGGTCAACCCGACGCCGTGCGTCGGCGTTGTTGCGTCGGCCCTCCGTGGCCGACGGCGTCTGTTGTTTGCCCACAGCCCCCACCGACCCGGCGTTGGGCACAGAGTCCCAACGCTACAGCGCGTTGCGCAGCCGACGGCGCATGCCTGTAGCGTCGGCCCTCCGTGGCCGACGGCGTATCTGCTGCAGTCAACGTTGGACATGGACGACCGACGCACACGAAAAATGAAAACGCTCTAACCACTTCCTTACGGTCGTGGCTCTGCCAAAGCGGCTTTGCGAAGGCGGCCCGGCCGCGCTCGAACCCCGCACATGAAAAAGGGCGCACAGGTCCAAGGCCCATGCGCCCAACAGTCTTCAAGGACGGCCTGCTGCGTGCAGCGCGAGCTAGCCGCCGATCAGCGCCGCGATGAACGAATCGATGTCGCCGAAGTCAACGCTCATATCCTGGCTCGTATCCGCCTGAATGTGAGCGCAATTCGGATACGCGGCCTCATACGCAGCCTCGCCGACAAGCGCCACGACAAAGCCATCGATGTCGTTGAAGTTGACGACGCCGTCGCAGTTCATGTCGCCGCGAATCTGCGTCGGCACGGCGATCGTGCCGGAGAGCATCAGCTCCGGCGGGGCCTTGCCGTTGTTGTTCCAAAGCTGGAACATCGTCTCCGCCGGACCGCCGGGCGTGCCCGACGCGCGCAACTCGTCGATGTATTCCTTGCTGACCGACTGGTAGTACAGCCGCACTTCGGCCCGCACCGCGCCGATCGGAATGCCGAACGACGTGTCGTCCCAGTTCTGGCCCGCCGCGTAGGTCGCGCCGACCGGCATGATGCCGTTCGCCGCATAGGCCGCCGGCTGCCAGCCGAGCGGCGGAATGCGGTTGTCTTTCACCACCGAGTTATTCAACGCCAAGTGGTAGAGCTGACCCGCCGGATAGCCGGTCAGCGGCGCGATGTCGGCGCCGATGGCCTGATGCGCTTCCCAAATCTTGGCGCCAGGGGTCTCGGTGAGCACTCCGGTTGCCGGGTTATACGGCGCCGCTTCGCCGATCATGACATCGGCGTTGTTGAAGAACTTCACGTTCAGCCACATGCGCCGGCCTTCCGGATAGCCGCCCGGCAGACGGTGGCCGGTGCGATTGGTCACGCGCACCGTAACGTTCGAATCGTCGCGCGAGATGTTCATCGCCGCGGCGTGTTGCAGCATGTAACGGGCGCGCTCGATGCCGCGCGCGATCGCAGCCTGCGAGATCGGATCGGACTGAATCGACGTGTCCACCAGGTGCATGATGCTGAGCATCCAGGTGCTGCCGCCGGAAAGATCATGCAGCGGCTGGTCCTGACGCAGCGGGGCCGCCAGCGAGAAGCAGCCGCGCCCGGTGATGTCGCGCATGTGGCAATCCTGGCAGCTCGAAACGAACTGCCGGTTGCCGCCGAGGTCAGGTGCAAAGACACCCTGGGGCGTGTTGTAGTCGCTGAAGAGCCACTCGGTGTAGACGCTCTGCTCCTGGAAGGGCTGATCGCCCGGACCGATCGGCTGATCGAGCGGATGCAGAGGATACGTGCCTTCCGGCGATCGCACGAACGCCGGATTCGACACGAGGTGGCAGGTCGCGCACATCTCCGACTCGCGATGATGCGGCGAATAGAGAATGCCGTGGAAGGCCAGCGCATCTTCAAACGGGCCGCGCTTGCGGAAGGTGTCGGGGTCGATCACGAACTGGCCGCCGCCGAAGAACAGCGGCGGGCGATCCACCGCCGCAAGGATATCGACATCCTCGATCGGGCTTACGCCGGCCTGATAGATCGGATCAACCATGCGATGGCAGATGTCGCAACTCACGCCGTGCTTGTCGGTATCGAGCAGTTGCGATCCGTCGCTGGGGTTGGAGCGACCGCCAAGCCAGCCGGCGGGCGTGTGACAGCGAATGCAGGTTTCACCAGAACCGGCGGCGTCGCGCTCAGCCACGTCGAGTGCCGCAAGAAAGAGCGGATCAATCGAGGAGTACGACATCATGCTGCCGCGCCAGTTGTTGTAGGGGGCGACCTCGACGGGATACTCGGGACCACCGCCGTGGCAGCCCTTGCACTCGGCCGGGCTGAAGACCGCCGGCTGCCCCTGCAACTGCGTGAGCGGCTGCGTGCCGCCGAGATCGAAGTCGCGGGCGGTCGTGCGCACGCGGGCGGTCGAGCCATTCAAGACGGTGAAGGGATTGCTGACGGCGACCCCCGTCTGAATGAAGGGATCCAACGCCGTGATGCGAATCCGCGCATTGCCGGCCGCGGGGCGGTTATGCACATACCAGGTCAGTTCACCGAGATTCTCGATGTCGCGGGCGATGGCCAGCCAGGTTGCGCCGCCATCAAACGTGGCCTCGATCGTGATGGCCACGACAAAGCCGCTGTCATCCGTGGCGGTCCAGCGGATGGTTTGAGCGGTTCCGCTCGACAGCACTTCGCCGCCCACCGGAAATAAAATGTTGACCACCGGGGGATTGGTGCCGGCATGTGCGCCGGCCGTTAACCCCACGCATGCAATCGTGGCAATCCACGCAACGCGGGATCGACCTGAAATCTGGCTCGCCGAATACTTCACGTGCTCCTCCTGGTAACGAACATCCATGGCAGTCGATAGCTCCGCCGGTGCGAATGAGAAGGGTTGGCCCATTCATGCGGTTCGCTCCAGCGCTTCACCTATTTTACGTTCGCGAAAGCAGCCAAACAACAGCAGGTGAAATCGCCATAAAGAAGTCCGCATCATTCCTTTGATATCAAAAATCATGAAATTTATCGGCACAGTCGGACCGCCTCTGCCCGCAACACCAGTCGCGCGCAACCAACGGCGCCCCCCTGTAGCGTCGGGACTCCGTGCCCGACGCCGGGTCGGTTGTGCGCCATTTGCGGCCCGAAGCCGCCGTCGGCCACGGCGGGCGCTGCAATCGACGTGATCAGGTGCGAAGTTGATAACGTGATCAGGCGAGGGCAGCCGGGGGTTTTTGCTCAGATAGGGCCAACCGACTGCATTCGTTTGAGGCCGCTGACTTCATTCGTTGTTCGCTCTTCGCAATTCGCTATTTCTCAGCCGCCGTGGGCCGATGCAAATTCGCTTTATTCTCCGAAGACCTTGCGAGCCGCGCGGTGCACGCTCGAGTGCAGGTCGGCGGTCTCCTCCGGCGTACGGGCGTATCCGCCAGACAGTAGCAGCACAATCGGCACGCGGCTGGCTCGCGCCGCTTCGAGCACGTGACAATCGCGCCGGTGCAACCCATCACGCGACAGCGCCAACCGTCCAAAGCGGTCGCCCGCCAGCACGTCCACGCCGGCGAGGTAGAAGATCAGCTCCGGTCGCGATTCCAGCAGCGCTGCCTCCAAATGGGTGCGAAGCAGCGCGAGATAATCCTCGTCGCCCATGCCATCGGGCAGTGGCACGTCGCGATGCGATCGCTCCTTGCGGAATGGATAGTTCTTCGCGCCATGCATCGAGAAGGTGTACGCCAGGGCGGACACCGCGGCGCCGTTGCCATTGCACGCGGCGGCATCGGGCGCACCCGCGTCAACGCCCGGCGCGCCCATGCTGGCCGGCCGCGCCGTCGATTCGTCTCCGCCAAAGATCGCGGCCGTGCCGTTGCCCTGATGCACGTCGAGATCGACGATCAAGGCCCGCCGCAGGCGCCCGGCCCGGTGCAGATGGCGCACGGTCACGGCGACGTCGTTAAGCGTGCAGAAGCCCTCGCCACGATCGGGGAAGGCGTGATGTGTTCCGCCGGCCAGATTGGTGGCGACGCCGTCGGCGAGGGCCGCTTCGGCTGCCATCAGGGTGCCCTGCGCCGCCAGCCGCGCTCGACGCACCAGCGCGTGCGACCAGGGAAAACCCAGCCGGCGCTGCGCTGCCGGCGTGAGTGTGCCGGCGGCCAGATCATGGAGGTACTCGTGTGTATGGACCAGCTCGAGCTTCGCCCATTCGATTTCGTCCGGCGCAACCACGTCGGCGGGTCGCACAAGACCATCCCGCCGCAGGATGTCGTAGAGCGCGCCGTACTTGCCCATGGGAAAGCGATGTTGCGCCGGCAGCTCCATCATATAGCCCGGGCTGTAGCAGAAGAGCATGCGGTGATGATAGCGCCGCGATGGGGGCTGCGCCATCCGCTCAGGCGCGCGTCAGGTAGGAATCGAGCCGCAGAAACGCTTCCGCCGGACCAGCCGCCAGCAGTTCATCGCGGATGAACTGCACGACGCGGCGCTGCGCCGGCCAGAGCAGGTGTTGCTCGATGGACGCGATGGGCAGCCAGCGAAAATCGGTGTGCTCGTGGCACAGTTGGATGACCGCGTCCGCCGCGGCCTCGGCGACAAAACACGGGCACAGCACGACCTGATCCTTGGCCGGGGCGAAGTACGAGACCGGCTCGGGCACGTACCAGAGGCGAATGGGCCGCACGCCGGTCTCTTCGTGCAACTCGCGCAAGGCGGCAGCAATGGCGGATTCATGCGGCTCGATCGAACCATAAACCGGCTGCCACGAAGAGGCGAATGAGCTTCGCTCTGTGCGCAGGAGCAGCAACAGCTCTGCCGTCGGCGAGCGGCGAATGAGATAACAGGCCACCTTGTTCGCAACTACGTCAGACACTGCGCCTCCTCATGATGAGTGTATGCGATCAGTCCGGGATCGAAGCGGCGGCCAGGGTGACGCATTCATCGGCCCACTCCAGCGCGCAAGGCCGCCCGACCTACAACCCCAGCCCGCGCGCCGCCGCCCCTACCACCCAGGCCGCTGCATACGCCAGCGTGGTCATGCCGACAAACGAGAGCACCGGCCAGCGCCAGGAGCGCAGCTCGCGCCCCATCGTCACGAGCGTGCTGGAGCACTGCGCACACAGCGCGAAAAAGACCATGATCGAAAGCGCCACCGGCAGCGTGATGATCGGCGCCCCCGGGCGAATCGCCCCGCTGACCGGCGTGTCCGCAGGCCAGCGCAACGCGCGCAGCCGCTCTTGCAAGGGGGCCGAGTTTTCATCCACCGTGCCCGACAAGCCGTGCAACGTGCCCAGCGTCGCCACGATGACCTCGCGCGCCGGGAATGACGCCAGCACCGCGACGCCGATGCGCCAATCCCAACCGAGCGGCCGCAGCGCCGGCTCGATCGTATGCCCCAGCCGGCCGAGATAGCTTTCTCGCAGGTATGCCGCTGATATCTCCGCGTCGCGTTGCGCGTCATCCCAGCCGGCCGCCGCCGACTGTACCGCGACGCGCTCCGCGACCGCGGCACTGCGCGGAAAGTAGCCCAGCGCCCAGACGATCATGTTAAGCAGCAGAATCACGGTCCCGGCTCTCACCAAAAAATCGCGCCCCGCCGCCAGCATCCGCTGCAGCACGGCGCGCCAGCGCGGCACTTGATATGGCGGCAGTTCCATCAGAAATGTGCTGCCGCCGCGCTGCGGCAGGACGCGCTGCAGCGTCCACGCCACCGGCAGCGCGACGAGCGCGCCGATCAGATACATCCCGAGCAGCACCAGCGCCGGAAGCGTGATCCAGCCGCCGAGCCACGCGGTCGGCGGCACAATCGCCGCGATGAGCAATACGTACACCGGCAGGCGCGCCGAGCAACTCATGAACGGAATGATCAGAATCGTAATCAGCCGCTCGCGCCAATCGCGGATGGTGCGCGCGCCCAGAATCGCCGGAATCGCGCAGGCGTACCCCGACAGCAGCGGAATCAGCGCGCGACCGCTTAGCCCGAAAACGCGCATCAGTCGATCGGACATGAACGCGGCCCGCGCCATATAGCCGCTGTCTTCGAGCACCGCGATGAAGAAATAGAGAATCAGGATCTGCGGCATGAAAACCAGCACGCCGCTAACCCCGCCGATCAGTCCGTCAACAAGCAGGCTGCGCGCCAGCCCCTCCGGCGCCAGCGGGCCGAGCGCCCCACTGAGCGCTTCGAACAACCCGGAAATCGCGTCCATTAGTGGGCCGGCCCAACTGAAAATCGCCTGAAAGACCAGCAGTAGCAGCCCGACCAGCAGCGGCGGACCGGCCCAGCGATGCAGCAAGACGGCGTCCAATCGCTCGGTGAAGCGCGCATTCGGCGACGCCGGGCGCGTGATCACTCCATACAGAATTTCCGCCACCCACTGATAACGGGCGCGAATTTCCGCCCCAAAATCCGCCGCATCTCCGCGGTGGGCCGCCGCCGAGATGGCCGGATTAAGCTCTTCCGGCGGAACCAGCGCCGGCAGCGCCGCGCGCGGCTCGCTCCGCTGACCACGGATTGGCAACGGCAAGCCCGGCGGCATCGCGGTGTGGGTCGCGACGTGCGCAACGTTGATCGGCACTGTCGGCAGCCGGCCGGTCGACCCCACCAACGGAAGCGCACCGGCCATCGTTGAACCGGTTGGCTCGCGCTCGGGCGTTGTGCCGCGCGCCGAGCAGACAACGTGCTCAATCGCAGCGCGGAGCGCCGGCAGCGTGTGCTCCTGCACTGCGATCACGGGAACCACCGGCACGCCCAGCCGTTGACTCAGCAGTGGAACATTAATGCCGAGCTGCCGGCGCTGGGCCACGTCCACCATGTTCAGCGCGAGGATCATCGGCGTGCCCAGCTCGCGCAGTTGACTCACGAGATACAGATTTCGCGGCATGTTCGACGCATCGACAATCGCGAGCAATGCGCCGGCCCGCCCACGTCCCGGCACGCCCGTGGTACACACCTGCTGGGTCAGCTCTTCGTCTGGCGAGGTCGGCGTCAGGCTGTACGTACCGGGAAGATCGACCAGGTCGATCGGTGTGCTGACGCCGGCCAGCCGACCACTCGCAAGCTCGACCGTCGCACCGGGGTAGTTGGCAACGTGGCCGCGATAGCCGGTGAGCGCATTGAAAAGGCTGGTCTTTCCTGTGTTCGGGTTACCAACCAGCAGCACCAGCGACGGGCTCGAGGCGCCGTGGAGGGCGGAATCGGTCACGTGGCTCTGCGAAGCAGAGGCTATTGGCTTCTGACTGGCAGGGCTTGGAAAGGGTGCGGACGGCGCGCCAGGTTGCACGGAAAGCTCGGCTATGCCGCGGTCGTTTCGATCGCAGCCGCATCGGCGGCCCGCAGCGACAGGTCATAGTCGCCGACGCGTAAATGCAGGGGATCGCCGAGCGGTGCCCGCCGGATGACGCAAACAGTGGCCCCGCGAACCAGCCCCAACTCCATCAGACGCCGGCCAAGCCAGCCGTCTCGCTGCACTGATTCGACGGTAACGTTTTTATTCAGCGGCACCTGCGCCAGAACCACGGGCGACCTCGCTTTGTCAAATGAGCATGTGTTATATTGCTCAATCAAATGGTTCTATCGTCATAGGCCGCGCCTGTCAAGCCGCCGATCATTCGAGAAATGCCTGCGGATTGCACTCGGCCATCCAGCCGTTTGATAGGCCGCTTCCCTTGTGAGGAATGGGAATACGTTCCCATTTCGCTACTGCTTCTGAGGCCGGACGGATAGCGCAAGGATTGTGCGGCCCCCTACAACACACTCCAAACGCACGGCTCGGACATCCCCCCTGCAGCAAGAAACACGGCCCGGATGGAATCCGAGCCGTGCCGCCGCGTTCCCCGGCGCATTCAATCGAGTATTATTGCGGCCAATCCCGCACAACGGCTGTAAAGGGCGCGCCGCGCGATCGGCTTGTGCCAATAGGGAAGACCACCACGGGAATGGTCTATTCACGTAGCGAACGAGAATTTTCTCACGGACAAGGGCGCACTCGCGGGCCTGCAGCGCCCCAGTGCTGCTTCAGGCGAGAGAAAGCATGGCTGAGAATTACATAAACCATTGCTGCGAATAAAGCTGCGATCGAATCACCATGACGCCCATCAGGTCGTGCCGTCGCGATGCAGCTTGCGCTTTGCGCAAATGTCCAGTTGATAAGCCAGACCTTTGCCCCCTGCCGCTGGCATGCTCGGTACGGATAGGCACGGCGCAGGATGCGCATCGGAATCTTCACCAACTGTTAAGCCGCTCTTCAACCTGGCGCTGAATGATCGACTCGAAGTTGCCGGCGGACGCGCTCGGCATATGCGAATCGATGTCGGCACGATTGGCCGCAATCCGCCCAGCGCTTGGCAGCGCGGGTTGGGCCGCTTTGACGCGGCTGGGAAAAATCAATTTCGGGCGATCTCGTAACCGTCGAACAGGAGCATGCAGATCATGTCTTTGAATCAGCCATTGCGGGTCGGTCGTAAGCTAGTCAGCCGCATGCAAGCGATCGCGTTTCCAGCGGCGATTCTGATCGTTGCGTGGTCCGCTGCGAACCTCTATGCCGGTCAAACGGTCTGGAACTTCGACGGCGGTCTGACTCCCACCAGCGGCAGTGGAGCTATTACGTATCGTGGCGACACCGGCTCACTCGTTCAATTCGGTACAGCCCGCGGCTTCGGCCTGCCCGACCTGCCCGGCGGTGACAGCGGTGTCATGTTCATCCCCGCGACGACTGCCGCCCAGGGCGTTTATCTCGATCACGCCAGCCCGCCGAACGGCGTGTACGTCGATAACGGCTGGGTCTCAAATTACACGCTCGTCTTTGACCTGCTCTGGCCGGCGACCAGCAGCGGACAATGGCGCAGCTTCCTCAACACGAACCTCGAAAACGCCAACGACGGCGACTTCTTTGCCGATCCGGCCGACGCGATCGGCATCAGCGGCAACTATCGCGGCCGGCTCCGCTCGAACACGTGGCATCGCGTCGCGCTCGTGGTCGGCGCCGCGGACGGCGAGGGGCAATTGCAACGCTACATCGACGGTGAGTTTGTCGGCGGCCAGGGCACGACAGGATCGGCGATCTCGTCGCGCTGGGCGCTCTTTGCACAGCCCGGCCCCGACCTGATCCTGTTCGGCGACAACAATGGCGAAACCCAGCCGGTCTATCTCTCGAGCCTGATGTTCATCGACGGGCGAATGACGCAGGCCGAAGTCGCCGCGCTGGGCGGTCCGCGGGCCGAGGGCGTCGCCGCGCCAGGCACGCCGTGGATCCAGCCGCAGGGCGCCTGGCGCCGGGTCGAGGCGATCGCGCATCGCGGCGATTCGGCGCATGCGCCGGAGAACACGATCGTCGCGCTGCAGCAGGCCTTTGCGCTGGGCGCGCAAACCTGCGAAATCGATCTTCGTCTGAGCGCCGACGGCGTCGCGGTCTTGATGCACGACGCCGACCTCTTCCGCACAACAAACGCGACCGGCCCCGTCGCCGGCCGCACCGCCGCGAGTCTGCGCACGCTCGATGCGGGCGAGTGGTTTGATCCGCGATTTGACGGCGAGCCAGTGCCGACGCTGGCGGAAGCGTTGATCGCGACGCGCGGGCGCGGGCGGCTCTATCTCGACGTGAAGGTCAACGGCATGGGGCCGGCGATTCGACAGGCGCTGCTCGAAGCCGGCATGACGCCGGCGGACATCTGGATCTGGGCCTATGACGATGTGCTGCGGGCCGAGTTTGTCGCGGCCATGCCCGCAGCGCAGGTCGTGATCGGCTGGTTTCCGCCGACCGTGGACGACGCCGCGTTCGCAACCCTGCGGGCGCAGGGCGTCGTCGGCTTCGACTTCAATATGAACCAGATGCGCGCCGCCCCGGCCGGCTTTGTCGAAGCCGCGCGACGAAACGGCTTCTTCATCTCGGTCTATACGATCCTCGATCCGCTCACGATGCGCGAGGCGATCGATCTCGGCGTCGACATGATGGAGACCGATTTCCCGGCGACTCTGCTGCGCGCGATCGCCCCGCTGGGAGACATGAATTGCGACGCCCGCGTGAACTTCGATGATCTCGACGGCTTTGTCAGCGCGTTGATCGATCCGCGCAGCTATCAACAGCTCTATCCGGCGTGCGGCTGGCGCCACGGCGACATCACCGGCGACCGCGCGGTGAATTTTGACGACATCGAGGGTTTCGTCGGCTGCCTTGTGCGCGGCGCGTGCGAGGCGGAATAGTCGCGCGGGCCGGCGCTGCTTCCGCTTGGCAGCGCGGACCTGCCGCCCACACATGGGGTATTTTTCGTGCGATAGAAAAATGGCGCGCGCTGATACACGGCCTCTGAGCGGACGCGGCCGGTCTTCACGCGACGACCCCGCACGGGCGCGCTCATTCAAGCTGCACAAACGGCTCAGAGGCTCTAAAATCTTCCGGATAGAACCGCTGAGATTCAGCGAAACCGGGGCGCTTGGCTCCGGTGCAATGGTTCCGGGAGAACTATCATGAAAATCTTCATCGCCGACAAGTTTGAGCAGCACGGAATCGATCAGCTCAAGACGCTCGCCGAGCAGGTCGTCAGCGAGCCGGGGCTGAAAGCCGACGCGCTCGCGGCGCGCCTTTCCGACTATGACCCGACGATCCTCATCGTGCGCTCGACCAAGGTGCCGCGCGACGTGCTGAACGCGGCCAAGAACCTGCGGCTGATCGTGCGGGCGGGGTCGGGATATGACAACATCGACGTCGCCGCCGCCAGCGAGCGCGGCGTCAGCGTCTCGAACTGCCCCGGCATGAACGCGGTCGCCGTCGCGGAGCTGACGATGGGTCTGATCATCGCGCTCGACCGTCGGATTCCCGACAACGTGGCCGACCTGCGCGCGAAGCGCTGGAACAAGAAGGAGTACAGCAAGGCAATCGGCCTGAAGGGTCAGACGCTCGGCATCGTCGGGGCCGGCAAGATCGGCACCGAGGTCGCGAAGCGCGCCGTCGCCTTTGACATGAAGGTGCTTTATTACAATCTCGGTCGCAATCGCCGCCTGGCGGAACTGCCCAGCGCCGTGCGCGTCGAATTGGATGACCTCTTACGGCAATCCGACATCGTCAGCATCCACGTGCCCTATAGCGACAGCACCAAAAACCTGATCGATGGTCGCCGGCTGGGGCTGATGAAGCCCAGCGCCGTGCTGTTCAACACCAGCCGCGCGGGCATCGTCGATCAGGCCGCGCTGATCGCCGCGCTGAAAGAGAAGAAGCTGCGCGGCGCCGGCCTCGACGTCTTTGACAATGAGCCCGCGGCCGACGCCCCGGCGGTCGAGACGCCGCTCGCCGAATTGCCGAACTGTTACGTTACCCATCACATCGGCGCGAGCACGCAGGAAGCCCAAAACGCCGTCGCCGATGAGACCGTCCGCATCATCCGGCACTTCAAGTTGACCGGCGAGGTGCTCAACTGCGTCAACCTGCGCTCCGCCGGCGGGTCATGCATGATGATCGTCCGGCTGGTCAACAAGCCCGGCGGTCTGGCGCACGTGTTCCATCACATCGCTGAGGCCGGCGTGAACGCGGAAGAGATGGATCACGTGGTTTATGAGGGCGGCAAGAGCGCCGTCGCGCACATCCGCCTCAGTCCGGTCCCGGCCGGCGCGCTGGTCGATAAGATCCGCACGGGTCATCCGAATGTTCTGGGCGTCGAGGTTGTGCCGGTCGATTAAGCCGGGCAGTTTGACCAGCGCCGAAAAATCGTCTGAAAAATCGATCGGGCCGGCCGGGGCCCTCCGAACCTTGGCCGGCCCGATTGGCTTCTTTCAAGCTACCGACAAGCCGAGCGCGTGACGCCGTCCAATCGCTTCGAATTCCTTTCCACCGCCGATGATGTTCCTCCTACCTCGCCGCCCCGCCGTCCTTGATGCCGGCGAGAACCAGACACGTGGATCGAGGAGTTCGAATTTCAGATCATCTTGCGGGTCGTAATTCGACAACATTAGCTCGCATGATGGGCCCATCACGCATGAAGACGAAAACATGCGGGCAATCAAATCCGTCTTAGCGCGCTGAGAGTTCTTTGGAAAGAAACGATCATTCGCTTCGTGGGGGAAGTATAAAGCCACCAAGCCCGCCGACCTTTCGATCGACGGGCTTGGCGAGTATCAAGTAACAGTGTTGTGAAAGCCGGAGCGTCGAATCGCTTCAACGCTCGCACCGTCGCCGTGAACGCGACGCTGCCGACAATGCGCTTACGATCCGCCTCCTGTGGCCGTCAAGCGGCACACGATCAATGGCGGAAAGTTTTCCTTTAGAAAGGAGGTGATCCAGCCGCACGTTCCCGTACGGCTACCTTGTTACGACTTAGTCCCAGTCACCGGTCTTACCGTCGGCCGCCGCATCCTTGCGGTTCGCTAAGCGGACTTCGGGTACTACCAGCTTCCATGACTTGACGGGCGGTGTGTACAAGGCTCAGGAACACATTCACCGCGCCGTAGCTGATGCGCGATTACTAGCGATTCCAACTTCATGGAGTCGAATTGCAGACTCCAATCTGAACTGGGGCGTGTTTTGTGCGATTTGCTCCACCTTGCGGTCTTGCGTCGCTCTGTTCACGCCATTGTAGCACGTGTGCATCCCCGGGCATAAAGGCCATGATGACTTGACGTCATCCCCACCTTCCTCCGGCTTAACGCCGGCAGTCTCGCCAGAGTCCCCGGCATGACCCGCTGGCAACTGACGACAGGGGTTTCGCTCGTTAAGGGACTTAACCCGACACTTCACAGCACGAGCTGACGACAGCCATGCAACACCTGTGCAAGTTTCACCCTTGCGGGCAGCCTACCTGAGTTATCCCCAAGAGGCATCCAAGCATGTCAAACCCGGGTAAGGTTCTTCGCGTTGCTTCGAATTAAGCCACATGCTCCACCGCTTGTGTGAGCCCCCGTCAATTCCTTTGAGTTTTAGCCTTGCGGCCGTACTCCCCAGGCGGCACACTTAGCACTTTTGCTACGACGCCGGCCGTGTCAGAACGTCCGACGTCTAGTGTGCATCGTTTACGGCGTGGACTACCAGGGTATCTAATCCTGTTTGCTCCCCACGCTTTCGCGTCTCAGCGTCAGAATCGGCCCAGTGCCCCGCTTTCGCCTCTGGCGTTCCTCTAGATATCTACGCATTTCACCGCTCCACCTAGAGTTCCAGGCACCTCTACCAACCTCAAGTTCGGCAGTATGTCCTGCAGTTCGACGGTTGAGCCGCCGGATTTCACAAGACACTTACCGAGCCGCCTACACGCGCTTTAAGCCCAGTGATTCCGAACAACGCTTGCCACCTCTGTATTACCGCGACTGCTGGCACAGAGTTAGTCGTGGCTTCCTCTGGGGCGACTCAACTCGCAGACGTGTTAGGTCCCCTCGCTTGTTAGCCCCTGACAGCAGTTTACATCCCGAAGGACTTCCTCCTGCACGCGGCATTGCTGGGTCAGGCTTGCGCCCATTGCCCAATATTCGTTACTGCAGCCACCCGTAGGTGTCCGGGCAGTGTCTCAGTCCCGATGTGGCCGGCCGACCTCTCAGTCCGGCTACCCGTCGCTGCCTTGGTGAGCCGTTACCTCACCAACTAGCTGATAGGACATGGGCCGCTCCCAAACCAATAGGCCTTGCGGTCCCCACCTTTGGTCGCCGGATCAGGAGACCCAGCGACTTCATCGGGTATTAGCAGCACTTTCGCAAAGGGATTGCTCCCGCTGTTATTCCCGAGTTCGGGGTACGTTACCCATGCATTACTCACCCTTCCGCCACTAACCCAATATTGCTACTGGGTCCGTTCGACTTGCATGTCTTAGCCATGCCGCCAGCGTTCGTTCTGAGCCAGGATCAAACTCTTCGA
>CAYQLG010000070.1:0-22804 GCA_964418235.1 uncultured Planctomycetales bacterium
AGCGGGCCGGCGTTGCGCTCGACTTTCGCACGCTCGACGTGATCGGCGAAGAGCTGCCGGATGGCTTCGACATCATCAGCCATTCGCTCTTTCTCCATCATCTTTCAGATGAGGACGCGGTGCTGGTCTTGCGCAAGATGCGCACAGCGGCGCGGCGCGGCGTAATCGTCAATGACTTACGGCGGTCGCGGCGCGGGTTGCTGATGGCGCGTGTCATGCCGCGGCTGATCACGCGCTCGCCGATCGTATGGGTTGACGCGGTGCGGTCGGTGCGGGCGGCGTTCACGCCGGCGGAAGCGCGGGCCTTGGCGGAACGGGCCGGCATGCACGAAACACAAGTTCGCCGTTGCTGGCCGCAGCGCTATGTCTTGACGTGGATGCGGGCGGATTGAGCGGCGCGCCCGCCGCGCCGTGCGGAGGCATTACTCGTTGAAGGAGCGCACGAAGAGCCGGCCCTGCTCCCATTTCGCGAGAATCCAATTCTTCTCGCGCTCATTCACATAGGTGTCGTCGAGCGCGTCCGTTGGCGTCCACCAGGCCGGGCGCGATTGATCGGGCGCCCAGCGCAGCGCCGCAGCCGCGTCTCCGCCGTAGCTGCGACCGGATTCGTGCGGCGTCAGGCCGGTGCGGTCGAGATACTGACGGAAGTCGCTCTCCGCGAGCGTCGCCGTCAGCAGCAGCTCGTAGCGCGGCCCGTTGGTGACGACGTTTTCCTGAATGTCGCGGGCCGCCCAGGGCAGGGCGCGGCGCAGCGGGCTGGCGCTGGCGCCGTACCACCCCATGACGCCGAGCACCGCCAAAATCAAGATGCACGCGAGCACGAATAATTGATAGGAGTGAACAGCACGCATCGCGGGGTCAATCTCCTTCGCCGCACGATCGCGCGGCCAAACTAGGTCGACGCGAGCGGCTCACAGCGGCAAGCGCGGGGCGGGTCGCCGACCGAAACGACGGAAGGCGCCGGCTGGTTCGCCTTAAGATAACCCAGTCCGATCCAGACGCCGCGCTGCGGATGGCGGCAAAGGGAGGTGACACGCCCGACCTCGGCGTTTGCCGCGCGCAATGGTGCGGGCAGTTCAAGTCCGTCGCCGGCGTCGATTTCGATGCCCACCAGCCGGCGCGCGAGAATGTTGTGTGAGCGCATCCGCTCGATCACTTCCTGCCCGAGATAGCAGCCCTTGTGGTAGTTGATCGCGCGGTGCGCTTGGCCGGATTCGGGCGCGACGACCTGCTCGGTCAACTCGCGGCCCCACGCCGGGACGCCGCGCTCGATGCGGCGGACATCGAGCGCCGCCGTGCCGACCGGGATCGCGCCGGCCCGCCGCAGACGCTCCCACCAGGCAAGCCGCTCGGACGCCGCGACCAGCAACTCGAACGCGAGATCGCCCGCGAAATCATGGCGGATCAGGCGTGGAGCGGACGGCGTCGGCACAGTCGCGCCGTTGTCGACAGGCGAAGCCGGCGGCGCGTGGATTGCGCGCTCGTGATCCACAGCGGCTGATCCGTCGGCGGCCAAAGGCCGATGTGCGAGGGCGGGCCAGATTGCCAGATCGCCCACGCCGAGCGCAGCGGCGATCTCCGCCGCGCGCGGCCCGCTGACGCCGATTCGTGCCCGCTCGGGCGGCTGAATCCAGCGCACGTCCTCGGTGATGAGATAACGATCGAGGTGTTGGTGGATGGCCGTCGCGGTCGCGCGAGAGACATCCAGCCACAGCTCATCGCCAATCGCGAGGATGTTCATGTCGGCGACCAGCCGACCGCGCACGTCACAGGCAAAGGCATAGCAGCCTTGCCCGTCGTTGAGCGGCTTGATCGCGTTGGTGACGAGGTTGTGCAGCCACGCGGCCCGGTCGCGTCCGGCGGCGATGAGCCAGGTGCGATCCGATCGATCGGCCAGGCCGGCCGAGCCGACGAGCGCCTGATAGTCGGCGTGCGGTGTTGAAACGAGCGCGGGCCGATCGTCCGCGGCCGCCCAAGTGTTTGTCTCAGGAGAACTGTCCATGCGAAGATCATAGATGCGCAGAGCCGGCGAGCGTGTTGAAAAAAACGGTGCGGCCGGCCGCCGGTGCGCCTGGGTTAAGCGAGCCGGGATGGCCCCGGCAATAACCTCCGCACTGGCGCAGCCAGTAGTCTGTCAAAATCCATTTTTCGGGTTTTAATCGAGGGTAGTACGGCCCTTTGGCCCGTGCTACCCTCGCATCGAACCCAAAAACCAAATGCCGATGACCGATTAGCGCCCTTCGAGCAGGCGGGTGCCGAGGAGATCGTCGAGCGCCGGCTCTGCCAGAATTTTCTTGACGGTTTTCTCGACGTCATATTCGACGCGGACAAACTCGACCTCGTCGATGCTGCAGCGCATGGCGCTGGACATCAGGCTTTCGCCGGCGCGCGGCGCGGCCCGCTCGACAATCACGTAGCTGGCGCGCGGGTCGCGGTCGCGCGGCTGGCCGACGCTGCCGACGTTGATGATGGCGCGTTCGTCATGGATCTCAAAATAGGGGGCGTCGGGCAGGTCGTTGGGCGGGTCGAAATAGGGATCATCGAGAAAGACGCCCGGCTGATGCGTGTGGCCGACGAAACAGACGCGCGCGTCGAGCCGCTCAAAATTTGCGATGACTTTTTGCGGATTGGTGAAAACGTCTTCGGGAAAAATGTACTCATTAATCGGCCGGCGCGGCGAGGCATGCACCAGCAAGACGTCCTGCTCATGCACGCGAAAGGGCATCGCGCCGAGAAAACGCCAGCGCTCGCGCCGCAAGTCGGCGCTCGGCTCGTCCTCGAGCACCTGCCGCTGCCAATAGCAGGCGCGTTCGGCGGCGAGGTTGAAATTCGCCGGCTCATACATGACCGCGTGGTCGTGGTTGCCCATCAAACACAGCCGACAGCGCTGCCGCACGAGATCGAGACATTCCTTGGGGTTAGGCCCATAGCCGACCACGTCCCCAAGACAGACGATCTCCCGCACGCCGCGCGCATCGATATCGGCGAGCACCGCCAGCAACGCCTCGAGGTTGCTGTGGATGTCGCTAATGATCGCGAAGGCGCCTTGGATGGGCGTGGAATCGTTCATCGCGCGTGGGTGTTTACTCCGTCCGGGGTGGCCGACGGAGGGCGCTCCGCGGTCGGCGCGTGTTCGGAGCCGCCGGTCGCCGCCACCGCGCGCGGCGCGAGAGGCGTCCAATCGGCGGGGGGCGGGTCAGCCTCTTCGGGGATCAGCACCGGATAGTGCTCTTCGATGCGATAGCCCCGCCCGCAGCGCCGGCACAGCAGGCGATCCGCCCGCTCCTCGAGCGGCCCGCGGCAATCGGGCGCCGGGCAGACGAGAATCTCCAGTAGAGCCGGGGCGACTTTGGGCATAGCGGCAGAATAAGGCGCAGACCAAGCCGGATCAATTTCCGACAATTTTCAATGAATGCGCCAATCGCTCGGCCGGCCAGCTCAGCCGGTTAAGTCATGGCAGGCGCGGGGATCATTCAGGGAAAGTCCTATGGCCCCGAGATTGAATAAGAGCTGTGGCGAGCACTGCGCGCCACCCCGCCCTACTCAAGAATATGCCGGGGATGTTGCGACGCCCGCTTCAGCCGGCTTGCGCCGGCCGGCACGGACGATACAATCGCGACTCGGTCGCATGCGAGGGTGACAACATGAACGTTCGCCGAAGCCGAGTCGCGGCAGGGCTGATCTTTTTTCTCGGTCTGGGCACAGCGCTTGAGCTCCACGCACAGTCGGTCCGATCGGTAACTCCGGCTGCACGAGCCGCGACGACCCGCCCCGCCACCGCGTCCGGACCCGACGCGCCCACAAAAGGACAATCGCAGGGCGGGGCCGCCACACAGCCCGCCGGCGCGAAATCGTCTGCCAACGCCAGCACGGAACCGAGCGCTGCACAACCGGCAACCGATGTCGCGCTACGTCGCCCGGCCGCCCCGGAAGGCGCTTGGCGCGTGGTGAATGTCTTCAGCGCCGGCGTGCTCGTCGCCGAGCGCGCCGAGCGCACGCTCGCCCTGCGATTGATCGGCGTGGCTGAACCGCGCACGCCCGCAGAGGCGGCGGATGCGCAGCGCTTCGTGGCTCAGCTCCTGCGCGGCGAGAGCATTGTGATCCGGCGCGAGCCGAGCTTTCCGCGGAGCGACGGCGAAAATCACGAGTGGGCCTATGTTCACCGATTTCCCGATGATCTGTTTGTGAACGCGGAATTGATCCGTCAGGGCTATGCAGCGCTCGACGCTCAGCATGAGTTTGCCGAGCGCGCGGCATTCGCGGAGTTTGAGCAGCGCGCCCGGCAGGCTCGCAAGGGCATCTGGGCCGGAGCGGTGTCGGCGGCGAACGCGGCCCAGGCAGCCGGCGCCGCGGGTGATGGCAGCGCCGCATCCGGCGGGGAAGCGGCCAAGGCCGCGGCGGGCCGATCAAAGGACACCGGCACGGACAACAGCAATGGCGCACCGCGGTCGACAAACGGACCGGCGGAGCGCGTATTTGTAACGAAATCCGGCTCCAAGTTTCACCGCGCCGGCTGCCGGTTTGTGCATGATGGCTGCGCGGAAATCTCCGTGGCCGAAGCGCGCCGCCGCGGGCTAGGCCCCTGCTCACAATGCCGGCCGCATGAATAGGCCGTGACGGGTGAATGGCTACTTGACCAGAGCTGCGCGGCTTGGTTGAGGCGGATGATTGATCGTGTTTGTGGTGTGGTGTTTTGGCTTACCCTTCGTCACTTCGTCGCTTCGTCGCTATTTCAGTCTACTGCGGAATCTGAATCGCTTCCTTACGGGCGCGGTTCGGTTTGGCTTGTGCAGGCACCGTATGACCTTGGGTCATCATGTTTTAGCCCTCTATCATGATGAAATGCCGCGCCGGACGCTCGAGGACTGTTTTCGCACGCTCGGCCTGCCGCGCTCGGCAGGGGCCGCGGAGGTCTTGGTCGCGTTTCGGCGTTTGGCGCGGGAGCACCATCCCGACATCAACCCCGCGCCCGACGGGCCGGCGCGCTTTATCGAGATTGTCGAGTCCTATCGTGTCTTGCGCGAGTTCTATCGCTATGCCGGCCCCGAAGATGACTGGGGCCCGTGCCCACGCTGCGGCCAGTTGACCGTGTTGTTCGACGCGACCGGCGGTGGAGCCGCGTGCGCCGATTGCCTGCTTGGTGTCCGGCGAGCGCGGCGCTATCTGCCGGCGCCGCTGATCACAGCCGCGCGGCATCTCACCGTGGTCGCGCTCTACGCCGTGGGAATCGGGTGTTTCGTCGCGTTTACCCAGACGCGAGCGCCGTTGTATCTGGGTTATTCGCTGGCCGGCACGCTGGGTGGGTTGGCGCTGCTGATGGTCGAGGTCTTGCTGATCGCCCCTGGAGAGAGCGCGGCCGCGTCCACGCGCATCAAAACACTCCGGCGGGGTGAGCGGCGAAGCGACTGAGTCTATCCTGGCCACGGCGCAGCCTGTTTGAGCGCTGACAGAGCCGCGCTGTGAGGGAGTGATTCGCAATTGCAGAGCCGCGACCGTGAGATCGTGGTTGGGTGTTGCAGAGCGGAGAATGTGAGAGAGTGGTTGGCTCTTGCAGAGCCTCGACCGAGGGGGGGGCTTGATCAGAGCTTTCGTGTATCCCGCTTCCTTACGGTCGCGGCTCTGCTTCATATCGTCGCGGCGCTGCTTTCATACCTTGCACTGTGTTTTGTCGCGGCCGCGGCTGTGCGAGCGCAATAACAAAAGAGCGGGCCGGCGGAGGAGGTTCCATCCGCCGGCCCGCTGCTGTGATGGCCCGGCCTCACGGCTCAAGCCATTGACTGTCGCTGCAAATTAAGGACAGCCGCTGCCGACGAGGCACGTGACGAAGTCGCTGATGTCGTTGAAATCAACGCTGCCGTCACCGTTGGCGTCATTGGCGCAGATGTAGTCGCCGGCCGCCAGCAATGTGCCGCAACCCTGCCACGCTTCGGGGCTGATCAGGGCCGAGACGAAGCAGTTGATGTCGTTGAAGTCGACACCGCCGCTGCCGTCCGAATCGCCGCGGATCGCGGTCGAGCGCGTGACGGTCACGCTCGCGCAATCGGTGACGCCGCAGGCGCCCTCGACGCGGACGTAGTACGTGGTCGTGCTGCCCGGAGCCGGGATCGTCAGGCTCGCGCCGGTGCCGATCGCCGTTCCGCTGCCGCATCCGCCGGCGTACCAGGTGAGCGTGCCGCCGGCGCCGCCGGTGGCGGTCAGCGTCACGTCGCCGGTGTAGCCCGCACAGACGAGCGCACGGTCAGACGCAGCGCCCGTCGGCGCGGTCGGCTCGGCCAGCAGGCTGAGAACCGCGGCGTCGCTGGTCACGCTGCCGCATGGGTTCGACACGACGACGGTGTAAGAACCGGCGTCAGTCGGGGTGACGGCGGCAATCGAGTAGGTCGCGCTGGTCGCGCCCAGGATGTCCGTACCATCCTTCTTCCACTGATAGCTCAGCGGGGCCGTGCCGGTGGCGACGACGCTGAATGACGCCGGATCACCATCACAGACCGCCACGCTGTCTGGCTGATCGGTGATCGCCTTGCCCAGGCCGATCGTCAGCACCGCCGCATCGGTCGTCGCCGAGCCGCACGGATTGGTGACCACGACGGTGTAGGAGCCGGCATCGCTCTCAGCCACGGCCGCGATGGTGTAGGTGTCGCTGGTCGCGCCAAGGATGTCGACGCCGTCCTTCTTCCACTGATAGCTCAGCGGAGCGGTGCCGGTCGCGACGACGCTGAATGACGCCGGGGCGCCAACGCAGGCCGACGTGCTGTCGGGCTGATCGGTGATCAGCTTGCCGGTGCCGATCGTCAGCACCGCCGCATCGCTCGTGACCGAGCCGCAGGCGTTCGTGACGACGACGGTGTAGCTGCCACCGTCCGTGAGGGCAACGGCCGGAATCGCATACGTGTCGCTGGTCGCGCCCACGATGTCGACGTCGTCCTTCTTCCACTGATAGCTCAGCGGGGCCGTGCCCGTCGCGACGACCGCAAACGAAGCCGATGCACCGACGCAGGCCGACGTGCTGTCGGGCTGAGCGGTGATCGAAACCGGTTCATTGACGGTGAGCGTCGCGGCCGCGCTGGTCACGGACTGTCCGCAACCATTGCTGACGACGACGTCATAGCTGCCGGCGTCGGCCAGCGTCACCGCTGCGATGGTGTAGCTGCTGCCCGTCGCGCCGACGATATCGACACCGCCCACGCGCCACTGATACGTGGCGGCGCCGGTCGCGGTGACGGTGAACGTCGCACTCTGGCCGACGCAGGCCGTCTGATTGGCCGGCGGCGTCGTGATCGCAGCCGGAATGCTGTCGGCGATCAGGGTGAAGTTACCCGAAGTGCCGGCGGAGAACGGAGTCACCAGCACCAGATACTCCGCACCGGCGGTTGTCGGCACGCGCACGATGGAGCGCAGCGTGCTGAGGGCGCAGATGTCTGGCGCCGCGCCGATCGTGTCGTCGTCGGCAACGTAGCACGTCAATGAGGCGCAGGTGCTGCCCGCCGCGTAAACGATGATCTGGGTGTCAAAGTTCGTGCCGGCATCACAGGTGCTCAGGCGCACGATGCCGCCCGTGCCCGCCAGGCGATACCAGACGCCGGTGCGCGGCGCGACCGTGGCGGTTCCGCCTTCGGTCGTGTCGGGGCAGGTCGCCGGGGCCGGCGGGCTGTCCGCGGTGGCGCCGCTGACCGTGCCCGTCAGCGTTTGTCCGCAGACGATCGGAATCGCGTCGGCGCAGAGGTCGTTCACCGGCGCGAAGGTCGCGCGGACATTGAACGGGCCGCCGCTGCCGAGGCCCTTGTCCGAAACGCGGATCAGATACGTTCCTGGCGCCAGGCTGGGCACAACGAGGCAGGAGCTGGTCGCACCGCAGGGGGCGCCGCCGCAATCGTCATTGCAGGCCAGCTCGGTCAGGCTGCCACAGGCGCCGCTGTAGAGCGTCACGACGGTGTCGGTGGTCGAGGTGCACGTGTCAATGCTGAGCGTGCCCAGACCGCCCGGCGTGATGCGATACCAGACGTCGCGGCCGGTGGCGTCGCAGCTCGACGTGCCGTCGGTCGACGCGAGCAGCGTCGTGCCGGCGGTGTAGGACGTGCTGAACGAGAGTGTCGCCGGCGACGTGCAGTTGTCGTTGGCGGGGACCGGCGTGAAGATCGCGCGGATGCTGAACGGTCCGCCCGAGGCGCCGAGACCCTTGTCCGAAACGCGGATGCGATACGTGCCGGCCGGCAGAATGCCCGTCACCAGGCACGAGGCGGTCGCGCCGCAGGGCGTTCCGCCGCAATCATCGTTGCAGGCGACCTCGGTCAGCGCGCCGCAAGCGCCGCTATAGATCGAGACGGCAGTGTCGGTGGCCGACGTGCAGGAATCGACGCTGATCGCGCCGCTGACCGTGCTCGTGACGCTATACCAGACATCGCGGCTGGTCACGCCGCCCGGATCGCAGGATGCGGCCCCGTCGTTGGTGGCGTTCAAGGTAGAGCCGGCGGTGTACGACGTGCCGAAGCTCAACGTCTGGGCCGTGGCACAGTTGTCGTTGGCCGGCGGAGCGCCCAGTTGCAGCGTGCCGATGTAGTTGTAGCTGCTCGCGCTCACCGCGACGCCGCCAAACTGGGTCGGCGTCGGGGCGTGAATGATGCGCACGGCGTACCAATTACCGGCGGTCACGGTTGACGAAGTGCTAATGACGCCGCAGCGCGCGGACGACGCCGAGGTCGTCAGCGTGGTGGCGCCGGTGCACGTGCCGGTCGGGCTGAGCTGGCGGATGCTGACGACGGCGTTGAACTGGGCCGTCACCGAAACCGCCAGGATGTCGGTGCTGGCCGCCTGGAAGCGATACCAGTCGACATCACGCGAGTCGCCATAGCCGCGGGCCGTGCCGGCGATGTTCAACGGGGTGGTGCCGACGAGCGTCACGTCGCTGAAGAGGTTCGGCGAGCTTTCACAGCCGTCATTAACGTGTGTGCCGTGACCGGCTTCTTGTTCGACGACCGCGCCGCTGCCGGGTGTCAGCGTGCAGGTCGTGCACGCGACCGCCGTGGTGCAGGCCGCGCCGTCACTGATGCGCAGCGTGAAAGCCGCCGTTGAAGCGCCCGTTCCAAACGGCGCGACCCAAACGTAGTAGACCTGTCCGGGGGCCGAGCACCAGCTCGCCACGGCCGCGGCGGTCGAGGCCGGGCACAGCGTCGCGCCGGCGTCATCGCTGTTGCCCACGACGGTCAGGCCGTCGCACGTGCCGCACATGACGATGCAGACGGTGTCGAGCGTCGGCGTCGTCGGACAAAGCGACGCAGTCATCGTGTTGCCTGTGCCGGTCACGGTGTACCACAGGCCGCGCCGCGCGCTCATGCCGGTGGTCGGAGCCGTCGCCAGCGAAGTGATCGGGTTGTATTCAGCCGAAGCGCCGGTGAAGGTGCTGCTGACATCGACCGGGGTCGTATAGGGTCCGGGGATGTCCTGCGCGCCCGCGCAATTGTCATTGTCGGGTGTTGCGGCCGCGAGTACCTGCACCGGGATGTAGCCGCCGCCGCTGTTGCCACCGCCAGCGACGGTGAAGGGCATGATCTTGGCGCCCGTGGTGACCGAAGCGCCGATAGTCGCGGAGAATGAGAAAATGCCGTCGCCGGCCGCCTCGTCGCCGCTCGTGCCGTTATCGACTAGCGCCTGCGTGGCGCTGCCGCCGATGGCGGTCAGGTCGATCTGAACCGTCGTGCCCGAAGGCAGCGCTCCGCCGCCGCAAGCTCGCGGCGTGACGACGATGCGAACGGTGCGCCCCGCTTCCGCGAAGTAAGGGCTGGCATGGCCGATCGCGCTGAGTCCGCCGTTGGGCGCGCTGAGGCTGTTGCGCGGCGAAACGAAGCCATTGGCGAAGTCGAGATTGTTGGTGTTGGAGTCCGTTCCGCCGCAGCCATTGCGGTAGACCGCGTGGGCCGCCGAGCCGGCGGGCGCGTTTTGCACGGCAGTGCCGGTGCAAGGCTCGCGCGAAGTGGCGCCAGGGCCGACGCCGACAAAGTCGACGATCGCCGCGGTGAATGGACAGGCCGGGGCGCCGGTCAGGGCGGTGGTGCTATTGCAAAGCGCCACTTTGAATTCGCCGGCCGCCATGGAGGTGGTGCCGCTGAAGTCGGGCGTCGGAAGCGTGAACGACTGCGGCGCCGGCAGCGAGGTGCCGTCGGCCTGCTTCACGAGCAGATAGCCGCCCGGCGGAACCGCCGCACTGGCGATGGTCGTCACGGTCCAGGTGGTGCCGGTGCTGGAGGCATATTGCACCGACCAGTTGGTCAGCGCCGCCGTGCCCGTGCCGCGGTTGTGCAACTCGACATAGTCGCTCAGGTACATCGCGAAGTTGTTGCCGCCCGCGCCGTAGACCTGGCTGATGACCATCTGCGGCGTGCCGCCGGCAAACGAATAGAAGCGATGGCAATCGACGTAGTTCACGCTCGCGTCAAAGCCGGGATTGGCGCCGCCGTTGATCGCCGCGATCGGCGGCACGGTCTCGTTGGAGTTGAACAGCGTCGAGGAGCAGTAGGCCATGAAGAAATCGATCGGGCCGCCGGCGGTGCTGCCAAGGCTGGCGAGCGGGACCGAAACCTCACGCAGGCTGGCGCCGGTATCGGCGGCGCAGCTGGCCGTGGTCGAGACGACATTCAACGAGCCGCCGGTCAGTTCGAACATGGTGCAGCCAAACTGACTGATCAATAGGGCGAAGTCAGCCTCTGACGCGGTTCCGTTGCGCGCAGGGAAGCCGTCATTGCCGGCGGCGCCGAGATTGGTGACGACATTGCGCCCGGCATCGCCGGTGTCGCTCATGGTGGCGTCGGTGAAGCCGCCCGCGCGCGTGTCGAGATACATGACCGCGAAGTCATTGAGGGCCGCGCCGGGGGAAAAAGCGATGTTGAGATTTGTGCCGTCGCTGTTCATGAAGACGCGATTCGCGCCGTTCAGAACACCCCCAAACCCCGTTCCGCCGCCGGCATAGTTGTAGGAGTTGCCGGGGCCATATTCATCCGTGCCGAGTGCGCCGTCGATGGTGGCCGCGCCGGCCGCCGCATCGACGCGCTGCGTGACGATCGCCGCGGACGCCGGCTGCATCAAGCTAAGCAGGCCGAGCGTCGCGACAGCGCCATACGCGCCCCGCCAGGCGCGACGTGTCCACGTTCGCGCGACGAAGCGTGTACAGCTTCCTGTTTGTTCCGTACACATGGTTGATCCTCTCTCACACATCCCGAAGAATCGCCGGGTTCACGGCGACGTGCTGTGGCCGAAAGCGCTACCACGCTTGGCTTGCGTCCGCGCACGAAGCGCCGGCCGCCGACGTGAGACTACCGTAGCGATTGACGATTCGAGGCGGTGATCGGCGCAGAGCCAGCACGACGCGCAGCGCCGAGGGCGTGAAAAACGGTGACATCCGCTCCGAGCCGGGCTCCATGAAGGACATTATTCCCGCGCTCGAGGGGCCTTAGCCGCGTTCTTTCCCGATGAAAAATTAACGTTCTTCGCATAAAACGTCAACGGTGAGTTCACGTTCAGCGGGACTCAGCCAAGGCAACTGCATTCTCCGAGTTGTCGCCCAGAGGCAGGGGTGGGGAGGTATCTTGCCTGTCCAGAAGAAGCTGGAAGCCTGTTTCCCTGGAGATCGAGAACAACGAGTACGAGCATGCGTTTGCTGCTTCGGCCGGGCTTGAGACGTTCACACGCGATGAGGCCGGCATCGGTCAGCACGCGCTCGCTGCAAGCCTGCGCCAAGCGGCGGCGATCTGCGTCATGACTCCTTCAGCCGCGCCCAAAGAAAGGGCCGGCCCGCGGCGACGAATCGACTCCGCGGGCCGGCCGAGGTTCAATGGGATCGCAGGCGGAGCGCTTAGCGGCGGCCGCCGCCGAAGCCGCCGGTGCGCGGGGCGCGCGGCTTGGCTTCATTCACGGTCAGGGCACGCTGACCGTGCATCTGGCCGTTGAGGGCCGAAATCGCCTGATTGGCTTCGTCGGAAGAACTCATTTCGACAAAGCCGAAGCCCTTGCTGCGACCGGCGTCGCGGTCCTCAATCACCTGCGCGCTGGTCACGGTTCCGTGCGGCGAGAACAGTTGTTCAAGGTCCGCGCTCGTGACGTTGTACCCCAGGTTGCCGACATAAATTTTCTTGCTCATGCGTGGTCTCTTTCTGAAAACACGGCTGGTGCGACCCCGTCATTTTGCTTTCCGGGCCGCGATTGAAAGTGGCCGAAGTTCCGGCCGTAAAGGTAGGAGGGCGACTAGGAGGTGCGAGACTGGCGAACCATCACGTACAACCTGATTCAGCGAACCAACCGGTTGGATTGTAGCAGGTCTGGGGCGAACCAACAGGGCGCGTCCGAAATTATTCTTCACTTCCGCGATTGGGTCTTCCGCTATGGGCTGGCGATCAGCGCCGCGACAAACTGGTCCAGATCGCCGAAATCAACGGCCCCCTCGCCGGTCATATCTCCCAGAAGAACGGCGCAATCAGGATAGCTGGCGAAGTATGGCGCCGACCCCACCAGCGCCAGGACAAATCCATCGATGTCACGAAAGTCAACCAGGCCGTCGCAATTCAGATCGCCGAAAGAATGCGAGCCAAACTCATCGGCGCCGATATCAATTCGAGCCGGCGGCCCGGCGCCGTCAGACGCGTTCAAACCAGGATTCTCACCATTCCAGATGCGCGCCTGGCGATCGAGGTCGCGGCGCGGCGGACCATCCGGCGCGATCGGCGCAAGTGTTCCAGGAGCGCTCAGCGACATCGTCGGATCACCCTGATCAATGACCGGCGAGCCGGGTGCGAGTTGCGGGTTGTCATCGAGCGTGCCGACGACATCGTCCAGACCGTCGCGATCGTACAAGCGCGGATCGAGGCCGATATTGCCGACCCCGCCATAACGTCCGCTCAGACCCTCGATGCAGGAGTAGTCGAGGCCCGCGAGCGGGCCGGTGATTTGGGCGGCTTCGCGCAGCGATTGAGCATCTTGATTGCCCCAGAAGATGGTGTTTCGCACCGACGGGCCGCGTGAGCCGCGCGATAGCAGGCCGCCGCCGATGTATGCGGCCCGGTTGTCCGTGAGTGTTGAGTGGTAGAGAAGAACGCGACGCAGCGAGTCGGGCGGGAAAGGCTCCACCAGCAGCGCGCCACCGTCGCCCGCAGAGTTTCCCGCGAAGTGGCTGTTGAGAATGACGGCGGTGGCGTCATCGAGATGAATGGCCCCACCTTCGCTGAGAGCGGAATTTCCAAGCCAGCGCGTCCGATCGATCAAGAGCGGCCCGTCGGCCTCGCGCACCGCCAACGCACCGCCGATCTCGGCTTCATTCGAGATAAACGTACAGGCTGTCATGCGTATGGTGAACAATGCCCGGCTGCCCATTCGCGACTGCACGCACACGGCTCCCCCTCGAAATGCCCGGTTGCGCGTGAACGTGCAATCAGCCCATCGCAGCGTGCCAACAAGCCATTCCACCCGACACGCGCCGCCGCTAACCACCGCCGCATTGTCGCGAAAATCGCAGCGCTGCATGTCTACGAACCCCTCCGGAGCGCCGACGTAGAACTGCATCGCAGCGCCATCGATGGCGCGATTATTGCGGAAGCGGCAATCGTGCAGCGAGACGTGCGCGTCACTGATGCGTAGATAGGCAGCGCCTGACGCACCGGCACCGGTTGCAAGATGCTCCTCAAATGTGCAATTCGCCAGATCGACAGGCAACTGACTGACGAGTCCGGCGGCGCCCGGAGATTGATAATCATTGTGGCCAGACCGGATCGTCAGATCACGCAGCACCGTAGACCCGAACGCGATTCCCTGGCTGATCGAAATGACCGTGCGGCTGTTGTCGTCGCGTGCGACGAAATCCGGCTGATCGTCTCCAAGCAAGTCACCGCTCAGCACGGTTTCAAACTGCGGGCCGCGCGTGTCGGGCGCGGGATGCCCGTAGCCAGCAAATCCGCCAACCAGGCGCGTTGCCGTACGCAACATGAAAGCGCGGTCACGAGAGCCCGGAGAAGCCGGCTTGTACACGCCGCCGGCCACGCGAATCTCCGTGCCGGGCTGCGCCTGCTGCAAAGCGATTTGCAGGTCGTTGAGCGCGCGCTCCCAACGGCTGCCGTCTCCACCGGGCGGGGCTTTCTGATCGACATAGAGCGTTGCCGGGAAATAGGGCTGAGTCGAAATGAATATCTCGCCGAACGCAAAACCGCGTCCCCCGTCGATCGTTACGGATGAGATGGTTCTGCCCTCTGTCGCGACGAGCGCGACGCCGGCCGGGCTGCTATAGCTCCAGTAAGTCCACGGCGTGGTAACGGTCTGAACTCCGTCCGCACGAACGGTGAATGTCGTGCCTCCTGAGTCGGGGGTGAAATAAATCGAAAACAAACGAGTCTGGGGCGGAAGGAATAGCGTTATTTCGCCCCAGCCATTGGTGTAATAAAGGTCCGGTCTAATTGTGCGGCTGGCTAAACCCCATTGTGACCAACCCATGCCTACGCGCCGATGATTGCAAGGATGTGAGAGTTGAATGTCGCCTGTCGGGCCAGTAATTGTCGTGACATTCTGAAGCACCGGCCTTGGATCGAGCGGAAAAGGCTGCAAAGGGATACCGAATATCGTCGGCGGTGTTCCCGTGCCCCCCAGCAACTGCGTGATAACCGACGCATCGGCCGTTGCAGCTCCAAGAGCGGCGAATAGGGCGATCCAGGACGCGTTGCGCATGATCTTGCTCCCACAGGGTGCTGTGCATGATATCACGCCGCCCCGCATGGAGCAGAGTGAAATCCAAGCCGGATCTCTTGGCTGGGCTTCCGCTGCTGCGCTACTGCCTCCTCAGCGATTCTGATCCATCGAGCACAACCCCCTTGCTAAGCCGAAGTTGGGCGCTGTCGGCTGCTTTATTTCATCGGGCACGAATCCAACCGCGCACGCCGGGCGTACCTATGGGTGTGCCGACGGCCGCTGGCTGGCCGTTCCAAGCGAATAACCTCAAACAACCAAGTATTGGAGGATGTGAATGTCTCTGCGCCGATTCTGTCTGCTCACCACGACCACCGGCCTGTTGGCCGCTGCCGCGCTGGCCAGCAGTCACCGCGAAGCCCCCTTCATCACCGAACTGCCCAAGGTCGACTGCACCGACGTCTATTTGTTCCGCAGCTACGAGACCGGCCGCGCCGATTATGTCACCATCGTCGCCAACTATCTGCCGCTGCAGGATCCATACGGCGGTCCTAACTACTTCTTCATGGACCCGGAAGCGCTCTACGAAATCCACGTCGATAACACCGGCGACGCCCGTGAAGACCTGACCTTCCAGTTCCGCTTCAAAAACAACCTGACCGACATCGCGCTGCCGATCGGTCCTCCGGGCCAGGAAGTCAACGTCTCCGTGCCGGTGATCAACGTCGGCCCGATCGCCGCCGGCAGCCTCGGCGCGCTGAACATCCGCGAAACGTATGACGTGACGCTCGTCCGCGGCAACCGCCGCACCGGCACGCGCGCCGCCGTCACCAACTCCATCACCGGCTCGGCCGCTTTCCTCAAGCCGGTCGACAACATCGGCAACAAGTCGATCCCGAACTATCCGGCGTATGCGGCGGCGCATGTATACACGGTCAATATCCCGGGTTGCGACACGCCGGGGCGCATGTTCGTCGGGCAGCGCAAAGATCCGTTTGTCGTGAATCTCGGCGAGACGTTCGACCTGGTCAACATCAGCAATCCGCTCGGCCCGATCGACGCGGAGCGGGATGATCTCGAAGATAAGAATGTTACATCGTTGATTCTCGAGCTGCCGATCGCGTGCCTCACGACGGGCAATCAGTCGGTGATCGGGGCCTGGTCGAGCGCGAGTCTGCGTCAGGGCCGCGCCCTCAAGCCGCAGCCGACCTATGACCTTCCGGCAACCGAAGGCGGCGCGTGGGTGCAAGTGTCGCGCCTGAGCAGTCCGCTCGTGAACGAGCTTGTGATCGGCTTGAAAGACAAGAACCGCTTCAACAACAGTGAGCCTCAGGATGACGGTCAGTTCGCGACGTATGTCACGAACCCGACGCTGCCGAAGATTCTCGAGATTCTGTTCTTCGACGCCGGCGTCCGCGCCCCGACCGCCTTCCCACGTGCCGACCTGATTCAGGCCTTCCTGACGGGCGTGCCGGGACTCAACCAGAACGGCTCGACCGCCGAGATGCTTCGTCTGAATACGACCACCCCGCCGGTGTCCGCGGGCAGTCAGAACAGCCTGGGCGTGATCGGCGGCGACCTGGCCGGCTTCCCGAATGGCCGTCGTCCGGGCGATGACGTGGTGGACATTGCCCTGCGTGTAGTGATGGGCAAGCTGCTCCCGCTGGCGTCGGCGCCGTCGGGCCAGCTCCCGTTCACCGATGGTGCGATCCTCAACGACAGTTTCATCGATGCGACGTTCCCGTATCTGCGGACGCCGATTCCGGGTTCGCCGAACGATACGCCGTGAATGCGGTAACCAGGTTTCTGTCGGCGTGTTGATGGCCGCTGCGGCGGAATTCATCGGACGACGGCACAAACACCCCAACGCACGAGCTGAACCCAGCGACGCCGGTCCATGATGGCCGGCGTCGTTTTTTGTATCTTTGGAATGCGCTGACGCGTTGCGTGTGTTTTTGAGTATGTGCAGCAATTGGCTCGAAAAAAGAGCGACAACGTGCGTCGGCGCTGAGACAGACGGTGAGATGACGCCGGCGCTACGATAGGCAAAACGGCGCGCGAGGCGTCTGCCGGCTGTGGGTTGACCTATAGCGCGCGATGTGGCAAGCAATGGGTGCGCCGCTGTAGGCGCGGGTTTGTCGGCGCTGGTCGCGGCATGGCCGGCGCGGCCCGCCCGTCCGGCGACGCGAAGGTGAGCAACACATGGATGCTAGCGGCATGATCAAAAGACTAGGCGGATCAGTGGGCGGGCGCGCTGCGGTCACGTGGGGTTTGCTGCGCGGAGTTTCTACGCTGGGGAATTGGTGGGCGCTGCGCCGGGCGGCCGTGCGAACGGGCTTGCCGGTCCTTGGCGCGGCGTTGGCGGCGTTCACGCCATCCGCGACGGCCCAGACGAATTTCGACGAGTGCGGGCAGTTGGTGCAGGGAGTCGAGTGCGTGCTCTTTCGCGCGAGCGCAGACGGGCGCCGCTATGTGATGGATGATCGGGGCGAGTTCAACGTCGGCGACCGCGTGCGCATCCGCGGCATTGTTCAGAGCGACTGTGTGTCGATCTGTCAGGAGGGCAGCGGCTGCATCGAGGTCGCGGCGATCGGCTACTGCGATGGCGAAATCTCGGCCTGCGGCGTATTGGCGCAGGGTGTCGAGTGCGTCGTATTTGAGGATGCCAAGGGCTTCCTCTTCACGCTCGACCGCACGGAGGGTTTCGCGGCCGGCGACGCGGTGCGCGTCACGGGCAACTTCACGACGAATTGTGCCACGGTTTGTCAGCAGACGACCGGCTGCATCACCGTGCGCTCGATCGTGGCCGGCCCGGAAGACGGCAACTGCGACAACGACG
This sequence comes from uncultured Planctomycetales bacterium, assembly GCA_964418235.1. Lineage (GTDB taxonomy): Bacteria > Planctomycetota > Phycisphaerae > UBA1845 > Fen-1342 > CAYQLG01. The sequence goes on from CAYQLG010000070.1 coordinate 17,492, forward strand.
ACGCTCCCGGTTCGCCGATTTGCAGTGCGATCGGCGGGCTGCTGTTGAGCGCCGCGGCCGCACCGCTGCTGTTGCAGCGTCAGCCCGCACGGGTTAACGATTGAGACCGGGCTGTCAGCGCTTTTTCAGTATTGCTCTGTCGCTTGGCGGAGCCACGACCATGAGAGGCTGTCGAAGTACTCCTGCGACGGCGCGCCGAATGCTTGGCGCAGCATCAGACCTGGGGTTTTTGATGCGACGCCAGGCGATCGGCGGGCTGTCGAGATTGATTTTGACAAGTATTTCGACAGCCTCTTACGGTCGCGGCTCCGCTTACGGTCGCGGCTCCGCTGAAGGCGACAGACCGAGTTTTGAAAACGCTATCGAGCGGCGGGGGCCTGATGATGTTGTTCAGACAGATGCAAGCAACCCCCCCTCAAAACCGAGCCGCGCCCGCATGATCGGATGCCACACACAGAACACGGCGCATTGGAACGCGATCCGATCGACTGGCGCGCATCAGACCGCCGCACGGCTGCACGTAGGTCCGTGTTAGCTCGCCGTCTCGGGGCGGACACGGCGCAACGGCTTGACGACCAAGCCGAGGCGGATCGCCTTGGCGCTGACGCGCACGCGGCAGACCTTGCCATCGACTAGCGCGCGCACCTTCTGTACGTTGGCCTTGAAGGTTCGGCGGCTGATGCCGGTCGTCTTGCGACCGACGCCGCCTAGGTACTTGGCCTTACCACGGCGGGTCACCTTGTTTCCAAAGGTCGTTTTCTTTCCGGTGAAGCGACAAACGCGCGCCATAGCCACACACCTCAAGTCGCCGTGCAAGCCGCCGGACTTGGCCGGCGAGCGCTTGCGGGCGAGCGTACATTGCGTCCAGTGCATGCCGGCCGCGCGTAAGCAGCGCGCGTGCGCCGGCCCAACCCGGTTCGGCCCGCGGCATGCCGACGGCATTACCTAAAGACGCCGACGATCGCAGCCGAATCGTGAATCAGGCAAGATACACTGAGCGGCCCCGTCGATCAAGCCGGCCGGCAGCTCGATGTGAGGGTTGCCAGGGCGAGGGATGGGGCGGCGTCCAGGTTGCTGATAGAACCGGGCAACAGGTTCGCCGCTGCTCCCGAGCGTGCACGGGGCGAAATGAGGGTCCAGCGCTGCGGAGTGCGGCGACGCTCAGAAACGACCCCAGTTATCGAATTGGCTTTATTGGCGAGTCTTCGCCCGTCGCGCGGTCGGTGCTAGTCGCTGAGCGGCGCAAGTTGCAGGAACGGCGCCCGTTGCAGAGTCGGCGCAAATTGCAGGATCTCCGGACTTTGCTGGGGCAGCGTGCGTGCAGGGTCAGCGCAAATTGCAGGGTCGGCTTCAGCCGACCGGTCCCTGCCATCGGGCTTCAGCCGGTGGTGGGCGGGGAGCTGATCCTGCCTCTTCCCCGCGCAACGCGGCTGCATCAGCCGGCTTCGGCCGGTCTTGAGACGGCGTTAGCACAGTTTCGAATGAACTGTAGCGTCGGCCCTCCGTGGCCGACGGCGAATCGGCAGCGACACGCCATCGGGCAGTGACGCCCGCCGCTACAGCAATAATAAAAACGCTCTAGTCACGAATGGGGATCGAGTCCTGGAGGTCTGGGATCTCATTGGCGCCGTATTGCACCAGCATGCTCGCGCCGGTGTAGTCCGCCGGGCCGATGCCGTCGAGCTTGCCGCCCAGGTGCGGCGCGAGGAACATCTCCGTCACCGCCCAGAACGAGATCGAGTTCTCCGGTCGCGCAAAGCCGTGACCCTCATCCGGATAAAGCACATAGGTGACCGGGATGTTGCGGGCCTTCATCGCGTTCACAATCTGGATGGATTCGGCCTCTTTCACGCGCGGGTCGTTCATGCCCTGGCCGATCAAGAGCGGCTTGCGGATGTTCTCAACATAGGTCAGCGGCGACCGGCTCTCGAGGAACTTGCGCCCTTCCTCGGTGCGCACGTCGCCGACGCGCTTCGCGAAGAGGTCGAGCATCGGCTTCCAGTACGGAGGGATCGAGTTGATCAGCGTCACCAGATTCGACGGGCCGACAATGTCCACGCCGCATGCAAACGTGTCCGGCGAATTCGTCAGCGCCCAGAGCACCGCATAGCCGCCGTAACTGCCGCCGAGAATGCCGATCTTGTCCTTGTCGGCGATGCGCTCCTTGACCGCCCACGTGACGGCGTCGAGCAGGTCGTTGTGCATCGCGCCGCCCCATTGCGTGTCGCCGTCGTTGATGAATTTCTTGCCGAATCCGGTGCTGCCACGGAAGTTGACGCTCAAGACCGCGTAGCCGCGGTTGGCCAGCCATTGATGGATCGAGTCAAAGCCCCACTCATCGCGTGCCCATGGCCCGCCATGCACGACCAACACCATCGGCAGCGGCTTGCCCGGGCGGGGCTTGTCCGCGGCCGCCTCGACCGGCAGCGTCAGGTAGCTGACGAGTTTGCGCCCGTCGCGGGCATCCAGCACGACCGGGTGCATCTTGGCCAGCGTGTATTTTTCCAGTTCGCTGCGATTGCTGAAGAGGAAATGTGCCTTCTTCGCGTCGCGGTCATAGCGGTAATAGCGCACCGGACCATTGTCCAATTCGAACACCACGATCCAGGTGCGATCGTCGAGCGTGCGGCTGACAATGTCGAAATCGCCGTCGGCCACGCCGCGCAGATAGTCGAAGTCGGCCTTGATCGACTGATCGAGGATTTGCCAGTTTTTGCGCTCATAGTTGAACGCGACCGCCTGGATCGTGTTCTCGGTCGGGTGCACGATCGTGTCGGCGAGATCGGCGCGTTCATCCGCCGCCAACACGCGCGGTGCGCCGCCCTTCATGTCGATCGCCACGCAGGCCGACGTGTTGCGGTCGCGGCTATCGACGAAATACACGGTCGTGCCGGCCCGGTCGAAGCCGATCGGCCCGGTGGTCAGCGAGTCCTCCTGGGCGACTTTCAGGAAGGTTTGCCATTTCTTGCCGTCGCTGCTGTTGAGCACTTCCATGCCGCCGTCGGGGGTCATGCGCTGCGCCAGTCGCACGTTCAGATCGTCATCGGCGGTGAAATCGAGCAGACCAAGTTCCGGCGAATTCTCCGCGACCAGCCGGCTCGCGCCGCTGGCGAGGTTCACCACGTGGGCGTCATGCAACTCCGGCTGACGATTGTTGACGGCGACAAGCAATTCATCCGGGCGGCGCGGCGTGACGTGCACGATGCGGCCCTGCGTCTCGGGATAGGGCGTGAGATCGAGCGTCTTGCCGGCGGCGAGGTCGACCGAATAGACCCGCCAGTTCTCATCGCCATCCTTGTCCTGGAGATAGACGATGTGGGCATTGGTATAGGCCCAGAAGAAATTGCGGATGCCGCGCTTCTTGTCCTGCGTGATCGGTTTGGCTTCGGCCAGCTTGTCGGCCGGGCCGACCCAAATGTTGAGCACCCCGTCGTGCGGCGCCAGGAAGGCGAGCCGCTTGCCATCCGGGCTGATCTGGGGGCTGGCCTTGTCGGGATTGCCAAAGAGCACCTTACGCGGAATGAGCGTGCCGACCGCGGCGCCGGCGGCAGCGCCGGCCTCGCGCCTGCCCTGTTCCGATTCCGCCGCCAGACCGGCCCCGCCGGCCCACAACAACAGCGCCAACCCCGTCCAACACTTGACCGACCAACCCGGTGTCTGCATGCGTTCTCCTCGTTCGAATCATCGCTCCCAACCTGCCTTGATCGTTATCGTCGCCCATATGGTTGGGGGACAAATTATATACGCCGTGCCGTATGGCCGCGGCGCTCCTACTATCTGCGAATGCTTGCCGCCCGACCCGCGCTCACGATCACCGGCATGGTTCGTCGCAACCTCACGCGGCATCCGCTGCGCACGAGCCTGACCGTGCTGGGGGTGGCGGTTGGCGTGCTGGCGATTGTGGCGCTCGCGTCGCTGGTGGCCGGCTTTCGCGCGACAATTCAGGACGGCATCAAACTCGGGGGCGCCGGCATGGTCATTTACCAGGCCGGCGTCGCCGCCGACATTCTCAGCTCACTCGACGAGGCGCAGACCCGCGCCAAACTCTTGGCCGATCCGGCCGTCGCGCAGGTCACCGCCGGCCTCGGCCACGTCATGCCGGTCGAACAGCAGCGCTTCACCGTCGTGATCGGCGTCGAGAGCGAAGGCTTTACGTACAACACGCAATATGTGGATGGCCCGCCGGTCTCTGCCGCCGACGAATGTTCGCTCGGCGCGATCGCCGCGCGCAATCTGAAGAAGCGCATCGGTGACAAGCTGCAGCTCGGCGATCGCCTCTTTCGCGTCGTCAGCACGTTCGAATCGGGTGTCCCGCTGTTCGACGCCGGACTGACGCTCCGGCTGGACGTTTTGCAAAAGATGCTCAGCCGCGAAGGGCGCGCGTCGGTCTTTTTCGTGAAGCTCCGCGACGGGGCCGACGTGCGTGCAACGGCCCGCCGGCTCGAAGCGGCCAACCCGGAAATCGTCGCCGTCACCAATGCTTCGGAATATCGCAAGGTGGACCTGGGGTTGGAGATCGCCGAGGGCATGGTCTGGTCGGTCTCACTGGCCGCGATCGTGATTGGCAGCGTAATCGTGTTGAACACGATGTGGATGACCGTGCTGGAGCGGACGCGCGAGATCGGCGTGCTGCGCGCGGTCGGCTGGTCGCGGGCACAGGTCATGCGCGCGGTGCTGCTGGAGTCCGCGCTCATCGGCGTCGTGGCGCTCGTCCTTGGCATCGGGTTGGGCATGGGGCTGGCCTATCTCATCACGCTCGCCCCCTTCATCGGCCAGTTTTCGCGGCCCGTCTTTGAGCCGCGGCAGATGGCCGTCGCCGCGGTCGCCGCGATCCTGCTGAGCCTGATCGGCGGGTGGCTGCCGGCGTGGCGCGCGGCGCGCATCTCTCCGGCGGAGGCGCTGCGGTATGAATGAGCGCAGCGAACCTGCGGCGCCGGCGGGGGTGATCGTCGCACGTGGGCTTGTGCGGCAATTCGAGCGCGGGCGCGTCGTCGCGCTCGACCGCCTCGATCTGACCGTGGCCGCGGGCGAGTTTGTCGCGATCTGCGGTCCGTCGGGTTGCGGCAAGACGACGTTGCTCAATCTGCTGGCGGCGATCGATCGGGCCGACGCCGGCGAACTACATGTCTGCGGACGCTCGTTGAATACGCTGATCGGCGCGGCCACGGACGAGTTCCGACGTCGCGACATCGGGCTGGTCTTTCAGCTTCACAACCTCTTGCCCGAGCTGACCGCGCTGGAAAACGTGCAGATACCGCTGTTGGCCGGGGGCGTCCCGCGGGCGGAGCGCGTCGGGCGCGCCGCCGCGCTGCT
>CAYQLG010000071.1:0-22452 GCA_964418235.1 uncultured Planctomycetales bacterium
ACGGAACGGAACGGAACGGAACGGAACGGAACGGAACGGAACGGAACGGAACGGAACGGAACGGAACGGAACGGAACGGAACGGAACGGAGGACGAACTGCGTTCATCCCTTGCCTCCACATTGTAACAATAAACATAACACGGAATGGAGTGCGCGTCAAGATAAATTCTTCCAATTCTGGTACCGGTCAGGGCAACCGCATTCTGCCGATTATGACAGTTCAACTGGAGTGAAGCCGGCGACTCACCCACGCTGGATGCTCAGAAATGCGGTATATCCCTTGCGCCAGACTACCGTTCGCGGCAGAAAATTTAGAATGCGGTTGCCCTGGTCTCCGTCCCGACGCTTCGCGTTTTCGCGGGGCGTTTCTTTTCTTGAAATGCTTGTCAACAGCTACTTATTACTAGCGATCCGCTCTTTCAGCGCCCGCTTCAGAATCTTCCCCGTCGGGCCGCGCGGCAGGTCGGTTTCGATCCGCACTTCGCGCGGAATCTTGTACCCCGCCAGCTTGCCCTTGCAGAACTCGCGCAGCTCCAGGTCGGTCGCGGTTGCGCCATCTTTCAAAAGCACAAAAGCGATCGGAAGTTCGCCGCGGACATCATCGTGCATGCCGATGACGGCGGCCTCGGCGACCGCCGGATGCTCACCGATGACGCTTTCGATCTCGAACGGAAAGACATTCTCGCCGCCGACGATCATCATCTCCTTGATGCGCCCCGTGATAAAGACATAGCCGTCGGCGTCGACGTGGCCCATGTCGCCGGTGTACAGCTCCCCATTCTTGATGGCGGCGGCGGTTTGCTCGGGTTTATTGTGATAGCCGAGCATCACGCCATGGCCGGAGATGACCAGCTCGCCATCTTGGCCGGCGGGCAGGCCGACGCTCGTCCCCGGCTCGACCGCGCGCACCGACACGCCGGGAATCGCCCGCCCCACCGAGCGCGGTCGATGCGCCGTCGGGATATTCAGCGACACGACCGGCGACGACTCCGTCATGCCAAAACCCTCATAGATGCGTACGCCATAGCGCTGCTCGAAGAGCTCTGCGACGCGCGCGGGCAATGGTTCGCCGCCGCTCACCGCGAAGCGCACCGAGCGGAAGGCGTCCGGCTCGGTCGATTTCATCATCGCCAGCGCGCCGTACATGCTCGGGATCGCCATCATGATCGAGACCTGTTTCTCCTGCACCGTGTTGACCAGCGCGACGGGGCTGAAGCGCGGCTGGTAGTGCACGGTTGAGCCGTTGAGCAGCGGCACAACCGTCATGGCCGTCAGACCGAAGCTGTGAAACTGCGGCAAGACGCTGAAAAAAACCTCGTCGGGCGTGATGTCGGCGTATTGAATGCAGGCGTGCGCGTTCTGCACGAGGTTGGAGAAGCTGAGCATCACGCCCTTCGGATCGCCGGAGGTGCCGGAGGTGTAGATCATCACGGCCAGGTCGTCTGGGCCGGCGTCCGGAACGCGCGGCGCCGCGGGTGTCATCGTCTGTGCGCTGAGCAGCAGCGTTTTCAGGCCGATGCCCTCCGCCAGCGGCGCGAAGCGATCGATCGCCAGGACAAAATCGAGGTCTGCGTCGCGCACGATCTTTGCCAGCTCTTGCGGCGAAAGCAGGAAATTCAGGGGCACGGGCGTCTTGCCGGCGTACCACGCGGCAAATAACGCGACCGCCCCCGCGACCGAGGTTGGCGCCAGCACGCCGACGCGCGGCCGCGACGTGCCCGCGCGGATGCGCTCGGCCAGCCCCGCCGCCACCGCGCGAAACGACTTGTAATCGAGCATCAGGCTCTGATCCGCCGCAGCAGAGCGATCGGCGCGCGCCGCGCAGGTTTTTTCGAAGACATCGAGAAGCGTGTGCATGCGAGCATAGTATCAGGACCGTCGTACACGGACATGGGAGTTGCAGGATCGAGCAAGGGCTTGAAATTGAGCCGAGCCGATGAACCGTCCATGAACCGCGCCTAGCACGTCAACCGCGGCGCGCCCATGAAAGCCTATCGAAATACTCAGCGCATCGCGCCGATCAGTTTGCGTGCTGAATGGGAGGGTCGGTCCGGGTTGATGAAGGAATGAAGATCGGATGGCTGGATTTCGGCAGACGGAGGTGAGCCGCGCGGTTGGTGCTGTGGGCGCAGCGACTGACGCAGCCGCGGGTGATGTCATTTGCCGCGGCGCGGGCGATGTGGGACGCGACGGCACAATCTGGTTCGCAAGGGCGCGGGTGATGCGTGCGATGCCAGTGAGGCGCAAAGTGATCGAGACGCGAGCGGGAGGCGGGCCGCATGACAAGAAAGAAGATAAGCAGCGGACAAAAAAACCGACCGACATGCGGCGTTACGCCTCATGCCGGCCGGTTTGCGGGAGATTGCACGGCCCTGATTTTCTCAGCCGCGTCACGGCGGGCGGCCGCGGCGCGACGGCGTGTCAGGGCAGGCCATCCCGAGGAGGCTCAAACAATTACACGCGCGCGAGCGCCACGTACGGCACGCGCACCGGATTCACATCCGATGCCGACTTGGCGCGCAGTGTTTCCGCTGGCGCATTCGTCTTGCCGTCCATGCGCACCGTGCATCCGCCGGCCGGATCAGGCGGCGGGCAGATGCTCAGTTGCGGCGGGCAGCGCGTCGGCTGCGGCGGGCAACGTGTCGCCAGCGGGCACTGCGTCGGCTGGCCACCGGTGCAGAACGTCGGGCCGGGCGGGCACTGCGTCAGCACGACCGGGCACTGCGTCGGCGCCGGGCACTGTGTCACCGCGCCGCCGGAGCACACAGTCGGGCCGGGCGGGCACTCAGTCGCGGTCGGCGGGCAGAACGTCGGCTCTGCCGGGCAGATCGTCTGCTGCGGGCACTCCGTCACCAGACCGGCGCTGCACACCGTCGGGTGTGGCGGGCAGCGCGTTTCGATCATCGGGCAGCGCGTCTCGAGCGCCGGACAGAGCGTCTCGAACGGACACTGCGTCTCAATGGCCGGTCCACACATCGTCGGGAAGGGCGGACACTGCGTATCGACCGGCGGGCACTGCGTATCAACCGGCGGACAGCGCGTGCCGACTACCGGGCAGCGCGTATCCAAAGCCGGGCACGCTGTGTCAACCGCCGGGCAGTTGGTGTCGATCGCCGGGCACGCCGTGTCTACCGGCGGGCAACGCGTATCGATCACCGGACACCTTGTCTGCTGCGCCGGGCACTGTGTGACCTGCGGGCACGCCGTAATGACGCCGATGCTGCAAGCCGTCGGCGTCGGCGGGCACTGGGTGTCCACTGGCGGACAACGCGTATCGACCGGCGGGCAACGCGTATCCAACGCCGGGCAGACCGTCTGTTGCGGCGGGCACTGCGTATCAACCGGCGGGCAGCGCGTATCGATCACTGGGCAGCGCGTCACCAGCGACGGGCAAACAGTCTGCTGCGCCGGGCACTGTGTGACCTGCGGGCACGCCGTAATGACGCCGATGCTGCAAGCCGTCGGCGTCGGCGGGCACTGGGTGTCCACTGGCGGACAACGCGTATCGACCGGCGGACAACGCGTATCAACGACCGGGCAGCGCGTATCCACCGCCGGGCACGCCGTATCGACAGGCGGGCACGCGGTATCAACCGCCGGGCACTCGGTGTCAACAGCCGGGCAGCGGGTATCCACCGCCGGGCATTGCGTCGCAACCGGGCACTGCGTCAGGATCGAAATGCCGCAGAGCGTCGGCGTCGGCGGACAGCGGGTGTCCACCGGCGGGCAACGCGTGATAACCGGCGGGCAACGCGTGTCGATCACCGGGCAGCGCGTATCCACCGCCGGGCACGCCGTATCCACCGGCGGGCACGCGGTATCAACCGCCGGGCACTCGGTGTCAACCGCCGGGCAGCGGGTATCCACCGCCGGGCATTGCGTCGCAACCGGGCACTGCGTCAGGATCGAAATGCCGCAGAGCGTCGGCGTCGGCGGACAGCGGGTGTCCACCGGCGGGCAACGCGTGATAACCGGCGGGCAACGCGTGTCGATCACCGGGCAGCGCGTATCCACCGCCGGGCACGCCGTATCCACCGGCGGGCACGCGGTATCAACCGCCGGGCACTCGGTATCGATCGCCGGGCAGCGTGTCGGAACCGGCGGACATTGCGTCAGCACGCCGATGCCGCACAGCGTCGGCTGCGGCGGGCACTGCGTATCGACCGGCGGACAGCGCGTCTGAAGCGGCGGGCAACGGGTATCGACCGCCGGGCAACGCGTCTCAATCGGGCACTGGGTCACTGCGCCCGCGATGCAAATCGTCGGGGACGGCGGGCACAGCGAAGCCAACGGCGGACAACGCGTCTGAACCACAGGGCAGCGCGTGTCGAGCGGCGGGCAAACCGTTTCTTGCGGGCAGAACGTCGGAATCGCGCCAGTCGTGCAGATCGTCGGCGCCGGCGGGCAGCGCGACGCGATCGGCGGGCAGCGCGTCTCCTGCGGCGGGCAGCGCGTTTCAACTGCCGGGCATGAAGTCTCAACCGGGCACAGCGTCACCGCGCCATCGACGCAGATCGTCGGGGCCGGCGGGCAGTGCGACGGAATCGGCGGGCACTGCGTGCGAACCGCCGGGCATTGCGTCGGAACCGGGCAATGTGTCGGCAGCGCATCGATGCAAATCGTCGGGGCCGGCGGGCAGCCAGTCGCGAACGGCGGGCAGCGCGTGTCTACCGGCGGACATTGCGTGTCCACCTGCGGACAACGCGTATCGACCGGCGGGCAGGCCGTCTCGACCGGGCACTGCGTCAGCGCGCCGATCGAGCAGATCGACGGCGTCGGCGGGCAGCGCGTCTGTAACGGCGGGCAGCGCGTCTCCAATACCGGACAGCGCGTCTGAACCGCCGGGCAGCGCGTCTCGACCGGGCAAATCGTCGCCGCCGTCACCGAGCACAGTGTCGGCTCGGGCGGGCAGCGCGAGATCACCGGCGGACAACGGGTGTCCGTCGGCGGGCAGCGTGTCTCAAGAGCCGGGCATTGCGTCGCTACCGCCGGGCAGCGCGTCGGTGCGCCGGGGCACTGCGTCTCGATCGGGCCGCACATCGTCGGCGTCGGCGGGCAGCGCGTCTCCTGCGGCGGGCAGCGCGTCACCGCCGGGGGGCAGCGCGTCTGCGTCGGCGGACAACGCGTCTCCTGCGGCGGGCAACGGGTCTCTTGCACCGGGCAGCGGGTCTCGACGATCGGACAGCACGTGTCGTGACCGACGCAGATCGTGTCGGCGTGCGAGCAGCGCGTCTCGATTGGCGGGCAGCGCGTCACGACCGGCGGGCACTGCGTCTCAACCACCGGGCAGCGCGTGTCAACCGGCGGGCAGCGCGTGATCAACGTCGGGCAACGGGTAATGGCCGACGGGCAACGCGTCTCAACCGGCGGGCAGCGGGTTTCTACGACCGGACACCAGGTCTGCTCCGACGGGCAAACGGTCCGCTGCACCGGGCAGCGCGTCAGTTGCGTCGGGCACTGCGTTTGAACAACCGGGCAGCGCGTCCGGATCGACGGGCAGCGCGTCTGGATCACCGGGCAGCGCGTGCGGATCGTCGGGCAGCGCGTCAGCACCGCCGGACATGACGTGATCGCGCCGGGCAGAATCGTGATCGGAAACGGGATCGGCTGCGCTTCGATGGCGCCAAGCACGATACCTTCACCGCCGTCGCCGGCGGGATCGACCGAGTCGATTGTGACCAGTTCAGCAGACGCCTCAGCCAGATTTCCCCCGCTTACAGGAACGACAAGGCAGCAGGCCAACAGCCCTGCCGCCCAGGCAGACAGCCGTGTGCGACGTGTGGGTCGACAACACGGCTCCGCCGGGCTTGGCCGGCGTGCGCATTCGTGCAACTTCCTCATGGATTCTCTCCACATAGACCTGCAACGCCGCAGCGCCGACGGTGGAGACCACCTCCAGGCAAGCGCCGGCGCGTTGGGGACAAATTCCGGTTTTTCATTCGGTCCGGCACTGGTGATCTCGTGCCTTGGGTGATTCGTGACGCCGGCGCCGCGAACGCGGCGCCGCCGGCAAACCAGTCGATCGCGGATCACGCTAGATCGAGCGCGACTGCGCGAACACGCGCACGAGCAACTGGCACCGGCTCGCGACGCCGACTTTCTTATAAATCCGCTCAATGTGCGTATGAACCGTGTGCGGCGAAATGCCCAATGACCAGGCAATCGCCGATTCCTTCTGATCATCAAAAATCGCCCGCAGGATTTCCAACTCACGGGCCGAGAGCCGCATGGCTCCGCCGAGCCGATCCCAAACGTCAGCGGAGAACAGGTCGCTCCCCGCCGCGCTCTTGGCCGGTGCGCTGGGTGCAACCGCGAGGCGCGGGGCCGGAATCGGACGGTCGGGGGTTGCTTCGATGGCACGAACGGCTGAAAAGTGCATCTCGGTACTCCTTCGCGCTGCCCGCTCGCCGGAGATCATCAGGCTCGCTTCCGGGCGTGTGCAGGCGCGTCACCCAAAACAGCGACAGTCCGGCGCAAAACCGGCGCGCCGTGCGTTTTTTTCTGGGAATAATCCCACAGCAGCCAATCAGAAAAATTCTTAACATATTGTAAATAAACAACCTACAATCAATTTCACGGGTCACGGTTTTTTTTAAGGCGACCCGTCGTGAAGCGCATGCCACGAAACCGCACCCGCTTTATCTAGAGCGTTTTCAATTTTTTTCTCTGTCGCCTTTAACGGAGCCGCGCCCGTCAGAGGCTGTCGAAATACTTGTCAAAATCAAGCTCGACAGCCCTCCGATCACCTAGCGTCGCATCGAAACCCCAGGTCTGATGCTGCGCCAAGCATTCGGCGCGCCTTCGCAGGAGTATTTCGACAGCCTCGTCAGGAAGTGGAGATTCTTGGCGAATCTAACCACTCCCTCACGGTCGTGGCTCCGCCAAGCGAAAGAGCAATTCTGAAAATGCGCGAAGAGCAGGTTTTCTGCGTGTGATTATTGTTGTTCAGGAATGGTCGCAAGCGACGACCTGGCTCGCCCTCCAGCGCTGGCGTGCTCACGCCGTGCAGCCGGTTCGATGATGGCCGGCAGCGCGGGATAAGATTCGAACCCGGCAACTTCACCCGATTCGAAGAACTGACTTCTGTAACAGGGCTATCTTCACCGTGCTGCCGCGGCTGGCCAGCGCGGATCTGCCCCTATCATTCGTTGGGGGCAGGTAAGAATCCATGATCAGGGTCGCGGCACGAGGCAAAGCGCGGTCGTTGAAGTATCTCCGATGCAGGTTCGAACGGCGGTCTTCGAGGTCCTCGCAAGCCCCAGAATATGAGCGTGTTATTGCCTGTACGTTGCGAGCTTTACTCTTGTCGGCGGCGGTCGCGTCCGTGTACACTAAGATGGATGGGCAGCCGAACGCTGACGATGCGCATGGTTTCACCCGGCATGTCGAGTGCAAACCGCTAAATCACAAGGACTTGGAGGATGACGAATGCGTAAGATTGCGTACTTGGGTTCGCTGACGGTCGGGGTCGCGCTGACCGCGGTGGCGCTGGCAGATACTCCGCCGCAGTTCACCGAGACCGGTTGGAACGACACGGCCTACGGCCCGCTGCCGCGCTATCGCGATCAGATTCGGCCCTATGATCCGAATCAGTCGCTTTTCCCGGAAGAGATTCAGTTTGTCAGCGGCAATGAGCTGCCCAGCGGCAACATTGCCTCGCCACCGGAGTACAGCCCATCTGACGGCGTCCTGTTCCGTTACAACACCGGCGCCTGGCCTAACGTCGTGCGCGACCTGGTAGCGGAGCTGACGCGTCCGGGTTTCGATGAAATCGCGTACGTCATCATCGGGGCGGCCAGCCAGCAGGCTGAAGCGACAACCCGCTTTACCTCAGCCGGCGCCGACATGAGCAAGGTGCGCTTCATCATTCAGCCCAACGATTCGATCTGGGCGCGCGATTATGGTCCGCATTTCATCTGGCTCGACGGCACGCGCGTCATTGTTGACAGCCACTATTATCCGGGCCGCCCTAACGACAACTTCTCCGGGACCCTCGCCGGCGATGACTTCTACGGCGTGCAGACGTTCGACATCCCGCTGTACTACTCCGGCGGAAACTTCCAGCCCGGTCCGAACGGCAGCGGCTGGTGCACCGGTCTGATCCGCGTGGATAATCCCGGCTTCACCGATCCGTTCATCAGCGAGCTTTATAACAAGTATCAGGGCATCAACACGCTGAACATCCTGCCGCAGTTCCCCTTCAGTGTGGACGGCACCGGCCACATCGACATGTGGTTCTACCTCGTGGATGACGACAGCGTCGTGATCAGCGAGTTCACGATGGGCGATCTGGGCCTGGCGGCTGTCCCGGGCGCGGTCAATCCGGCCGTCTCGCCGGTGGTGACGGCGCGCGACATCGCCGACAACGCCGTGCCCTACATGACCACGCGCGGTTTCGCCGTAACGCGACTGCCGGCCTGGTCGAGCGGCGGCACGCACTTCACGTATGCCAACGCCTTCCGCGTCAACAACCGCATCTTCACGCCGAAGTATGGCACGGGTTCGGCATTCGGCGGGCTTGGTTTCAGCTCGACCTATGTTCCCTACGATAATTACGCTCTGACCGCCTGGCAGAATGCCGCCGGCCCGGGCGTGAGCATCGTTCCGATCGCGTGCTTTGACATCATTCCGGCGGCGGGCGCGATTCACTGCATCATCAAGCAGGTGCCGCGCCGCACCGATTCGGCCCCGGCTGTTACGGTCGTGTCGCCCAACGGCGGCGAATTGCTGACGACCGGCGCGACTCACAAGATTCGCTGGGAAGCGACCGACAATCAGTCGATCGCCAACGTCGATCTGTACTACCGCACCAGCGAAAGCGGCCCATGGCAATTGATCGCCGCCAGCCAGCCGGACACCGGCAGCTTTGACTGGGCCGTGCCGGCGCTCTACTCGGCCAATGCCCGTGTGCGCGTCGTCGCCCGGGATCCGGCGCTCAACACCGGCGAAGCCACCAGCGACACGGTTTTCACGATCGCGCCGGGCGCGCGTCGCGTCTATGACTTCTCGACCGGCGCCGGCGTCGACAAGTTCGGCTTCGGCTTCCAGACCAGTTCCTGGTCGGTCGTGAATCTGACGCGCCGGCCCGCGGCGGTCGCGACGGCGCTGTCGGCTGCGCAATACACGGCGATTTCGACGTCGAATGCGACGCTCGCCAGCGAGACCGACCCGAACCGCTACAACTCCTCGACGGCGAGCAGCGGCCAGGAACCGACGCACATCTTTGAATTCACCGTCACCGATCCGATCAACCTCCTCGACAACCTGCGGATTGAGTGGGAGGGCTTCATCACCGATTGCAGCCAGGCGGAGCTGTACATCTGGGATTATGTGGCCAACCAGTGGGCCGACGGCCGCGGTTTGCTCGGCGATAACCGTCACGCCGACAACGCCGCCTTCCAGCGGCGCGACGCGGTGCTCAGCGCCAACATCCGCAGCAACATCTCGCGTTACATCAACGGCGCGAATGGTCAGGTCACGTTGCTGGCCTACTCGGAGCGCGGCACCGGCTCGATTTTCTATCGCATGTGCACCGACTATGTCGCGGTCACGACGACGATCGCCTATACCCCCGGCGATCTCAATTGCGACGGCATTGTGAACTTCGACGATATCGACGGTTTCACAACCGCGCTCGTCGGCGACGTGCCGTATCAGACCGCGTATCCCAATTGCTATCGCTTCCTGGGCGACGCCAATGGCGACAGCACCGTCAACTTCGACGACATCGATGCCTTTGTCAGCATCCTGATCGGCGGATAGACGGGCTAGCTTCCGGGTTGGGCGGACGGGCGCCACGGCGTGTCGTCCGCCGCTTTGCCGGCCAGATTTCTGGCCGGAGCACGAATCAGCCGGTCGTCACGGCGTTTCACAACGTCGCGCCGACCGGTCTTTTTTTACCAACACATCCGTGCGGGGGCGCCTGCCGAAAGGATCGGGCAAGGGAGAACATTCCGCCCCGCCGCGGATGCAACCCGCGAACCGGCGCGCCGGCGCGGCGACACTTCGCGCGCGGCGCAGTTGTTCGTAAACTAGCACAGTGATCGAAAGTCGCCGCCGCAACCGGTGGCGCATCGCGCCCGTGTGGATGCGCGGCGCGGTCCGGCGCGGCCGCAGGGCAAAGGGTGCTGCCCGAAAGGACATGGCATGGCAGGACATTCCCATTGGGCCAGAATCAAGCGGGCCAAGGCCGTCACCGACGCGCGCCGCGGGCGTGCCTGGAGCCGGCTCTCCCGCGGGATCATCATTGCCGCGCGCAATGGCGGCGATCCCGATTCCAATCTCGCGCTGCGCTATGCGATTGACGCCGCCAAAGCCGAGAACATGCCCAAAGATACGATCGAGCGCGCCATCAAAAAGGGCACCGGCGAGCTCGGGGCCGACCAGATCGAAGAGCTGCTCTACGAAGGTTATGGCCCCGGCGGCGCCGCGATCATGGTCAAAGTCCTGACCGACAACCGCCACCGCACCGCCCCTGAAATCCGCAAGCTCTTCGAAATTAGCGGCGGCAACCTGGCCGCCAGTAATGCGGTCGCCTGGATGTTCACCAAGCGCGGCGTCTTCATCGTGCCCAAGTCGCAGACCAATGAAGAGACCCTGACCAACCTGGCCCTCGAAGCCGGCGCCGATGACGTGAAAGACAGCGGCGATGCGTTCGAGCTTTCCTGCGACCCGGCGGTCTTCGAGACCGTCCGTAAGGCGCTCGAAGCGGCCCGCATCAAGCCCGACAGCGCCGAGATCACAATGACTTCGGGTACGACCGTCACGCTCACCGGCGAGGCGGCGGAAAAAATGATGAAGCTCGTCGACGCCATGGAAGAGCACGACGACGTGCAGAACGTCTACAGCAATTTTGAGCTGTCGGAGGCCGACATGGCCCGGCTGGCCGAATAGCCGCCGTCCCGAACCCGGCATCTTTTTTCGCACCAGGAGCGACGAATCGGCCCGCTGCGTGTAAAACCCCCTAGACGCGTGGAGCCGCCCGCGTCGGCGGCGCAGAGGTTCGGAACAGGCATGACGAAGCGATCGAAATTATGGCTCTGCCTGGCGGTTGTGCAGCTTGGCACGGCGCTGGCTACTCGCGCTGAAACGGCGCCGGTAGGCGGGATCGAGGCGCTCCAGCCGGTCGTTCAGCCGGTTCAGACGCTCTATGGGACAAACAGCGCCGTCCCCATTCGCTTCCTGCTGCTGAACCCGACTGCGATTCCCATCGATGTGCCGTTGAGCGGACCGCCGGAAGACGTCAGCGGCGTCGGGCTTCCTTTCAGCCGATTGAGCGGGGTCGAGGCGCAGCTGTTCGTCGCCTTCAATGATGAGAAACCCGTGCCTGTCACGCTATCACAGGCCACCCCCGAGCCGCCCGGCGCAGAACATGTTGTACGGCTCGCGCCGACGGCCCTGCTCGGGACCGAGCTGGACTTGCGCGAGGCCTTGCGCTCGGTGCGCTATCCTGGGTTCTACCGGGTCGAATGGCGGCCATTCGGGCAGCGCGGCCGCACGGCCACCGCCGAGTTTCGCATCGAGGCGCGCAAAACGGCGATCCTCGTGACCGACGCGGGCAAGATCAACTTCCGGCTGTTCTATGACGAGGCCCCGCGAAACGTCGAGAGCTTTCTCGAATTGGTCCGGGCCGGCTTTTACAACGGCCGTTCGTTTCACCGCATCATCCCGGGTTTCCTGATTCAGGGCGGCTGTCCGCGCGGCGACGGCACCGGCATTCGCCCGGATGGGCGCTTGCTGCCCGCTGAGTTTCACAAGCACGCTTTCCAACTGGGCACGCTCGCCATGGCACGAAAGCCCAGCGACCTCAACAGCGCGAGTTGCCAATTCTTCATTACGCTGGGACGGGCGGAGACGCTCGACGGCTCCTACTCGGTCATCGGACAAGCCGACGATGAAGAGAGCGTGCGGACGCTGCAGGCACTGGCGGCGATTCCGACGGATGTTCGCGATCGACCAACCCGGCCGGCCGTCATCCGTTCCCTGAATCTGGTGGATGCTTCGGACGTGCCGACCGGCGGTGCTACGAATTCGTCACTGCCGACCATTTCGCCTTCCACTCAGCCCGCACCGTCGCTCTCCGCGACCTTGCCGCCCGCCGCAGCAACTGCGGTCGCGACACCCGCCGCCACTACGCCCGCCGGGCCGTCTCCGACGGCCGCTGCCACCACCGCGACTGCCCATCGCGCGCCGGTCCCGGCCGAGTCGGTACAGGTCGTCACGCCGCGGGACATTAGTCCGCGCCCATAAACCTCCCCGCAAGCCGAGCCGCGCGTTCAAACCGAATCGCGACCGCGAGGAAGCGATTCGGCTCATGCTTTGCACGGGAATGGCTCGTTGCGCGATGGCGCGGGTTGGCCTTCAGTGCCGCCGCGATGATCCGTGTGCCGTTGCGCCGAACCAATTCGGGTGGAGCAGGCTTCCAGCCTGCTGGAACAGGGCCAGATGCCAGTCCCACCCCTGTGTTTGTTAGGCGTTCTTCATGTCGCGGGTTGCAAAAAGCGGCGGCTGAAACCCGCCCCGCCCGGCCCGCGATCGCGATCCAACCACCATCGTCGCGAGGCAACTCGACAGCCTCGTTTGGGAGGGGGGGGCACTGCTGCGAATCTCCGCTTCCTTACGGTCGCGGCTCCGTTAAAGGCGACAGACGAAAATTGAAAACGCTCTAGTGCTTCGTCAAACTTGAATTTTCGGATGAAGCGGAAAAGAACTCCGACGTCACGGCATGAGATTCGTGCCTATCTTTGTCGTGGGACGCACGGGCCGGAGGCCCATGCGTCCCACGTTACGAAACCGCAAATTCAACTGTGACGAAACACTAGGCCTCTTCGTCTTCCGCCGCCTTGTAGCCGGCCATGATCTGTTGCTGCACATTGGGCGGGACAACGTCGTAGTGCGAGAACTCCATCGTATAGCTGCCCTGGCCGCCGGTGACGGACTTGAGCTGCGACGAATAGGAAGCCACTTCGGCCAGCGGCACGGTCGCCTTAATCAGCGCCAGCCCGCCGGGCATGATGTCTTGTCCGATGACCTGACCGCGCCGGCCGGAGATGTCGCGCGTGATGTCGCCCATGTTATGCGCCGGCACGATGATTTCGGCGGTGACGACCGGCTCGAGCAGGATCGGCTTGCACTGCACAAAGGCCTTCTTGAATGCCTGCCGGCCGGCGATCTGGAAGGCGATGTCTTTCGAATCGACCGGGTGCGTCTTGCCATCGACCAGCGACACGCGCACGTCGACCACCTGACAGCCGGTGATGACGCCCTTTTTCATCTGATCGCGGCAGCCCTTGTCGACCGCCGGGCGGAAGGCCTGATCGATCACGCCGCCGAAGATCTTGTCGGCAAACTCATAGCCCTTGCCGCGCTCGGTCGGCTCCATGTCGATCGCGACCTTGGCGAATTGGCCCGCGCCGCCGCTCTGCTTTTTGTGGGTGTATTCGACATACTTGACGGCCTGTGTGATCGTCTCGCGATAGGGGATCTTGGGGGCGTGTGAATCGACGTCAAGCTTGAAGTAGCGCTTCATCTTGCTGCGGATGACGATCAGATGCTGATCGCCCAGGCCGCTGATGACCAACTCGTGCGTGTCGGCGTCGCGGTGATAGTGAAAGCAGGGGTCTTCATCCGCAAAGCGATGCAGGGCCGCGCCGACCTTCTCGATGTCGCCACGGGCCTTCGCCACAATCGCCAGCGAGAACATCGGCGTGGGAAAGCGCGGCATGCTCATCGTGCCGTCGTGCGCGTTCTTGAAAAGCACCTGCCCGATTTTGAAATCCAATTTGGCGAAGGAGACGATGTCGCCCGCGCCGGCCTTGGGAATCTCAATATGCTCATTCCCGCGCAGCTTGAAGAAGTGGCCCGGCCGCTGCCCGCGCCGGTCGCCGCTCACGAAGACCTGATCGTCGGGCGTCAGCGTGCCCGTGTGGACGCGCGCGATGCAATACTTGATGTTGCTCTTCGGATCGGTCGTGACCTTGAAAACCTGCGCGATGAATTCGCCGTCGAGCTTCGGATCGATCGCCGATTTTTTCGCATCCGGCCCTTCGCCGACGACGAGCGCGCGATGCTCGCCCTCGATCGGCGAGGGCGCGAACGTGTACATGGCGTCGAGCAGTTCCGGAATGCCCACGCCCGTCTTGGAATTCACGAAGAGCACCGGGATGACGTGGCCGATCGCGACGGCGTGACCGATTGTCCGCGAGAGCTTGTCAGGGGTGACGGTGCCGGTCTCCATATATTCGTTCATCAGCGAGTCGTCGGTCTCGACGATCGCGTCGAGCAACTCGGTATGGGCATGGGCGACGTCGAGGATATCGCTGGCGCCTTCGGTGTTCTCAAAGACGTTAATGACCTTGGCGCCCCCGCCGGCCGGCAGGTTCACCGGGTGACAGTCATGCCCAAACGTCTCGCGGATGTTGTTGTACAACTCCGCCAGGTCAACGTTTTCGGCGTCGATCTTCGTGACGACGATCATGCGGGCCAGGCCATAGTCTTTGGCGATGTTGAACATGCGGCGGGTGTTCACCCCGATGCCGGAGGAGGCCGAGATCACGACAACGGCAGCCTCGACACCGGCCAGCGCGGAAATCGCCGTCCCGCAGAAGTCGGGCGCGCCAGGCGTGTCGATCAGGTTGAGCCGGTGGCCGCTGTGGTCAATGAAGAAGACCGAAGAATCGGTGCTGGCCTTGCGCTCCTTGGATTCGTCGTCGTAATCGAGCAGGCTCGAGCCGTCATCCGGGCTTCCGAGGCGCTTGGTGACGCCGGTGTGAAAGAGCAGCGCCTCGCCCAGCAGCGTCTTGCCGCTGCCGGAGTGCCCCACGAGTGCCAGATTCCGAATGTCGCCGACGAATTGTGTCGCCATGCCTGCCTCCGTGTTGTGCCCGGTTTACGCGGCGTGATCGCCACGTGAAGAAACCGCGAAAATCGGGAGTATACGGAGCGCGGCGGCGCGCGGCAATTGCATGGTCTGCGTTGAGATTTGCATTTCGCGCGATGCCCGGCTGCGGATTGCGTCGGCGGCGATCGCGCCGCTGCGATTCGGTGGCGTGGGCCGCGGCCCCGGCCCAGGCCCTGCTAGCCGCGCTCACTCCGATCGACGGCCGTCGCGATCGCGATGTCGCCGGTGACGTTGATGACCGTGCGGCACATGTCGGGCACGCGGTCGACCCCGACGACGATGCCGATCGCCTCCCCCGGCACGCCGACCGATTGCAGGATCAGCACGATCAGCGGGAGCGATCCGCCCGGCACGCCGGCAGTGCCGATGCCGCCGAGGATCGACGCGATGGCGACGGTGATCTGCTGACTCAACGTCAATTCGATGCCAAAAAGCTGAGCCAAGAACAGCACCGTGATGCCCTCAAAGAGGGCGGTGCCGTTCTGATTGCCCGTGGCGCCGACGGTCAGCACAAAACCGGCGATCTCGCGGCGAACCCCAAGCCGCTCTTCGGTGACGCGCAGCGACGTGGGCAGCGTTGCGTTGGAAGACGACGTGCCGAGCGCGGTCAGCATGACCTCGCTGATTTGCCCAAGAAAGCGCAGCGGCCCCATTCCTGTGGTGAAGTAGACAAACAGGGTGAAGACGACGAAGAGCTGAAACGCCAACCCGCCGATGACGCTCAGCACATAGGCCGCCAGCGTCAGGAGAATTCCACCGCCCAACTCGGCGGTGAGTGAAAAGAGCAGCGCCGCGACCGCCAGCGGCGCGAGCTTCATGGCGATGGCGATGACGACCATCACGATTTCGTAAACGCTTTCGAGCACGGCGAGCAACGGCGCAGCCTTTTCGCCGACCATCGTGGCGGCGACGCCGAGAAAGAGCGCGAAGAACATGATGCTGAGCATTCCGCCGCCGGGGGAACTGCCGTCGAGCGCGCCGACGGCTTCCTGGATCGGGTTGCGCGGGATGATGTCGAGCAGCGTTTGGGCGAGGGGCTTGGCTTGTCGCGCCTGCTCGACGGGCTTGGCGCCTTGGACGGCGTATTGCTCGCGCAACGCGAGGCGTTGCGGCTCAGACAGACTGCGGCCCGGCTGGACGGTGTTCACAATGGTCAGACCGATCACGACTGACAGCGATGAAAGCAGCAGAGTGAACGCGAGCGTTTTCAGCCCGATCCGTCCGAGCCGGCTGAGATCGCCGATCCGCGCGACGCCCAGCAGCAGCGCCGAAAAGACCAGCGGCAGCACAACCATCATGATCAGATTGAGGAAGACCTGGCCGACCGGGCGGGTGATGTTGGCGATGATCCAGCTCAACCATTTTCGGGTGACTTCATCGCCCAGCCTTGCAACGAGGACATTGGTGATCAACCCCGCCACGGTGCCGAGCACGAGGCCCGCGGCGATCTGCCAGTGCAAATTCGAACGGCGTGGCGCCGACTCGGGCGTCGAAGCAATCGCGTCGCCGACTGTAGTCTGAGGAGGGCTGTGTGACACGCGCAGAACTGTAGGGCAGCGGACTGCGGGGGTACAGGCGCGGCATGATCTTATCGTGGCTTACAGACCAAGCGCGGTTTCTTGGAAGCGAGCAGAATTGATTTCACGCGCTTTGCGCCGCGATCGTTCGGAAGAAGGGCTGGATTTCACTCACGCTCCGCTTCCTGACGGTCGCGGCTCCGCTACACACGACTCTGGCTGTCTGTGAAGCGCGAGCAGGGTTAATTGATCAGACGCGCCTCGATGGCGGAAAGCTCTTCGATCAGCCCGGCGTATTCCTCATAGCCCGCGGTGAAGAGAAATTTTTCGCCGTCGAGGCGGGCCGAATTCGCGACAAAATCGATGTCGGCGCCGTCACTATCCTTGAAACGCAGCATAATTGACGCATTCCCCGAATGCGTGTTCACCAAGTTGACCGCGTGGGAGACGGCCCGTTGGAGTTCCTCGGATGCAACCGTTGCTGGCATGGGATGATCCTTTTCGCGTCGCGTCGCCGCCCGATCGCCGCGCGGGTTCACACGCGAAGCGATCGTCCTTGAAGAACACGAGTCGCTTGTCCGAGCCGTTTGTTGTGCGCGCCGCGGCGGCTTTGCGGGTTTCGCGAAGTCGACGCCTGCCGGCCGCAGCCGAACGGGCTTAATACATGACGACCATGCACTTCACACGCGTGATGCGATCATCCCTGCTTCGACATCACGACACGTTGTCACGCCGGGCCTCCTTGCCCGACGCCGATCCGGCGACGATCAGCCGCCCAGGATCGCGAGAATGTCACTCTCGTCCATGATGACGAGTTCTTCGCCGTCGACCTTGACCTCGGTGCCGGCGTAGCTGGAGAAAATGACGGTATCTCCGGCCTTCACCGAGAGCGGGCGACGCTGGCCCGACTTGAGCAGCCGGCCATCGCCGACGCTAAGCACTTTGCCGCGCTTGGGTTTTTCCTTGGCCGAGTCGGGCAGCACAATGCCCCCGGCGCTTTTGCTGGCAGCCTCAAGCCGTTGAATCAGCACCTTTTCACCCAATGGACGCAAGCCAACACGGGCCATGAATTCTCCTTCGGCGAATGTCTGGAGAGAGAATTATGCCGGTCTGCGCTCGGTGAGTCAAACAGAAATCGTTATTTGAGCATACGTTACGGCGAATAGCGGGGCCGCTATGGCCGAAAAAACCGCTTTCGAAGCTGGGGGGCAACGTGCCCTATGTGCGATCTAACCCATTTATTTACATAATGTTGCAACGTCATTGACCAGCAACATCAACCAGAGTCGCCGGCGTTGGCGATCAACCGCCCGTCAACGCCGCACCAGCGTGTATTCCGTGATCTCAGGACGGCAGTTCAACCGGTACTGCATCAGAAAGCCCAGCCCGCGATTGACGTACATCTTGCGACCATTTTCGACAAACAGTCCGGCGGCGTAACGCCGGTTTCGGATCGGCAGAATCGGCGGTCCCCAGAAGGGCAGCCACACCTGACCGCCGTGAGTATGACCTGCCAGCACCCAGTCACATGGCCGATTCTGCAGATCGGGAAACGTATCCGGATTGTGCGATAGCGTGATGCACGGACGATCGGGATCGACCTCGGCGAATGAGAGCGCCGCGTTGTAGTAGCCGCTCAGCGCGTCTTCGATCCCCACCAGTTGCAGCGCCTCGCCGCGAATCACGATCCGCGTGCTCGCGTTGCGCAGCACCGTCACGCCCTTGGACTCCAACGCGCTGGTCAGTTTCTCGGCGGCGGTGCCTTGTGATTGCAGCGGCGGAATCTTGAGCTGGCGGAAGTCGGCGTATTTCTCGTGATAGTCGTGATTGCCCAGCGACGCGAAGACGCCGTAGCGAGCCTTTGCGTGCGTGACCAATTCCTCGATGTCCTCGATCTGCCCCGGCAGGGCGTAGGTCAGAAAGTCTCCGGTAATGACGAAGATGTCCGGCTCAAGGGCGGCGGCGCGCTGCACCTGCGCTCGCAGATAGCGCGGCGAGGCGTAATGCGACATATGCAGATCCGAGAGTTGCACAATTCGCAAACCCGCCAACCCGTCGGATATGCCCGGCAGATCGAGCGGCAGGCGCACCAACTCCGGCCAGTATGGCTCGACCCAGCGGCCATACGCGCCAACGCCCGTCGTCGCCGCCGCAAAGGCCCCCAGCCCCACGCGCGTGAGAAACTGTCGGCGGGTCAGCGGGGGACGCCGGTCGCGCTTCTTTCGGCGGCGCGGGGCGGGCGGATCGATGCCGGTGGGTTTGTCGGCCATGTCGGGACGTAGCTTACCTGATCGTGGCGCGTTCGCTGAGCACATGGGGCCGCAGACCTTCACGCGCGGCCGCGCCGGTCGGAGGCGGGTCCGTCCCCTGAGCGGCTGAACGCTGGAGAGCGATAGCGCATGGGTATGTCCTGCGATAAGCGTACACTGCCAAAATCAGAACAGGCGAGTGTTTCACTGGCGTGAGACAAGTGAGCAGAATCGTCCGGTGTGCAGGGTGATGTCGCAACCCGGCGGCGTGTCGATTCATCGGGCTATATCAGGGTATGCGTCAATGCCGGCTTTCGTGCCCTCGCATGAATGCCTTGCGCCGGATAGGCCCCATTGCCCGCGCGCAGGGATCTTGGGCGCGAATCGGCTCGTCACAGATGAAGCCATTTGAATCGCATGCTCCAATTGAATGGCTCGAAAGCGGCCTGTGTGTGGGTGCTTTGCTTCGGCTGTGAAATCGCGGCTTGCGCGCGACTGAGTCCGACTCGGGCCGATATGGGTCTCGCGCCGTTGAAGAATTTTCATGTGGTATGGCCCGCCGTCGCGTGAGAGGCCGTCGCATTGTTCGACGACGCGTGGCGCGGGTGTTGGAATACAGGGAGTAGAGACCATGACGAAGACAAGAAATTCATGGGCGCTGGCGATGGTCGCATTGTGTGCGATGGCGGCGGCGGCGCAACCGTCGATTGAGTTCGCCGGCTGCGGTTTGCTGGTTGAGGGGCTGGAAGGTTGCGTGATCTTTCGCGCCGACCCGGGCGAGCGCGAGTTCACGCTGGAAAACTATGGTCCCTTCCGGCCCGGAGATCGGGTCTTTGTGCAAGGCACGGTGGTCTCCATCTGCTCGATCATTTGTCCCAATCCGTGCATCGTCAAGAATACGATCGAACCCTGTTCGACCGACTTTGACGCGTGCGGAAGACTGATTCGCGGGTTGGAAGGCTGCGTGCTGTTTCAGCCCGACGCCAGCGCGGAGACCTACCTGCTCGACAATTACGGTGCGTTCGGTCCGGATGATCGCGTGCGGGTTGCCGGCGTGCGCGATCCATCCTGCGCCTCATTCTGCTTTGTCACGTGCATCCGCAATAACGTGATCGAGCGCTGCGAGCCGCGACGATTGGAAGGCTGCGGACTGTTGCGACAGGGCTTTGAGTGCCTGATTTTCGTCGCCGACAGCGGCGGGCTATATCAAGTGCAGAACCCGGCTCCGTTCGCGGCCGGCGATCGCGTCTTCATCCGCGGCGAAATCGATCCGGATTGCGTCTCATTTTGCTTCCTGCCCTGCATTCGCGGCGCTGTGTTCTCCGAATGCACGACCAATCTCGAGACCTGCGGCGTGATCGTCTCCGGTTTTGCCGGCTGTACTTTTCTAGCCAGTGATTCGGGCGAGTCGTACACGCTCGAATTCCTTGGCAGCTTCGGCGTGGGCGATCGCGTACGCGTGGCCGGCGTCCTCGATCCGCGCCCCTGCGACGACACCTGCCCGACGCCGCCGCCTTGTTTGCGCAACAATTCGATCGAGCGCTGCGATGTGCGGCGGTTCGAGGGTTGCGGCTTGCTGCGACAGGGCTTTGAATGCCTGATCTTCGTGGCCGATAGCGGTGAGTTCTATCAGCTTCAGGAGGTCGGCCCGTTCCGCGCGGGCGATCGCGTTTTTGTGCGCGGCGAAATCGATCCGGACTGCGTCACGTTCTGCTTCATCCCGTGCCTGCGCGACAACACGATCGCCGAATGCACCACCAATCTCGAAGCCTGCGGCACGATCGTCTCAGGCTTTGCCGGTTGCGTCTTTCTCGCAACTGAAGCGGGACCGGCGTACACGCTCGAATTCTTTGACGGCTTCGGCATCGGCGATCGCGTGCAGGTTGCAGGCGTGCTCGATCCGCGGCCCTGCGATGACACTTGCCCGACGCCGCCGCCGTGCATCCGCAATAACTCGATCCGCCGCGCCGTCTCGTGCGGCCGCAGCATCGACACGTGCGGGTTGTTGCGACGTTTGCCGCCGTGCCTCGTGTTTTTCCCCGATGACAATCCGAGCACGTCCTACCTGTTGAGCGAGACGGGTCCATTCCGGGCCGGTGACCGCGTGCGCGTGGTCGGCACGGTTGATCCCGATTGCGTGTCGCCGTGCTTTGTGCCATGTGTCGCCGTCGAGCGCATCGGCCCATGCACGACGGATACCGATCTGTGCGGGCGACTGGTCGAAAGCGAGCCATGCGGCGTGCTGTTCCTGCCGAGCGGCGGGCCGACGACGGCGCCGTTCCGGCTTGAAAACTACGGTGGCCTGGCGCCGCCGGCGTGCGTCCGTGTGGCCGGAGTTTCGCCGCCGCTGATTGAAATCTGCCGCGGCGGCGGGCCGATCAGGTTCCTGGAGAATAACTCGATTCATCGCGGCTGTCGCGCGGACATGAATTGCGATTGCCGCGTGAATTTCGACGACATCGATGGCTTTGTCGTCGCGTTAATCGGCGAGGCGGGCTATCTCGAGGCATATCCCGATTGCACCTGGAGCAACGCCGACACCAACGACGACGGACGAGTCAATTTCGACGACATCGAGTCATTCGTTTGCTGCCTGGTCGCCGGGACGTGCGACGATTGCCGTTAGTGCTTTGAGCCACAGGCCACGCGCGCCGTGGCGTGGCCTGGCTCGCTCCGTCCGCCGCACGATTCAATTCGCGCAGCGGAAATGCGAGCTTTGAAGCGGCAGAGCGGGTCGGTGCGGGCTTGATCGCGGCTGCAATGATCAATACTGCGCCGGCCCGCCGTGTAATTTCACGCCGGCATGATCGATCCGGTCGCAACGCAAACGCGATGCTGCAGCAAGTTGTCTGTAGCGTCGGCTCTCTGTGGCCGACGGCGTATCCTTGTGGGCGAAGGCGAATCTTCGTAGATACGTCGCCCGCAGGCTGTGACACCCGACACGATAGAAGAAGTGAGACCGCTCTCATGCTTCGTCAGGCTTCAATTGACGAATGACGAGCGTAGATTCCTCGGACTGCCGCGCGCATCCAGGCCGATGTTGGTTGAGGGACGCACGGGCCGGAGGCCCATGCTACCCCTTCGGTTCGAACCCATCGGACGAAGAATGACGGAGCGCTAGTCTTCGCAATGCCGAGCGCTAGTCTTCGCGAAAGTCACGCACGGCGCTGGGCCAGCTCCAGCCGTAGCCGATGCCCGCGGCGATCAGGCTCGCCGCGCCGAGGACGGTCAGCCCACTGCCGGTCAGGATGATGTTCTGCTGCCAGAGCAGGGGGCCGACGACCACCAGAATGACGCCGACGCTGAGCAGCGCGCCGATGGTGGCGGCGGCGGGGCCGCGATAGGAGCGGCCGCCGGGAAGAGGGAGAACTTTGGCCGAAAAGCCCTGCAGGCCGATCATGATGAGCTGCGCCCAAATGCCCGTGGCAAGGCCGACCGCGCCGACGATGAGCCAATACGGCGTGCCCTCCAGCTTGGCCAGCGCCGGAATAGCGGTGCGCACCACGTCATGCGCCAACAGCGTGAACAGGAAGCCGCCCCACAGCGGCGAGTAATACGTCGAACGACCCATGCACACCTCAGATCAAACCGGCCCGACTTCGGATCAAGCCGCGCTGGGCGCGTGCCGCCCGCATTCGTCATTCGCTACACGACGCCGCGGCCGTGACACTGCTTGTACTTCTTGCCCGATCCGCAAGGACACGGATCATTGCGCCCGACCTTCGGCGCCTCGCGGCGGATGGGCTGCGCCGGCGGCGCTTGTGCTGTCTGGCCGGCCGCCGCAGC
>CAYQLG010000072.1:0-22041 GCA_964418235.1 uncultured Planctomycetales bacterium
CGTCGTCTTTGCGCCGGCGACCGAGGCGGCGCGGTTGCGCGCCGCGCTGGCCCAGGCCGGCGCCGGCCAGATCGGCGCGTACGCCGAGTGCAGCTTTGAGCTGGCCGGCCGCGGCAGCTTTCGCGGCAGCGACGCCAGCCACCCCACGATTGGACAGCGCGGCCGGCTGGAATTCGTGGATGAACAGCGCCTCGAAATGATCGTGCCCCGCGCCGCGGTCGGCGCGGCGGTCCGTGCGCTGCACGCGACGCATTCGTATGAAGAGCCGGCATACGACCTCTATCCCTTACAACTCGTCGCCGGCCGCGGACAAATCGGGATGGGAAGGGTCGGCCGGCTGGCGGCGCCGACAAAAGGCCCCGAGCTGGTCGCCCGCCTCCGTGGTTTTACGGATCTCACGTGCGCCGCGACCGTGGGCGGGCTGGAACGGACTTTCAACCACGTCGTTGCGGCGGCGGGGGCGTTTGGAACGCGCGATTATCACGACCGCGATGCGCTCATCATTACCGGTGAATTAAAGCATCATGAGGCCTTGCACTTGCAGCGCGAGGGCTTCGCCGCGGTGTGCCTGGGGCACTGGGCCAGTGAGCGCCCGGCCCTGTTCCGGCTGGCGCAGGCCCTCGCGCGGCGTCTGCCCGGCGTAGAATTCACCGCCGCCCAAAGCGACCGCGCGCCGTTTCGCGCGCTGGCGCCGGCGTCGCGCAGGCCGGTGCGCGCGACACACAATCGTCCGCAGCACTGAAGCCCGAACCCGTCGGCCCCGGCTCGGGTTCCTCTGTAGCGTCGGCCCTCCGTGGCCGACGGCGACAGCCGCCGACTCTGAATCGTCGGCCCATCGTGGCTGGCGGCGTATCGTGTTCCGCGCCCCGTCCTCAACCCGCGGCGCATCTGGAGATGTCTGTGGAAATGCCTAAACTGCTCGCCGAACTGCTCAGCCTGCCCACGGCCGCATTCGTCGAACATGCCGTCTTGCATGCCATCGAGAAAACCTGTCGCAAGCTCCCGGGCGTCACGCTCAAGTATGACGCGCAGGGAAATCTGCTCGCGCGCTATCGCCATCAGCCGCCCAAGGCTGCGCCGCTCACCTTCACGGCGCACACCGATCACCCTGGTTTTTGCGCGCTGCGCATGCAGAAAGACGGCCAACTGCTGGCGGCGTTCCGTGGCTGGGTCGAGCCGGACTATTTCGCCGGCACGCGCGTGCGCTTCTGGAGCCGTGATCAATGGGTCAAAGGCCGCGTGATCAAAATCTCCAAGCTCGCGCCGATCTATGGCATGATCGGCCGCACCGGCCGGCCCGAACAGGTGCTGGTCGAGATCGCCAGGCCTGTCGAGCCGAATTCCCCCGGCATGTGGGACTTGCCCGACCCGGAGCTGAAAGACGGCCTCGTCCACGCGCGCGGCTGCGACGACATCGCCGGCGCCGCGGCATTGCTGCAACTGCTTGTGCGGCTGAGCGAGCGGCGGGCCGCGGCCGACGTCTATGCCCTTTTCACACGTGCGGAGGAGGTCGGCTTTGTCGGCGCGATCGCGGCCGCGCGGGCCAAGACCATTCCGCTGAAATCACCTGTCATCGCGATCGAAACCAGCAAGGCGCTGGCCAACGCACCGATCGGCGATGGGCCGATCCTGCGCGTCGGGGACAAGACCAGCATCTTCACCCCGGCGCTGACAGCCTTCTGCGAGCGCGTCGCCAAAGAGCTCGCGCAGCGCGACGGCTCATTCACGTTTCAACGCAAATTGATGGACGGCGGCACCTGCGAATCAACGGCCTATCTGGCCTACGGCTATCAGGCCACCGGGCTGTGCGTCGCGCTGGGCCACTATCACAACATGGACACCAAGCGCAAGCGCATCGCCAGCGAGCACATCAGCCTGTCCGATTGGGAGCGGCTGGTGAATTGGTTTGAGGCGCTCGTGCTCGACAAGAGCGGCCATCAGCCCGGCCCCGACCCCGCCCTGAGAAAGACCCTCGACGAGCGCTTCGAGAGCTACTTGCCGCTCTTGCAGCCGCAGGAAACGTGAGCCGCGCGCGGCGATGCAGGATCATGAATCCAAAAGACACGCGAGAGCCAGCACATGATTTCTGATCCATTCAGGGCCGGTGGGCGCCGGTCGCTCATCCTTGCGGCGATGGTGCGAGCGGCGGGCGCGCTGACGCTCGCCACGTTTGCCGGGCTGAGCGGCTGCGCCCGTACGGACGCGACCGCCGGCGCGACAACCAAGCCTGCGCCTGCCTCGGCGACAAGTGCGGAGGCGGCGACCACGGCGGACCTCGCCGATCTGCGGCATCCGCCGATCCGCGTCTTTCATCAATCGTGCGCGAGCTGTCACGGCCCGGAAGGCATGTTCTTCAGCCCGTCCTTCGCATCGTTGAGCGAGCCGGTCCTGCGCGAAAAAATCGTCGACATGATGCGCAACAACGTCAAGCTGCCACCCGACGAACCATCTGAGGCGGGCATGGTGGCGTATTTGCTGGCCCTGCAGAAAGACGCCCCCTTTGCCCTTGTCGCCAACGCCCGGCAGGTGCAGCGCGGCGAAAGCGGCGCGCTGCGCGGCGAGGTCCGCCCGGATTGCTCCGTGCACGTCGTCTCCGCCGACGGCGCGCGCCGCCCGGCCACGATCGACGACACGACCTGGTCAGCGCCGGCGCCGGCGCAACCCTTTCAGATCGAGGTTCGCAAAGGTGAGCGAAGTGTGACCTTCATGTTCCCGCCGCGGCAATGGTAGAACCCAGCCGCTTGACACCTCCGCGCGAGGCTTCGACGATGCGGGCATGTCCGGAACGTCCGCGCTCACGGTCGATGTCGCCATCTTCGGCGGCGGCATCGCGGGCTTGTGGCTGCTCGATGCCTTGCACGAGCGCGGCTATGTCGCGGTCCTGCTCGAATCCGCGGCGCTCGGCGCCGGACAGACCATCGCCTCGCAGGGCATCATTCACGGCGGGCTGAAATACACCCTCGACGGCCTCTTCTCCGAATCCGCCGCCGCCATTGCCGAAATGCCGCGCATCTGGCGCGAGTGTGCCGCGGGCACGCGCCGCCCCGCGCTGCCGGCGGACGCGGTCCGCGCTTCGCACTGCCATCTATGGCGGACGAGCACGTGGGCCTCGCGACTGGGCATGCTGGGCGCGCGGGCGGGGCTGCGCGTTCGCCCCGAGCGGCTTGAGCCACCGGATTGGCCGAGCGCCCTGGCGGGCTGCCCCGGTGAGGTCTTCCGCCTGGACGAGCAGGTCTTCGACCTGGCCGGTGTACTGGCCGCCCTCGCCGAACCGCATCGGGAGCGGCTGATCCGCTATCTGCCGGAATCGCTCCGGCTCCACGCCTGCCGCGACGCCGAGCCGGCAAGCAGGGTCGGTGATGCAACCGGGCGGCCCTCGACACATCCGGGATTGTCACCAACTCACGCCGTGACGCCGGTTGCTTTTGAAGTCCAAATACCCGGGAACGATAGCGCCGCGACCGCCGAAACGTTGAACCTCCGGGCGGAGCGCATCGTGCTGACGGCGGGCGCGGGCAACGAGACACTGCGTGCGCAGTTGGGACTATCGGCCGACGCGGCGCAGCGCCGCTCGCTGCACATGGTGCTCGTGCGCGGACCGCTGCCGGCGCTCAACGGCCATTGCACCGATGGCGCGCAGACGCGCGTGACCATCACGACGGTGCGCGATCGCAGCGGACAGATCATCTGGCAGGTGGGCGGGCAGGTCGCCGAAGAGGGCGTGCGGCTTACGGCGGAGGCGCTCTGCGCGCATGCGGCGCGCGAGTTGCGGGCCTGCCTGCCGAGCTTCGATCCGGTCCGCTGCGAATTCGCCACGTATCGCGTCGATCGGGCCGAGGCCGCCACGCCCGGCGGCCGCCGTCCGAGCGACGTTGTCGTCCGGCACGAGCCGCCGATCGTGACCGCCTGGCCCACGAAATTGGCGCTCGCGCCGCGCCTGGCCGAGCGCGTCATGGCGGAGCTGCCGCCGCCGGCGCTCTCAGCCGATCAGCAGCGGGCGACACGGGCCATGCTCCCAGCGCTCGGCCCGGCGTGCCGTCCGGCGATTGCGACGCCGCCGTGGGACTCCGCCGAAACGTTATGGCGAACCGCGACGCCGGCCGCCTTTTCTGGAAAATCATGAAAATGTAGATCAGGGCTGATGGGACTTTCCGCTCTTGCGGAGCCGCGCCGTAGCGTCGGCCCTCCGTGGCCGACGGCGTCTGCCGCAGACACAGCGCTTACCCGGCTCGGCGTCGGGGACGGAGCCGCCGACGCAACGGCGCTGCCCGCTGCGCTTGTCCACCTTCCTACGTTCCCACCTTCCCACGACTCCTGCCCGCCGTCCATCCTTTCCGCTCGCGGATAACATCCACATGATGCGCTTGCGACGCCTGGGACAGACCGAACTGCACCTCTCGCCGATCGGCTTTGGCGCGTTCAAGATCGGCCGCAACGAGGGCATCAAATATCCGCAGGGCTACGACCTGCCTAGCGAGACCGAGGTGCGAGCGCTGCTCGATGCGGCCTGCGCCTTGGGAATTCGCTACCTCGACACCGCCCCGGCATATGGCCAAAGCGAATCACGACTCGGCGCGTGGCGCGCCGCCGCCCCCGCCGAGACGCGCGCCGCGCTCATCCTCTCGACCAAGGTCGGTGAGACCTTTGCCGACGGGCGCTCTTCGTATGACTTCTCCCGCGCCGCGACCGTCGCCAGCCTGGAGCGGAGCCGGCAACGACTCGGCGTCACCGCGCTCGATCTGGTTTTCGTGCACGCCCACGCCGACGACCTCGCGATTCACGACCAGACCGAGGTGGTCGCGACACTGCAAGCGGAGCGCGCCGCCGGCCGCATCCGCGCGATCGGCTGGTCGGGCAAGACGTCGGAGTCGGCCCGGCGCGCCCTCGACTGGGCCGACGCCCTGATGATCGAGTATCACCTCGAGGATCGCTCTCATGCCGCGGTGATGACGGAGGCCGCGGCACGCGGCGTCGGAGTGATCGTGAAGAAGCCGCTCGCCGCGGGCCGGCTGCCGGCGGAGGCGGCGTTGCGCTTTGCGCTCAACCATCCAGCGGTCGTCAGCGTCGTCGTCGGCTCGCTTCGCGCGGCCCATCTGGCCGACGCCGTCCGAATCGCGTCTACTATCGAGTAACGCGGTCCGGCCGGCGCACGGTTCGACCGGCGGACGCGAAACCGGCGGCGGCTAAGCGGCGTCAATCCGCCGAGACCGCCCCATCGCAGGATACCCAGACATGAACATGCTCCTGGCGGCTGTGGACGGCGGCGCGGACGTAAACAGCGCGGCGATGCAACTCACCATTCGCGTGGTGCATCTGCTCGCGGCGATGGCGCTGGCCGGCGCTGTCTTTTTCCAGCGTTTCGCGCTTCAGCCCAGCCTGGCGACGCTCGATGAAAGCAGCCGGGCCGGCCTGCGCGGGGCGATCGCCGCGCGCTGGCGCTCGATCGCCTTTCTGGCGATGGCCGCGCTGCTGCTGACCGGGCTGGTCAATTTTCTGCTCTACAAAATTCCCGAATTGAAGCCGCACCCGTCGAAGGGCATCTACCACGCGCTCTTCGGCGCAAAGTTCCTCCTGGCGCTGATCGCGTTTCACAGCGCGACCGTGCTGGTCTTGCCGGGGGAGAAGGGCGAACGCTATCGGGCCGGGGCGCGCGGGAGGCTGACCTTTCTGTCGCTGATCGTCGTGCTGATCATCGTCGTCGGCAGCGTGCTGCGCTACTTCGACGCGCTCTTTCCTGCTGCGCGCACGGCGGCCGCATGAGAAGCGGCGGGCTGAGCTGCCTCTTTGCGCTAGCCGCGCTGGTCGGTGGGCTATCGCTCATCTACTGGGCGCTGGGCCGCCGCCGCCGACAAGCCGGCGCGGCGGGTTTTGGCGTTTATTCGCATATCTGCGGCAATTCAGCTTGCCGCCATGTCAACGCGCCCGAAGCGCGCTACTGTGCGCAGTGCGGCCAAGCGCTGACTATTTCAAGCTGAGCATAACGGTTTCGTTTGGCAGAGCCGCGACCGTCAGGGAGCGGACAGCATGTCGACCGTGAGGGATCGATCGATTTTCGACGGTCAGGGGCGGTTCGATTTCGATCGTATGTGAACGGTTCGATTGGCGACGTTGGGGGGGGCAGTTCGAATTTCGACCGCCAGCGTCTGGTTAGATTTTTCGTGAATCTCCGCTTCCTGACGGGCGCGGCTCTGCTACAAGCAAATCAGAAAACGCGCTCAGGCTTATCGAAAAAGCAAACTGCCCGCGGACGGCTTCGCCCAGTTCAATCATGGGCGCGACGCACGGGCAGCATGCTCCATCGATAGCCGGGGCAACTACGAGTTCTTGCCGGTCTTCGGGAAGTCGTCGTTGGAAACGTCGTCCACGCCTTCGGCCGGCGCTTCGGCTGTCGGCTTCTCCTCGCTGGCCGCGGCCTCGCGGGTCGTGTCTTCCGGCAGCTCCGGCGGAACGGTTTCGTCGGCGGTGTATTCGTAGAACTCGCGATACTTCTGCTTGAAGTAGCCGCCGGCGCGAGTCTCGGCGCCGTTGAGAATCGCGCCCAGCACGCGCGCGTTGACGCGATCGAGCGACTCCCGGGCGCGCTTCAAGATGCCTTTGCTGTTGTGCACCGCCCGCGCCACCAGAATCACGCCATCCACCAGCGTCGCGATGATTTGTGCATCGGAGACCAGCAGGCACGGCGGACCGTCGAAGATGACGCGGTCATACTTGCCGCGGGCCGTCATGATCAGGTCGCTCATCTGCACCGAGCTGAGCAATTCCGCCGGGTTGGGCGGCATCGGGCCGGTCACGAGCACATCGAGGTTCGGCAGATCGGTCTTGTGAATCACCTCGTCGAGGCGCTTCTGGCCGATCAGCACGTTCGAAAGCCCTTCGTTGGCAGCGATGCCGAAGATGTTGCGGACGCCCGGCTTGCGGAAATTCGCATCGATCAGCAGCGTGCGCTGATTGCTCTGCGCAAAAGTCGCGGCGAGGTTGACGGCCATCGCCGTCTTGCCGTCGCCGGGGCCGGCGCTGGTCAGGAGCAGGATGCGCTGTGATTCCTTCGGACCGCTGAACGTCAGATGGGCGCGCACTTGCCGGAATGACTCCGCCAAGAGCGATTGCGGCGCCTTGCGGGCGGCGTCCTCAATATTCTCAATCTCGACTTCCTCATCATCGAGCTGCGGAATCGTGCCCAGCACCGAGAGGTGGCCGTGGCGCGCCACATCCAGCGGCGTACGCACCTTCTTGTCGGTGAATTCGAGCAGGAAGGCCAGGCCGATCGCGCCGGCCAGCGCCAGCACCGCACCGCCACCGAGGAACAGCGGCAGATTCGGGCGCGAAGGCTCATAGGCGTCGACCGCGCGGTTCTGGATGGTCAGACGGGCCTGTTGCTTCTTCAGTTCGTGTGAGTGCTCGGCCTGTACGACGGCGGAGCTGATTTCATTCAGGCGCATGACCTTGACCTCTTCGTCCTTGAGGAGGTTCTGGAACTCCTGAATCGACTTATCGAGGTCGCGCTGCGTCGCTTCGTGCTGCGAAAGCTGATCCTTCACCGCGATCAGCATGCTGTTGAGACGAGCAAATTCCTGGTTGAGCGCCTCCTGCTGACGGCCGCGCAAGTCGTTGATCAGTTCTTCACGCCGCGCGAATTCGATGTCGGCAAAAGCCTGGCGGCGTTCCTGCAGCAGTCGATAGGCGTCATGATTCTTGCCCAGCTTGTGCTTCGACACGACGCCCAGCTCGATGTCAAACTGCTCGACCTGCTGGCGATACATGCGCAGCACCGGGTCCATCTCGATCAGCACGCGCATTTCGTTGGACAGCGGCAAGTTGCGAAAATCGACGCCCTGCAGGCTCTTGAGCTGCGCCTCCATGTCGGCCCGCCGCGCGAGGAAGTCGGTCTGATAGTTGTTCAGCTGCGCGATCGTGTTGACGAGCACCATGCGCTCGCTTTCCATCGCGGGCATGTCGCGCTGACTGCGCAGCGCGGAGACGCGGCTGCGCAAGTTCTTGAGGTCGCGCTCGACTTCGTCCTGCGAAGACTTCAGCGTCGCGACCTTCTTGGCCACGTCGTCGCTCTCGCGGTCGCGGTAGCGCTGCAGGTAACGCTCGACCAGCGTGTTCACGATCAGCGTGGATTCCTTCGGGTCGCGCGTGTCGAGGCGCACCTTGATCAGATAGCTGTCGCGCACCGGCGACACCGCCAGCAGATCACGCAGGTCGTACATGCACTCTTCGAGCGAGTCATACCACTTGAAGAACTTGGTGTTCTTGATCTGCTCCTGCTTGAGCAGATCGAGCAGGATGTCGAGCTGCTTCATGCTCGCCGCCTCGGTCTGAATCTGCGTCTCGATGAACTCCTTCGGGACGATCGACTCGACCGGCTTCATCGGCTCAAGGTTGGGCGGCTCGAGCTTGAGATACGCCTCCGCCGGGAACGCGGGAAAGAACTTCCAGACGATGAACGTGCCGATGCAAACGAGCGCATAGAGCACCACCGCGGTGATCGCGACGATCGCCTTGCGCTGCATGATGATGCGCCAGATGTCGCCGGCGCCCACGCCGGCCGCGGCGGCGCCGGGCGGACCTCCCCCCGGCGGCCCGAGCGGCCCCGGCTCCAGCATGTCAGGCAGATAGCCCGGCGCCATCGCGCCGGAGCGAACAATCTGTTGT
The DNA here is from genome assembly GCA_964418235.1 of uncultured Planctomycetales bacterium. Lineage (GTDB taxonomy): Bacteria > Planctomycetota > Phycisphaerae > UBA1845 > Fen-1342 > CAYQLG01. The sequence continues at coordinate 8,659 of CAYQLG010000072.1, forward strand.
GGATCGCCGATGACGCTCATCGTCTCACCTCAGGTAATGCGGCGCATCGCGCCGCCGTAATCGTTATCGTACGAAAGCGGTCCGCGAGCTTGAACCGCACGAACCGCGTCGCCCGCGCCGTCGGCCATGGCCGCGGCGCATGCACCATCGTCATCATTTCAGCTTTTGCAGACCTTCCTGCAGGCGCTGCAGATAGGGCTTGCCGGCTTCGCCGAGCTTCTCCGCCAGCGCGACACCTTTGCTGTAAGCCGTCCGGGCGTCGCCATTGCGACCCACAGCGACATAGGCCTGGCCCAGGTGGTCATACGCCGGCAGCAAGTCGGGATCGTACACGAGCGCCTCTTCGAGCGCCGCAACGGCCTCCGGATACATGCCGTTCTTGAAGTAGACCCAGCCGACCGTGTCCAGCAGACCCGCCAGACGCGGATTGCGGCCCGCGGTTGATTCGGGGTCGTCGAGGGCAAGCTGCCGCGACTTGTCGGCGTATTGGAGCGCCTCCTTGGGCCGGCTGACCTCGGTGGCCAGCAGCCAGGCGATATTGTTGAGCGCCATCAGGTCATTGGGGAACTGCTCAATCATCGCTTTGTACGCGGTGATCGCGCCCTCGTGGTCCTTCGCCAGTTCGCGACTGCCTGCCTTCATCAAGAGCACATCCGCCCGCTCCTCCCATTTCGCGAAGGCGGCATTGCCTATCACGGCGTCGATGAACTTGCCCGAATCCTGATGCTTGCCCGACTGATTCATGTGCGAAATCAGCGCGGCGCCGACACGCATCGACTGTTCCGGCGTATCGCGGGCCGTTTCAAACGCGCGCTTGAGCAGATTCTCCAAATCCTGCGGATTCATCAGCGGCGCCAGCGCATTCGACACGCCCAGCGTCAACGCGAGACTCTCGCGACCGGCATCGAGAAACGCGCCCAGCGCCTCCTCCGTCGCCTTGGCGGCGTTGTTCGTGGCGGCCAGAGCTTCCACCGCGCTCGCGCGAATCATGGGCGTGCGGCGCTCCGCCGGTATCTGATTGAAGACCGTCACGGCATCCGCCGGCTTGCCGCTCTTGCACAGCGAAGAGATCTGCGCCGTGGTCGCCAGCGTGAAGACGCGCGGATCGCGTGATTGCGCCTCGCGCTCCAGCGCCATCTTGTGATAGCGGGCCGCCGTGCCGTAGAACGTCCGCGCTTCATTGGCCTTGGCCGTGGCGACCGAGGCATTGCCGGCCTGGCGGGCCAGATTCGCCTCGAATGTCACCTGCGTCGCGCGATCCTCGTTGACCTTGCCGAAGTAATACGGCCAGATCGGATCCGTCGGGCGCTTCTCCATATAGCCGCTGATGACCTTCTGGGCCTCCTCCAGCCGCCCGCTGCGGACATACAGCCGCAGAATGCGATCGACGCACGCGTCCTTGGCCTCGGAGCTGGCCGCCTGCCGGTCGAGCAGAATCAGCATCTGATTCAGCTCCTTCTCCGCCAGATCGGGCTGACCGATGGCCTCATACAGCACCGCCAGACGCGAGCGCAGCGGCAACTCCAGCCGCGGCTCGCGATCGATCAGCACCGCCGCGCGCTCCAGGTCGTTTTTCGCTTCGGTATAGCGTGAGCGCTGCAGGCTCACCACTCCGCGGTTGTGCATGGCCCAGACGTTCTCCGGCTGGTCCTTGAGGATCGCGGTCAGATCGTTGTACGCCTCCTCGCGCTTGTTCTGATTGAGCCGCAGGCTGGCCAGGGCGATCTTGCCGCGGATGTCGCCGGAGTAATCCTTCACGAACTGCTGCACTTCCTTCTCGGCGTCGGCCATCTGCTTGGCCTTCAACAAGCCGTCGACCAAGAGCAGCCGCGCCTGTTGAATGCTCGGGATTTCCGACTCCTTCTTCGAATCGAGCCGCTCCAGCACCCAGCGGCAGGTCTCGATCAATTTCGTGTGCAGCTTGCGCCGGGCGAAGTAATCCATCGTCTCGAAGCCGACCTGAATTTCGGCCCGCCGAACCGCGTCCGGGCCGTCCTTGCCGACGATCTCCTTCACCATGCCCATCGCTTCGCGATACTTGGCCTCGGCCGTTTCGTAGTCAAAAAGCTGCTCGTACATGCCGCCCATGATGAGCGTGCCGTAGATCTTCGCCGTGCCGGTCACGGCCTTGAGATAGTTGTTGAGCACCTTCTCGCCGGCGGCCCGGTCGCCGCGCCAGCCGAAGAAGGCCGCCGAGACCTGGATCAGATAGGAATTGCCCGGCTCCAGTGCCATCGCCGCTTCGAGGCACTCGGTCGCCTTGGTGCCGAGTTGCGGCGCCAAATCCTGATTGCCGGTGTGGGCTTCCTCCCAGAGCTTGGCATAGAGCTGCCCGAGGCGGACGAGGTTGACCACGTCCTTGGGATCCTGGGCGCGGCGTTTCTCGCGCGTCTCGATCGCGACGCGCGGGTTGCTCTCCTCCTCCAGGTATTCCTTGATGTCCTGGAATTCCTTGTCATTCTCCGCTTCGGGCAGAACCGCGGTGGCCTTCATGGCTTCGTCGCGGCGCTTGACGGCCTTGTCCTTCTCGGCGCCCATCGCGCGGCCGGCGGCCTGATGGAAGAGCACGAACAGGCTCCGCTGCGCGATGAAGTCGCGGGGGTTGATCGAGATCGCCTCATCGAGTTGCTGGATCGCCTCCTCGCGGCGATTCATGTCGATGTAGGCCCGGGCCATGCCGGTGTGCAGCTTCGACGAGCGCGGCAGCTTGGAAATCGCATATTTCAGCTCGCGAATCGCCTCCTCCGGACGGCCCTGCGCCAGGGCCAGCTCGGCCCGGAACGTCGCGCCCTCGGCGCCGTCGACGTTCTTGCTCTGCAAAAAGGTCAGGTACGACGTGGCCCGATCGTACTTCTTCTGCTTCAGCGCCATGTAGAACTGCTGCTGCTTGGATTCCGGATCATCCGGGCGCACTTTTTCCTTCTGGTCGAGCGCCTCGGCCGCCTTGTCCGTCTCTTTGCGCTGCGTATAGAAGACCACCAGGTTGGAATAGCGGGTGTACTCGTCCGGCTCCGACTTGAGGAATTCCTCCAGCACCTTGGAGCGCTTGTCGGGGTTTGCCTCCGCCAGCATCAGCGAAAATCCACGAATGCTGCGCTTGTAATCCTCGACGGTCGCCTTCGCCTCAAGCTGCTGCAGGAAGCGCTGCCCCGCCTCACGCCGGTTGGAATCGGACATCACCGCCGCGTAAAGCTGCAGCGCGTCGGCCAGCTCGGACTGCTTCGATTCGGGGTTGATCAGGATGCCGCTCAGCAGCTTCTCGGCCTGGTCATACTGCTTCTCGCTGGCGGCGATGCGGGCCGCGACCAATTGGCCGCGCACGGTCTCCTGCGCGACGGTCTCCGACTCGACCACCGCCTTCACTTCTTCCGGACGGTCGAGTTGCTTCAAGCAGTAGACGCGCTGCTGCGTGATCCGGGCGCGCTGCTCCGGCGTCAACACATTGCGGCCGGCGGCCAGCACGTCATTGGCCTGGTCATAGGCCAACTGATAACGGTTGAGCTGCACCAGCAAATCAACCTCCGCGATCGCAAAACGCAGCGGAATCGACTTGCCCAGCTCGCGATAGTCTTCCTTGGCTTTTTTGAAATACTTCTCCGCTTCGCCGTATTGGCGAATCTGGAAGTACAGCAGCGCGAGCTGCTCGGTGAGCGGAATGTTGAAATTGGTGACCCAGAAGGCGGCCTTGGGCTGCAATTCGTACGCGCGCTCAAACGACTTGATGCCGTTGCGGACGTCCTCCTTCGCGAGGTGGTGCTTGCCGCGCATATAGTGCGTGAAGGCCTTGTCCGGATACTTCACCTCGGCGTCGTCGAGGAAATACTCGGCCGCCTTGAGCCGCTCGGCCTTCTTCGCTTCGTCATTGCCGGCCAGGCTGAAGCGAATCAGCGCGGTCTGATAGCCCTGCAGCACCAGTTGCAGACGCGTCGGCGCCACCAGCATCGGCCGCACGCCCTTCATCTGTCGCGTCTCGCGCGCATACTGGTCATAGAGCTTCAGCCCGCGCTCATAATCCTCGTCCGTCAGCCGCTCCTGACCCGGACGGCGCGCCAGCTCCAGCTCGGCGTGCGTCACCATCGCTTCAAACATCGCCGGCTCCAGCTCGATCGACTTCCGGCAGCTCTCGATCGCCGCGCGCTTGAAGTTGTCGAACTGCTCGGGCGTCAGCTTGTCGCGCTGCTCCTCCATCCGCGAGAGGATCAGCAGCGCCAGTTGATAGTGCAGAATCGGGCTGGCCGAATTGGCCCCCAGCGCGTTCCGCAGCGACTGCTCGGCGCGCTCAAAGTCCTTCGTCGGCAGATTCAGCAGATAACGCACATACGCCCCGCACAAGATCGGATCGCCCGGCGAAGCCGCTATCGCCTCCTGCAGCTTGGCCGCCGCGTCTTCCACCTTCTTCTTGTATTCCGCCATCACCTCCGGGCCGGCGTGCGCCTTCTCGGCCTGGTACATCTCGGCCTCGACCGCGCCGATGCGGCGAATCGCCACGCGCGGATCGTTGGGGGCGAGTTGAATCGCGCGATCCAGCGCCTCCTTGCCCTCCGGCGTCTTCTCGCCGAGCTGATCCAGCGCCCGAGAGAGCGAAACCAGCGCATAGACATTGTCTTTGTCGAGCTTGAGCATCAGGCGGGCATAGTCACGCAGGTCAGCCCACGAGCCTTCGCCGACGGTGTCGATGAACCGCCAGAAGAAATTCAGAGCGGCCAGCAGCACGTCCTTGTTATCCGGCGCCTCGGAATTGGCCTGCCGAATGCACTGGAACGAGCGGCCGAAATCACCCACTTCAAAGAAGCAGCGGCTCGCGTCGAGCAGGTATTTCACCTCGGTGTCTTCGCTGGCCTTGAACGAGCGCATGTAAAGCTCGATGGCTTTGTCATACTCGCCCTTCTTCTCGAATTCGCGGGCCGGCTTGGCGAACAGCTCCGGGTCGCGATGCGAGCCGCTGTACGCCGCAAAGGAGACCACCCCGACGGTCAACGCCATGCCGACCGCCGTCAGCAGCGCGATCAGGTTCTTGTTGAGTTTTTGCTGTTTCTTCGCTTTAGCCATGATGATCGCCCTCTCTTGCTATTCCAAACCCGCCGCCGCCAGGTTATGAGCCTGAATCGGTGCGCGTGAACTTGGCCATGTCAAAATGATCCTGGAGCAGAACCGGCATTAGCTTCTCAAGCAACGGCCCGATCGCCGCCAGCGACTGCTCCTCATCGGCCGTTTCCGAAAAGGGATACTCGCTGGTGTAATTGACTTCGATCTTGGAGTAGTACGCGTATTGCTGAAACAAGTTGGACAACCGCAGCCGCAGTCCGTTGCGCGTCGATGCCGTATCGCCGTTGACGTGGAAAAAATAAAGCACGGCCATTTTCTGACGACGACCGGCCCCCAGCAACTTCTCGAATCCGACGCTGCGCACATTGAGCGAGTCGGCAGCCAACACGCCCGTCGCCAGCGAAATCTGATTATTTGAAGCCCCCAGCGGCGAGAAGCCGGCCGCCGCGTAACACTCATCCGGAATGTGCGGAACCATATCAGGCTTTCCGGTGTAGTAGGTCACGAACACGTGCGCGACATACGTCGGATCGGTCTTCTCCTTGGTTGTGTCGCGCAGCACCAGTTGGACATACTCCTCGGTGCCGAGGCTGGCGACCATGTCGGTCGAGAGCCGGTCGTGTTGATACGTGTGCAGCGCATAGCGCGGTCCGAGGCGCTGCGCGTCGAACGCCGCCAGCGACTTTCGGAGCGGCACAGCCTCCTTGCGCAACCGCACGCCCAGCGCCCGCTCCAACAACGGCATCGCCACCGCCGCCAGCCCCAGAATCACCAGGCAAAGCACCCAGCGCGGGCTGACCGCCGGCGCGGCGACCGCGGGGCCGGCCAAGGCCGGTCGAGCTACGGCTCCCAGCGGCAGCGATCGGCTGTTGGTTTCGAGTGCCATAGTAGTGTTACGCCTTTGCCGGACGCGGGTTCGCGGGCGGCTCGGCTTCGTCGTCCGCGTCTTCGACCACCAGATGCTGCAAAATCCAGCCGACGCCCCAGAACAGGAAAAAGGCCACCGGCAGGATGAACAGGCCCAGCATCATGTGATACGTGCCGGACGAGTATTTCGGATCAACGAAAATGTGCAGATAACAAGTAATCGCTACGCGCAGAAAATTGCACAACGTCGCGATCGGAATGCACGCCAAAACCATAATCAGGCGATGCCATGCCGGCCGCGGCGCGAGATACGCCACCGCGACGCCGAGCGCGCACAGCGCCACCGTCAGGCGCATGCCGGCGCAGGCGTCGGCCACGCCGATCATGCCGCGCTTGCCCTGATAAATATAGGAGAGGTTCGAGCCGGACCGCTCGATGATCAAATTCGGGACGGCCCCGAAGAGGATCGAGACCATCTCCGCCGACCATTTCCGCAGCGGATTGGTCAGCCCGAAGTAGATCTGCTGCGGCAGCGGAATCGCGAAGAACAGATACGCCCACGGCAGCCAGGCATAATAGAGCACCGGCAACCCGCACAATGTGATGATGACGCCCAACAGCGTGATCATCATCCCCAGCTCGCGCGTATAGCCGAATGGAATCACCTGCCACAACGTCAATTGATAGAGCGCCAGGCCGATCAGCATGATCGGCGCGCCGAGCCAGGTGTTGCGGATCGGGCAGCGCTTGATCTGATCCCAGAACTGATAGACCAGATAGGCGCTGAACACGGGAATCATCGGCCCGTGCGACCAGTCCATCTCATGCGTCCAGGCGTAGACGAGCGCCCCGAAATCCGGCGGGATGAAGTCGAACAGCGGCCAGAAAACCGCCACGAACAGCACCGCCACGGCGCCCGCTTTCAGGCGGTCAAACGGCTCAAACCGGATGCGCCAAGCCGGCGCGGCGGCGACAGATGCTATCGACACAGCCCGGCGCCTCCTGCCCGCGCGCTAGAACGGCAAGCCGCGCCGCGCGTCATTAATCCGACGAATGTCCGCCGGGTTGGACTGACCAAAATACGAGTCGCGATCGGCGAAGTTGCGGTCATAGACAAAACCGAATCCATACGTAAAGCGGAACGAGTTGCGCACCACGAACAGGAACGGCGCGACCACGTCGCTGCCGACGTTGATGATGTCTTCATCGCGCAGATAAAAGTCATCTTCAAGTCCCGCGAAAATTTTGTCCAAATCCACCGAAATCGTCGTCTGCTTGTCCGTGCCCTGCTCGCGGCGAATGACCTCCGCGCGCTTCGGCCAGGCCAGCGGCGAGAATCCGCCGGCGGTCGCCAGGGCCTGCTTCACCGTGATCTCGCGACCATTCATCGTGTATACGCCGGGACGTTGCACCTCGCCCATCAGATAGTACACGCCGATATCGACGGGAACGTTGATGATGTCGCGGTCGCGGATCACGATATTGTAGCGGGGGTCGCCATTTTTCAGTGCGCGCACATCGATCTCGATCACGCGCTGCGCCCCCTCATAATCCGCAAAATCATCCCAACTGAACGGCTTGCCGTTGCCATTGCCGTTGCCGTTCGTGCGCTCGGGGCTGACCGGCTGGCGCGCGGGCTGATTGCCCGTGCCGGGGATTGTGGATTCGATTTCCTTCGCCGGCACCTCTTCCGCGTCGGGCATGCCGCTGCCCGTGCTCGGCTCGAAAATCAAGGGTGCAAATGGCTTGTTCGACTCCGGCCGGGCTTCGAGCCGGCCGCCGCTGCCGCCGCCACCACCCCCGCCGGCCGTGCCGCCGCTGCTACGATTCGAGCGCCCCGGCGAGATCGCATCGTCGAGTTCCGCCCGACCGCCGCTATCCTGCCGCGCGCTGGCACGCGCATAACGCGGCGCCGGATCGGGCCGCTGCCCGGTGCCGCCGCTGGTTGAAAACGCAAATCGCAGCGTCGGGTCGTTCAGGTCTTCCGGCTGAATCAGCAACCCGTCGCTCGGCAACGATGGCGGCGGCGTGGTCTGCGTCGCCGGACTGCCCCCGGACGGCGCCGGCAACATGCCCGGCAGCGCCGGCGCCGACTGGGCAAAGCCCTTCGCGCCGGCCGCCCGCCGAATGACATACATGCGCTTCACTTCCGGGCCGACGTCACGGGCCAAACTGATCGCATCCAGCAGCCGCAAATCCGGCTCCGCGATCGGGTAGGTTCCGGGAGAGCCGCACGATCCGACGATGCTGAAAACGCGCCCGCGGCGAACCTGCGAGTAAAGCAACACGATGGGATTCGGCAGAATGCCGGCTTCCTGCAGTTTGGTCTTGATTTCAACTTCGGCCTGTTGCTCCGTCAGACCGGCGACGCGGACCGAGCCTAGCTGCGGCAAGCGAATATCACCGGACGATGAAACCTCGATTTGTGCGGTGAACGGGTCGCCGGGACCAATCAAGTCCGCGACGCTGATGGAGATGGCGTCGCCAGGGCCAACGCGGTAGTCATCAAAATTCACGACGAGATCTTCGGGCGTTGGGTCGGCGGCGTTGGCGATGCCGCCGGGCGTGTCGCGCGCCGTAAGCACGCGCCGAATGCCGCCCTCTTTCGCGTCGGTCGGGAAATGGCCGACCTTGGTCGGATCGAGAAACCCGTTCATGAGCGCGCAGCCGGCCAGCGGCAGCAGCAGTCCGCCGCAAAGGCACGCTCTCCAGTACGCTCGTTGGAGCGTCATCCGGTCGGCCATGTACTCACTCCTCAACACCTGATCCGGTTGGCCCGGCATCCGTTCCGACAGCGCCGCTTGTGCCGTCGCACCGCGACTCAATTTTCTGAGAGATCGACCGGCCGCATCGGCCGGCATTGCCGCCTGACGCCGTCCGGGGTGATCCGCCCGAACCAGCGCGAAACGCGATCACGCTGTTCCGCTTGGGTCAAGAAATCTACCGCCATTCGCAAACAACTGTCAATCGAACCAGCGTCCATGAGCACGATTCACAAGTCCGGCGCACCTCAACACGGCCAGCCGGCGCTGCGTGAATACGGCCTGAATCCGACCTGCAACGTGGGGCCGAATGCATCGGCGATTCACGCTCATGGCCATGGCGCGCAGTTTCCGCGCATTCCCGCTAGTCACGCTACGAACTTCAACGCGACTTGGTTCGTCCATTAGGCCGGGCCGCGACAAAATGCGCACCGTGATCACGACGGGTGGCCTCGGCTTGTCGGCCTGCCGCTCGAAACCAATCTCGCGCCCTGCATCACTGCGGCGCTGCGCCCGGCGTGAAGTCTTTATCGGCATGCGCACCAATCGACCTTTCGCGCAATTTTCTGCCGGCAGCGGCTGCGCGAGAGCGTCACGCCGCGACCGACCCGTGCCGTAGTGCTTCAATTCAGGCCGGCGCGGCCTATTTCAATGTGGAAATTCGCAGCTCCTCGCCGCGAAGAATGCGTGTGATATTGGCCCGGTGCCGCACAATGAGCAGCGCCGAGAGCGCCACGGCGACCGCATGCAGCGGCCAGTGGCTAACCCACACGTCGCCGCGCCATAAAGAGTAACCCGCGAGGGCCAAAGGAAATACAACCGCCAGCGCCAATGATCCGGCGGAGACCATCCGCGTCGTATAGCGTGCGACGGCATAGGCCCCTAGCGCCGCCGTCATCGCCACCGTATAGTGCGGAAACAGCCCCAGCGCCACGCCCACGGTCGTTGCGACGCCCTTGCCGCCGCGAAAGCCGAGGTAGATCGGAAAAACGTGCCCCAACACCGCCGCTAGCGCGACCATCAGCCAGCGAGCAAAAAACCAGGCGTCGCGCGGCTCATGGGCCAGCCACTGCCCAGCGATCAGCATCGGTCCAAGCCCCTTGAGGATATCGAGCGCCAGACACAGAAAGCCCCACTTCCGCCCGAGTACCCGCCCCACGTTGGTGGCGCCGATGTTGCGGCTGCCATGGCGGCGAACGTCGATTCCCCGCGCCAGGCCGATCAACAAGCCGAACGGAACCGCCCCAATCAGATAAGCCGCCGCAATCAACAACACATCCACCGCGCGCCCTCGCTCCATGCAACCGCGTCCTCGACGTCCACACCATCGCCGCAAAGGCGAAGACTGCGAAGCACGACGGCATAAGGCCGCTTAGATCAGCGCATGCCGCACGCTGCCGCCCATGATCGTGTGCGTGGCCCGACCGCGCACTTTCCACCCGTTGAATGGCGTGTTGCGGCTCTTGGAGCGCATCCGCTCGACGTCGATGGTCCACTCGACCTGGGGATCGATGATCGTGACGTCGGCGAGGGCGTCGATCTTGAGTGTTCCGCCCGCGACGCGCAGCAACTCCGCCGGCCGCGTCGACAGCAGCGCGATCAGCCGGGGCCACGTCACCACGCGCGGCTCGATCAGCGCTTTGATGAAGAGCGGCAGCGCGGTCTCGAGACCGATGATGCCGAACGGCGCATCTTGAAACTCGTATTCCTTGGACTCCATCCCATGCGGCGCGTGGTCGGTGATCAGGCATTCGATCGTGCCGTCACGCACCCCCTCGATGCACGCGGCGACATCCTTCGCCGAGCGCAGCGGCGGATTCATCTTGGTGTTGGTGTCAAACGTCGCGCACGCTTCGTCGGTCAAGAGCAGGTGATGCGGGCAAACCTCGGTCGTGACGCTGCGGCCGGCGGCCTTGGCCTGCCGCACCAGCTCAACCGCGCCGGCCGTCGAGATGTGCGCGACGTGATAGCGCACGCCGGCCTGCGCCGCCAGCGCGATGTCGCGCTGAATCATGATCTCTTCGGCGATCGCCGGAATCCCCGGCAAGCCGAGCCGGTTGGCGACCGGGCCGGCGTTCATGCAGCCCTTGCCGGCCAGCGATTTATCCTCGCAATGCTGGATGAAGAGCGTGTCGAACATGCTCATGTAGCGCATCGCCCGCAGACAGACGGCCGCATCGGCGATGCCCACGCCGTCGTCGCTGAACGCGACCGCGCCGGTCTTGATCATCAGCCCGATTTCAGCCAGTTCCTTGCCTTCGCGGCCCTTGGTGATGGCGCCGATCGGGTGCACCCGCGCTGCGCCGACGCGGGCGGCCTGCCGCAGGACGAACTCAATCTGCGCGTCGCTGTCGAGGGCCGGGTCGGTATTGGGCATACAGGCCACCGCGGTGAACCCGCCCGCCGCCGCCGCCGCCGTGCCGGACTCGATCGTCTCGTCTTCCTCGCGGCCCGGCTCGCGCAGGTGCACGTGCATGTCGATCAGGCCGGGCGCGACAATTCGCTCGTTGGCGTCGATCGTCAGATCCGCGCTGCCGGCGGCCTGTCGCCCCAGCGCGGCGACGCGCCCGTTGACGAGCAGCAGATTCGTGACGTCGTCGATCTGTTGCGCGGGGTCGATGACCCGACCGTTGCGGATGAGGATGCTGCTCGGTGTCATGGCTGTGTTGTTCTACTCGCTTCCGTCAGGGCAGTGTAAAGCCCGCCGCGCCATTCGGCCAACGCGACCACAAACCGAACCGCGCCGCTTACCGAACCGCGCCGCTTACCGAACCGCGCCGCTTACCGAACCGCGCCCGTTAGGAAGCGATTCGATTCCGACAACGCCGGATCCACCCATGAACACCGCTGCGATCTTCGCATTCGCGGGATGGCGATTCCGCCCCCTGATCAGCGACTTTCGCAAGCACACGGCCCGCGCATCCACGCCGGCCCCCAATCGCCTTTGGAAATGGCACGCCCCTGCCTCAATCACCCCAATGGCGCGCGGCTTCATTGCTGCACCACTGGCCAACGGCTTCCGCCAACCAAGCTCAGCTCGCGCAGCGCCGCGCTAGCGCGGCGCGGGTTGTTTCTCGGCCTTCGCGGGCGCCTTGGCCGGCGGCGCTTGCCCCTCCCGCGACAAGCCCGCGAGCTTCTCAAAATACTCGCGCGTCATGCGCTCATACTGGCGCGGCACGGCGTGCCGCTCGATGGCGTCCTCAGCGTCCCGCTGCGCCGAAACGAGCACGTCGCGCACCGCGGTCGAGACTTCACCGCGCTCCTGCGGCCCATCGACGAGCATCTGCCCGATGATCTGCCCCTTCGTGACATTCAGCTTGGCCTTCTCCGATTTCATCGTGTGCGCCCCCTTTTCCTTGGCAGAGCGCTCGCCATAGGCCTGCCCATAGCCGCCATACATGCCGGGCCCCTGGCCCATGCCGCCGCGGCCATCCTCGCCCTGCCCCTGTCCGCCTTCGCCCTGACCCTGCCCCTGGCACATGCCCTGCCGCATGCTGTCGAGTTGTGACATCTGGGCCTGGAGTTCTCCCATCGCCTGCTCGGCCATTTCCATCTGCGACATCTGTCCCATCGCGTCGGAAAGGGCTTGGCTGGCATTCTGACCCGCCTGCTGATTGCCCTGATTACCGGGGTTGTTGCACTGCTGCATGGCCTGCGCCGCTTCGGAGAGCGACTGCTGCAACTGGTTCATCTGCTGCTGGCTCTGCATCTGCTTCTGCATCTTCTGGACGAGATCCTGCATCTGCTTCTGGGTCATGCCGTTTTCGCCCAGTTGTTGCTGCAACTGCTTCTCGATCTCCTTGGGGTCCATCTTCTTCATCTGCTCGGCCAGTTGCTTGGACTGCTCCGGCGAGAGGCCGGCCTTTTCCAGGTCTTTCTGGATGCGCACCGTGTCGCTCAACTCCGCGATCTGGTCGGCGAGCTTCTGCAGCTTGCCCGTCATCTCGGCCAGCTTCTGCTGCGCCTCCGGGTTGCCCTCCTGCTTCATGCTCTCTTCGAGTTGCTGCTGCATCTGCTGCAATGCCTGCTTCGCCGCGGTCGCGTCGTTGTTGGCCAGCGCCTGTGACAACTTCGCCGCGGCGTCATTCCCCTTCTGCGGCTCAATCTTTTCCAGCTTCTTCTGCGTGCCGCGCAGCCCCTCCAATTCACCCGATTGCAGCTTCTCCTCCAGCGATTTGCGGATTTCATCGACCTTCTTCACGGCTTCGCGGCGGATGTCCTCGGGCTTCAAATCAGCCGACTCGGGCAATTCAATCGGCTTGAGATCCGCCGCCAGATCGGCCAGCGCCGGATTGTCCTTGGCCATTTCGCGCACCTTGTTGAGTTGCTGCTGCAATTCACTCTGGAGCGCGACGCGCTCGCTTTGCGCCGCCTGGGCCGTCTGCGCATCGCGCGCGGCAGCAGGACCGCCCGAAAAGAGATCGAAGCTCGGCAGAAAATAGCCCAACACCAGCGCCCCCACCGTCGCCGCCACCGTCCACGGCAACAGCGCCGGCGAACGCAGCGGAATGTGTGACGGCACATGCACCCCGCCGGCCGTCTTCTCGGCGTCGGCCACGACCGCACGGGCAAACGCATCGCCGGTGCGCTCCCGCACCAGCCACGCCGTACTGAGCCGCTCCTTCAAGCCGGCGGCCTGATCAACCGCCGTCGCCGCGGCGAGCGGCGTCGCCCGCCGCGCCAGCGCCGTCAGCAGCGCCGCGACCAG
>CAYQLG010000073.1:0-21966 GCA_964418235.1 uncultured Planctomycetales bacterium
TGCTGCGCAGGGCTTCGGCAACGGCGGCCCGCGCGGATTCCTGGTGCGGATCGAGTTCAGGGGCGGGGCGCGCCCCGGCCGCGCAGATTCATCACGTGGGCCGCGCGGGGCGCGATCGTCGGCCGGTTCCGGCCCCGCCCCGCGGATTGATCCGAGCCGGATGCAGGCGCCGTGGGTGGTGCTGCGCTCGGCGACGTTTCACCCCTTCATTTATCAGCGGATGGTTGCGGCGGCCAGCGACGACGCGCTGCCCGGCATGGTCGTGTCGGTCTATGACAAGCACGGCTACATCTTCGGGCGCGGGCTGTACAACGGGCGCTCGCAGATCGCGCTGCGGATGCTGACCTGGAGCGACGAGCCGATCGATGAGAGCTTTTGGCGCGGCCGGCTGGCGAGCGCGATCGACTTCCGCCAGCGGCTGCGGCTGGATGAAATCACCGACGCCTATCGGCTCGTGCATGCCGAAGGCGACGCGCTCAGCGGCCTGATCGCGGAGCGCTACGGCGACTGCATCGTGCTGGAACTGTTTTCGCTGGGCATGTACGAGCGCCGCCGGCTGTTGGCGGAATTGCTCGCCGAGTTGCTCGGCCCGCCCGCGCGGCTCGAGCGGCCCGACCTGGCGTCGCCGCAGTGGCGCGTCATCGTGCGCGCCGACGCGGCCATCGAAGGCTTCGAGGGCTTCCGCGTCTCGGCCGATGAAAACCGCGGCGCGCCGGGCAACCTGATCATTCGCGAACACGGCTTGCGCTATCGCGTCGATCCGGCGGTCGGGCACAAGACCGGCTTTTTCTGCGACCAGCGCGACAACCGGCTGCGCTTCGCGCGGCTGTGCCAGGCGGCGCGTGTGTTGGATATGTGCTGCTACTCGGCCGGTTTTGGCCTGTGCGCGAAGAAGCTGGGCGGCGCGAGCGAGGTGACGTCGGTCGATCTCGACGAGGCGGCCCTGGCCATGGCGCGCGAAAACGCGAATCTGAACCAGACCCGGCTCGACCTCGTGCATGCCGATGCCTTCATCTATCTGCGGCAAATGATGGAGTTGAAGCGGCGCTATGATGCGGTCGTGCTAGATCCGCCGAAGCTGGCGCTGTCGCGGGCGCAGCTCGATGAAGCCCTGCGGCGCTATCACGACATGAATGCGCTGGCGATGCAGGTCGTCGCGCCGGGCGGCTTCTTTCTCACGTGCAGTTGCAGCGGGCTGGTTTCGGCCGAACAGTTCCGCGCCACGGTGTTGTCGGCGGGCCGCCGGGCGGGGCGCGTGCTGGTCCAGTTCGATCAATCCGGCGCCGCCCCGGATCATCCGGTTCGCGCGAACTGTCCGGAGTCGGCCTATCTCAAGGCGCTATGGTTTCGGATTTTGTGAGCCGGTCGCCGGAACAAGCCCTCAGCCGGAGCGCTGATTACGGCGCCGCGCGTTCGTAGAGCGTGGGAAATCCGCCCTCACTGATCGTCAGCAGCGACAACCCGTCAGCGCTGTAGCACAGCGCCTCGCCCTGCGCTTCATCGGCCAGCCGCACAAAGCGCGGCGACTGCTCAAAGATGCGCTCGAAATCGGCGACCGCGTCCAGTTCATCGGGCAGGCGCAGCTCCCATCCGCCCGTATACGCGCGCAACGCCAGCCGCCGGCCGTCCGGCGCGATATCCGCCGCGGTGATGACGTTCTGCGTCGGCAGCAGGCCCGGCAGGCGCAATTCGGTGACAAAGTCGGCGGTCAGCGGCGCCGCGCCATCCCACGGCTGCGCGAGCCGATACACGCGCGTCGCGCCGTTGATCTGCTTGGTGAAAAGATAGCCCGTCCGCGTCCGCGGATGAATCGCGAAGCCTTCGGCGTCGCGCGGCCCGTCGCTCAGCCGGAACGTGATGATGCGCGGCGTCGCCGCGGCCGCCGCGACCTTGGGCGGCTCGGCCAGGCAATAAAGCCGCAACTCGGCATGACGGCTGAAGTTGTCGCCGATGTCGGCGAGGCAGACCTCGGCCGGTTCGCCCGCGCTGCGCGGCGGCACGATGGCGATGTCTTCCCAGTCGCGATTCGCGGCGCCGTTCAAAAAGACCGTGGCGCGGGTTGCGCCGCTGCGGTCAATCAGATAGACCATCGGCATGCTGCCCGAGTCGTTATGGATGTAATAGCAATCCGCGTGCTGGCGGCTCGCGACCAACCCGGAAGCCTCGCGAATCGCCGGATCGCTGACGGACGCGACGGCAAGCACCGCCCCGTCATCGCCAAGCGAATCCGCAAATTCGCAACCGATGACGAGACCGCCGCCGATCGCCGCAAGCGCTATCCCCCGGCGCACCCCGCGCCGCTGCCAGCAGACGCGGAACTTCTCTCGGGTGCGTACGGGCGTGGGGGTGGGAGTGGGAGTTGCCATTCGCCATCGATACGCGGCCGCCGGCGCAGGGTTCGTCCGCGGCGGGCCGGTGAGGCCTGTCCGAAATTGCAGCCGAGACCGGCGTGGCCATAAAAAAAGCCGCGGCGCAGTCGCACGCGGCACGCCCCCACGGGGATTCGAACCCCGGTCTCCAGGATGAGAACCTGATGTCCTGGGCCACTAGACGATGGGGGCGGGGAATCAATTTTCAGACCCGTGACTGTAGCATCTGGCGGATGGACCGTCAATCGTTCACGCTGCACGAAGCCGATCGTATCGTCTTGATTCCTTCCTGCTATCCACGTAGTGCTGCGCCGCTGTCATTGAATCAACGCCATCGGCAGCGACGGTTTTCAGCCCGCCGCGCGCTTGGCGGCGCCGCATGCCCGGTGCTTCGCAGCGCACTTTGGCAGCGTGCGGATGCCCAGCGGCGATCGGCGGCGCCTGTCCTCGCCGGATACACTCTCGGGATGAACCAGACGGCTCTCTTCAACCGCTGCATCACGAGACCATTGGCCTGGCTGTCGCAGTTGTTGCACCGCCGCTCGCGCGGGTGCTGCGCCGCGGCACTGCTCGCCGCCCATGTCAGCATCGCGTCGGAGCGCGACGTGCCGGAGGGCATGTGGGTGCGCACGGGCTTCGAGTTGACGGTCGCGGAAGCGACGCTGAGCGACCCGCGTTTCATGGAGCCGGCCCCCGATGGACGGCTCTTCGTGAGCCTGCCGGGGCGCGGCGAGATCAAGACCTTGCGCGATGCCGACGGCGACGGCTATTACGAATCGGTCGTGACGTTTGTGAAGAGCCATCCGTCGGTGCATGGCCTCTGCTGGCATGACGGCTGGCTGTGGTTTACCGAGAGCGGCGCCATCTTGAAAGGCCGCGACACGAATAACGACGGCGTCTGTGATGAGGAGGTCGCGATCATTCCGCGCGGCCAGTTGCCCAAGGGCGGCCACTGGTGGCGGCCGATCCTGATCCATGAGGGGCGCCTGTTCACCGGTATCGGCGATTCGGGCAACATCGAAGATGAAACCGACACCGACCGCCAGAAGCTCTGGTCCTTTGACCTGACCGGCAAAGACAAGCGCCTCTTCGTCACCGGCATCCGCAACACCGAGAAGCTCGTCCTCCGCCCCGGCACGCGCGAAATCTGGGGTATGGATCACGGCAGCGACAACTTCGGCGGCGTCATGGAAAAGAAAGACTCCGGCAAGCGCCAGCCGATCACCGACCTCAATCCTCCCTGTGAGATGAACAAATATGTCGCGGGCGGCTTTTACGGTCATCCCTTCATCACCGGCAACAAGGCCCCGCGCTACGAATACATGGATCGTAAAGACATCGTCGAGCTGGCGGAAAAAACCACGCCGCCGGAGTGGTGCAGCGGCGCTCACTGGGCGCCCAACGCGATGGAGTTTTACGACGACGATCAATTTCCCGGCTGTCGCGGCGATGCGTTCGTGGCTTATCACGGCTCGTGGAACCGTACGAAGCCGGGCGGCTATTGCGTGACGCGCGTGTACTTTGAAGATGGCAAACCCTGGGGCGAGCAGATCTATGTCCGCATGAT
The DNA here is from genome assembly GCA_964418235.1 of uncultured Planctomycetales bacterium. GTDB lineage: Bacteria > Planctomycetota > Phycisphaerae > UBA1845 > Fen-1342 > CAYQLG01. The sequence goes on from CAYQLG010000073.1 coordinate 3,937, forward strand.
CACCGCTGACGATAAGGTGCTGGGCCGGCCGGTCGATGTGGCGGTCGCGGCCGACGGCTCGTTGCTCATCAGCGATGATGGCGGCAATCGCATCTATCGCTTGCGCTACGTCGGAACAGGCGGCGCGCCGAAATCGGGCGGATGATCGCCGCCATCAGCCCGCCGCTGGCCGCGCGATTCTCTGTATGCAGCCGTGGTTGCCAACCCGTATATTTCCGCGCGACACGGGTCTCGCATGTGGCACGGGTCTTCCGTGTGGCACGGGTCTTCTGTGTGGCACGGGTCTCCGACCCGTGTCTGTTTCCGCGGGTCTCCGACCCGCAAGACTCAAGTACAACCACCACTCAACCCGCACACCCCGCTCAAATCGCGCGTCGCCGCCCCTTCACGCCGGCTGGCGCGCCGGCGGATAAACCGTGCGGATCGCCATCAGAATCGTGCGCGTCGCAGGCGATTTATTCAGTGTGTAGAAGTGAATGCCCGGCGCGCCGCGCTGCAACAACTCGACACATTGCGCCGTTGCATGGGCCACGCCCAGCGCCAGCACCGCGTTCGGATCATCCTGCAAGTGCCGCAATTCGGAGAGCAGCGGCTCCGGTATCGTCGCGCCGCACATCTTCGTGAACCGCTCCACCTGGCGATAGTTCGTGATCGGCATGATGCCGGGGATGATCGGCGTGCCGATGCCCAGCGCCCGTGCCCGCGCGACGAAGTCGAAGTACTTCTGGTTGTCGAAGAATAGCTGCGTGATCAGATACTCGCAGCCGGCCGCCACCTTCGTCTTCAGATGGCGCAGATCGGCGTCAAGATCGGGCGCCTCGACGTGCTTTTCCGGGTAGCAGGCGCCGGCCACGCAGAACGAGAAGTGCTTGCGTGCAAAGGCGGCCAGTTCCGCCGCGAATGAAAAACCCTCCGGGTGCGGCGTGAAGCCGGTGTCGCCGCGCGGCGGGTCGCCGCGGAGCGTGAGCACGTTTTCGACGCCGGCCTCTTCGAGGCGGTTGAGCACGTCCCACAATTCGGCCTTGCCGGCCCCGACGCAGGTGAGGTGGGCCATCGGCTCGAGGCCGTAATCAGCCTTCAACCGGGTGACCAGCTCGATCGTGTTGGCCCGGGTGCTGCCGCCGGCGCCATAGGTGACGGATACGTAGGTCGGCTGTAGCTCGCGCAAGGCTGCCAGCGATTCACGCAGTTGCGTCAGACCGGTCTCGTCCTTGGGGGGGAAAAACTCGAAGGAAATGCTGGGCCGGCCGCAAGAGAGCAATTCACGAATGCGCATGATCATAGTGTAGTCGGGCGGCGGGTACGGTGGGGTCGCCGGCTGGTCGGCGACGCGGTTAGAATACGCTGGGCGTGATGACAGCCGATGCCGTGGACGCGCCGCCGGTAGCTGGGAGTTTCGTGGATGGAAGGTTCGAAATGGCCGCTGGGTTCCGCTGCCTTGACGGGGCTATACGCGTTTGATTTTGGCGCGTGGACGTCCGTCGGCTACACCGTCGAAGAGATCGCGATGTTGCTCGAGAGCGAACAGTATCGCACGGGCAAGGTCTACCAGATCGTCCGGGCCGACCCCGACGGACGGATGGAGCTGCGCGGCGTCTCGACCGATCGCTTCGCGCTTGAGGCGGGGATGTTTTTCTATCGCTCCGAGTCGGCCGCGGCGTGGGACGATTTCCATCAACTCGTGCAATTGGCCGAGCGGACCGCGCCGCCGGCGCGCTGCTTTGTGCAACTGGCGGATCGCGTCGCAGCGAGCGGTGAGCGCGCGGCGCGCTTGGCCGATGAAGATGTGCATGCGGTTCGCCTGGCCGCACCGGCCGCTTCGGGTTCATCGAAACTGGTTCAGACAGCGCCGACGCGGCAGGTTGCTGACCTCAGCGATGAATCCGCCGCGACGCGCTATGTCGTGGCCCTGGTCTATCCGGCAGAATATGATGAGGCCGTCGCATGTTGGCTGTTGCAACACCATTACAGCGGGGGCGATACGGTCGAAGGCGGCATCAGCGCCGTGACGAATTATTATGACGAGGCGCCGCGCATCCTCGCGCGGCGTTCGTTCTCATCGCCGTCGGCCAGCGCGGCCCGCTCGCGCGAAGAGGTCTTCGCCAATATCCGCTTGGCACGGGTGCGCTAGTGTTTCGTCACAGTTGAATTTGCGGGTTCGTAACGAGGGTAGCATGGGCCTCCGGCCCGTGCGTCCCACGACAAAGATAGGCACGAATCTCATGCCGTGACGTCGGAGCTCTTTTCCGCTTCATCCGAAAATTCAAGTTTGACGAAGCACTAGCTATTCGCGCGTGCCCAGATTGGAAGCAATTCTCTCACGCCGGGCAGCGGCGCGGCGCGTGAAATAATCCCAGATGTAATAGACTGGCACGCCCCCCAACAAGACTGCCAGCCAGATCAGCGGCTCGATCTGTCGCAGCTTGAAAGCAGCGGCTCCGCCGGTGAGCAGCGGCCGCAGCGCCTGATAGATCGAGAGCAGCGTCATGCCGGCGGCGGTCAGCACAAACAGCAGCGGCACGAGCGGATAGCCCCAGCAGCGGTAGGCCCGCGGCGCATCGGGCAGGCGCGCTCGGAGAATGAATATCGCCGCCCCCGCCAGGCCATAAAAAATCCACATCGTGAAAACAAACCCGCCCGTCAGCGACTCAAACGTCTTGCAGTAAAGCACGGCCACAATGGCCAGCGCCAGTTGCACAAGCAGCGAAACGTGCGGCGTCGCAAAGGTCGGATGAATCGCCGCGAGACTGCGGAACATGAGGCCCTCGCGGGCCTGTGCGAACGAGACCCGTGCGCCGCTGATGATCGAGCCGTGGGTGCTGCCGAGCGTCGAGATCAGAATGATCAGCGTGACCGCGCCGGCTCCGACGCCGCCGATCAACCGCTCAACGACGACCGGCGCGACACTGCTGATCGTGCGCATTTCCTCGAGCGGCATGATGCGCAGATAGACCAGATTCACGAGCAGGTAGAGCGCGGTGATGAACAGCGTGCCGCCGGCGTAGATGCGCGGCAGGCGCCGCTGTGGGTCGCGGATTTCGCCGGCGATGGCGCCGACGTCGCTCCAGCCGTCGTAGGTCCACATGACCTGCGTCATGACAGCGATGAGCGCGGTCAGCAACCCGCTCGCGACCGGCGCCGACCGCGCCGCGGAGATGTCGCCCCCCCCCAGCGCCAGCCCGAGCACAACGATGGCGACGAGCGCCCCGACCTTCAACCCGGTCAGCAGCAGCGCGACGCCCGCGCCGACGTGCATGCCGATCAGATTGACGCCCGTCAGCAGCACGAGCGACGCGATCGTCGCATTTTCCGGCGGCCAGGTCGTTCCCAGCAAAGCGTTCACATTTTCGCCGAAGATGATCGCAATGCCGCCGGCGGCGAGCGGCTTGCTGATGAGCAGATAGGTCCAGCCAAAGACAAATGCCATGCCGCGGCCATAGCCCTCGCGAAGAAAGACGTAGACACCGCCGGAATGCGGGTACATTGTGGCGAGTTCGGCATAGGTGAGCGCGCCGCACAGCGCGAGCAGTCCGCCCGCCAGCCACGCCGCTAGCACCAGCCACGGCTCCGCGAGATGCGCGGCGATCACGGTCGGCGAGCCAAAGATGCCGCCGCCGATGATGATGCCGATCATGATGGCCAGCGCGCTCCACGTGCCGATCGTGCGGGGCAGATCGGGCATGAGCGCGGCGGCCGCGGCGGCGCGGTCGTGAGCAGTCGTGGCGGCGTTATCCATGGACTATCTGGCAGCGCTGCGTCTGGCGGATCGCAGGGGGTTTCGGGTTCGTTGCTGCAGCCGGCAAGGACGGGCGCTTCGCGCGCCGAATCCTGGCGTCAAAGCTTGTGTCTATGGTTCAGCCCGCCACAGGACGGCTTTCGCGCGACTTGCGCAACAGCCCGCTGCGCGGCTCCAGCGCGAGCGTCGCGAGCCGACCGGCGCGCCAGACATGATAGCCCTGGGCGGCGATCATCGCGGCGTTGTCCGTGCAGTATTTCATGGGTGTCAGGATCAGCCGCAGGCCCGCGCGGTCACAGGCGGCCTGTAACCCGGCGCGCAAGGCGGAATTCGCCGCGACGCCGCCGCCGACCACGACCGTCTCGACGCGGCTTCTCTGCGCGGCGGCGACCGTCTTGGCCACCAGCGTCTCGACCAGGGCCGCCTGAAAACTCGCCGCCAGATCGGCGACATCCAGAGGCGACAGATGCGCGACCGAGCCATACTTGCGACCCGCGCCATAGGCGCGGTAGAGCACCGCGGTCTTGAGTCCGCTGAATGAAAAATCGTCGTGCGGCTCGCGAATCCATGGCCGCGGAAAGTCGTGCGCACGCGGGTTGCCCTCGCGTGCGGCGCGATCAATCAGCGGTCCCCCGGGAAAGCCCAGTTCCAGAATCGCCGCGACTTTGTCAAAAGCTTCACCGGCGGCGTCGTCCACCGTCTGCCCCAGCAGCGCGATATCGAGAAAATCGCGGACCAGATAAAGCGAGGTATGCCCTCCGCTGACCACGAGAGCGACCGCGGGCCAGGGCGAGCCGTCGGCGACCAGCGCCGCGCTGGTCGCGTGGGCCTCGATGTGATCGACCGCGACCAGCGGCAATTCGTGCGTGAGCGCAATCGCCTTGGCCGCCGTCACGCCCACCAGGAGCGACCCGACCAGGCCCGGACCGGCGGTGACGGCGATCGCGCTGAGGTCGCGATAGCCGACGCCGGCCTGTGCGAGCGCCTCGGTCACGATCGGGGCGATCCGCTCGACGTGGGCGCGGGCGGCGATTTCGGGCACAACGCCGCCATACTTGGCGTGCAGGTCGAATTGCGAACTCACGACATTCGAAAGCACCTCGCGGCCGCCAGCGACGACCGCGGCCGAGGTCTCATCGCAGGAGGTCTCAATGCCGAGCAGGATGTTCCGTTGGGGCGCCATGCTGGCTCAGCATCTTACGTGCGGATGATGAACTTGGCTCGGTGCAATGTTCTGAAGTTCGAAAAAGCCATCATGCCGTTCCAGTTGGTCATAACTGCAGCCGGCTCTCCACGAATCGGCGCATGCGACATCAATACTGATGCGCTATTTGGACTCAGTCGTGAGCTCATCCTACCATCGTCGGCGCGACGCACGAACCAATGATCGGATTGAACAGCTAATTTGTCGCGATCATACCGCAGGGACATCGACGGCAAGAACAACACATTAACGACTTTGGATGTCTTACCCGATAGCTCGATGCACACACTGCATCCAAGCGGGATAGAGCGGGTTGGCACGGGACACTGGTCGATTCATTGACTCGTTGTTACTAACAGTCGATCCCGAAAATCAAGACCGGTACGTCGATATCCGCAACGCCACGGGTTTCGAGATCCCAAATGAACTGCTCGAAATACGATACGCCGCTCGACATTTCCTCGGCAAACGCCTTGACCGGCACGATTTCGACTCCGCAGTCGATGTGACCGAGGTTGGCGAAAATTGTCATCTTGGCGCAGACGTTGTAGACCATGAATGCGTACTTGCCGAACTGGACTTCGACGCCAAGCTTCTCTTTAACGAAATCCATCTCGCGAAATGCGCCGCGATTCATCTCGCGCGGCGTGTAGTTGTTGGCGTAATACGTTGTCGGATAAGTGCAAGCGACTCGGATCGGCTGCCAGTTGCGATCTGCGAAAGCCAACTTGAAGGCAGCGTTAATCGATCTAGGGTTGTACAGCATCCGACCACGCATCGTCTTCTCTTTGCTCTTCTTGGTTTTGTGGTCGGCAGCATTGACGAGCTTGATTGCCTCTCTGATTTCGCATAGCAGTGAAGCGTACTGCTTGGTGATCTGCGACTCACCATCGTTAAAAGAGAATATTGCCGCGATTTTCAAATTGCCTCCGCTTCCGTCTTCCACTCCGGCGGAACCTGGCTGACCTTCTCACGTCCGGATGGAACGTGAACGGGGCGGCCCAGCGGACGGTATGGGAGTGCCCCAGAATAAAAAGCTAGTATTCGCTCACGCGACGCGGCGACGTATTCGGATTCCTTCTCGCAGCCGATTGCCCGCCTATTGTGACGCAGGGCCGCAAGCAGCGCCGAGCCAACTCCGGAAAATGGGTCCAGCACCCAATCCTGAGGTGAGGTCAGGGCCAGGACGCAGCGTTCGACTAACTCAATCGGAAATTGGCAAGGATGAATTGTTTTCTCTGGATGATTGGCCTTTACATTGGGAATGTCCCACATCGCCGTTTCCCAATCACGAGTTAGAATCTGCCATACATCCGAGGGGTTTTTCCCCAGAGGATTACCAGATGGCTGGCCATACTTCTCGCCTTTGAAGTGGCGCTTGCCAGGATATTTTGATGGCACTCGAATGTCGTCGAGATGGAACGTGTAAGAATCACCCTTTGTGAACCAAAGCAGCACTTCGTATCGACCCGATAGCCTCTTGCTTGCATGCAATCCATGGGCGAAGTGCCATATGATTCGATTACGGAGCCGCAGGCCGTGCTTCTTAAAGAATGGGTAATAAAAGATGTCGAGCGGAAATACCTCGGAATCCTCGACATAGTTTCCCACTTGCCAGCAAAGCGAGCCGCCGGTCTTCAACACCCGGACAAGCTCATCAACGATGGGCGCAAGCGCCGCGAGATACCGGTCAAGGTTGGTTGCTTTCTCGTAATCCTTGCCGATGTTATACGGCGGAGATGTTACGACAAGTTGTATTGAGCCTCTCGGCAGAACGCGAAGCGTTTCTAGGCAGTCCCCCTGCGCAACTACGACTTCCGCATCGGGGGCATACTGGGTGCTGATTGCCGGTGCGCCAAACAGCGGTTTCTCGTGCGCTTTCATGGATTGATTCACCTAGGTTGGATTTTCACGGCTTCATGCCGTTGCGCCAAGCCCTCCAGGCGGCGGACCGAATTTCGCTCTATCCATGAAACGCTGATACGGCGGGATTGAAACGCGCCCATCGGCAATCCGACAAAGTGACCGCAGGTGGCGATGGACTTGCGGCATGATGGCCTCAAATGGCTTGCCCTCCGATTCACCGCCGCGATTCGCGGCTAAGTCATTACCCTCACGTGAGAATTGGCGAAATCCGAGTGATTACGCAATTTCAACTGCAAATAGCACTCGGAGCGCAGTAAATACGCACCGACACGCCGGAGCGTCCGGCGTGTCGGTGGGTGTTAGCTGATAGTCGAGAGACTTAGCGAATGAAGACGCGTCGTCCGCCGCCGATGAAGCGTGGGCCGCAGCCGCCGCCGACAAATCCGCCGCGGTAGAACCCGCCGCCGCCGACAAAGACCGGGCGACGATAGAACCCGCCGCCGATGACGCGTGGCCCGCAGCCGCCGATGAAACCAGGGCCTCCTACGAAACCGCCGCCGACAAATCCGCCGCCGATGAAAGCCGGACGGTTGTAATAGACCACGTTCGGCGCGCAGAAGTCGTTGACGACCACATTGGGGGCGTAGAAGTCATTGACCAGCACCGGCGCGGGCTGAGCCACGACAACCGGCGCTTGCTGAGCCAGCACCACAGGGGCCGGCTGTGCCACGACAACCTGCGGGGCCTGATTGACGACGACTACGTCGCTCGCACACTGCCCAAAGCCGAAGCTGAACCCGAAATCACCCGCGGCGGCCAGCGACGCGCCGCACATGCTGACGATCGCGATCGATGCCTTGCGCAAGCTCATGACACACTCCTCGTTGTTTGCCCGAAACATCTCAATGTCCGCATCGGACACCGAATTGTACGCACGCATCGGTCTGTCCGAAGGCGAACCCGTCGTGTTAGTGACGATCCGCCGGCTGCTTGAATTCAAAGACACGGTTAAGATATCTGCGTTAGGGCTGGAAAACCCGCAGCCGTTTGGAACGGCCGCCACCGTCAGGCTGAGCGGTGGAAGTGCTGATAACCCTTGGGCGAGGCGTGTACTTGAAGCGCCTTTCAATCTCGCAAGTTGATTATCCAAATGATGTTATAGAGATACTTCGTGACCTGGCCGAGGCGGCTTGGTTGGATTCCTGGCCGGCCGAGAGCGATGGTCGGCGCTATAGCCTGATCGCGCTCGACCCAGCCCGTACCATCAGCCAAACCGATCTTGTTTCGCTACAAGATGTTAGCAAATTCAAGCGGCCCGCGGCCGAAGCTGTTTCGCGCGGGCCGAGCGGGGCGGGTCTGGGCAGACACCAGCCGTGGCCCGGACCAAGCGATAACGCGATCGCAGCCACTGCCCGTGAAGGCCTGCAATCTGATGTAAGTCGCGGTTTCTGGAGCCTTTGGCGAGAAGCTTTGAGTGAAACCGCCGGAGCTGAAGTGGCCGCCGGTGGGGAAAAAAAATCTAGCGGGAGCAGCAGCGCGCCGTTGGTGCAGCCAATCTCCGCCACGAGCGCGCCAACAACCGTCGCCCCCGACCCGAATGACCTGCCATTTGCGCCCGGGTGGGTCGGCTATCTCGGCTTTGAAACCGTGCGCGAGTTGGACCGTGTGCGCGATCCGCGCGTCCGCCCTGCTGCGCGGCTGCCGCTGGCACGCCTTCAGTATTTCCCGTGCGTCGTCGTGCTCGACCACGCGGATGGGCGGGCTTGGCACATTGGCGAGGCCCCGTCGGCGGCGGATTGGCGCGCGCGTTGGAATCAGCAGGCGCGGGCGCCGTCTGCGCCGCGCGCCGCGCCGCCACGATTGCGCGCCCGGCTAACGCAGCCGATCGCCGCCTACCGCGCGATGATCGCTGAGGCGCTCGAGTACATCCGCGCGGGGGATATCTATCAGGTCAATCTGGCCCATCGCATCGAGCTTGAGAGCATTGACGGGGCGCCATTGGACCCGTGGGCGCTCTACGACGCGCTCCGCCACCGCCACCCGGCGCCGCGCGGCGGGGTGATTGCCTGGCCCGGCGGCGCTGTGGTTTCGGTTTCTCCGGAGTTGTTCCTTTCGCATCAGCGCGGGCTAGTGACGACGCGCCCGATCAAGGGTACGCGGCCCCGCACCGGCGATGCCGACGCCGACGCGCGCCGCAAGGCCGAGTTGCTCGCATCAGGAAAAGAGGCCGCCGAACTGGCGATGATTGTTGATTTACATCGCAACGATCTCGGCCGCATGTGCGAAACCGATACCGTGCGCGTGGTGCATCCGCGGCGGGTGGAGGAGCATTCCAGCGTTCTGCACACCGTCGCCGACATCACCGGGCGGCTGCGTTCGGACCGGACGCCGATCGAACTGCTGTCAGCCTGCTTTCCGGCGGGGTCGGTTTCGGGCGTGCCGAAGTTGCGCGCGCTGGAGATCATCGATGAGTTGGAGCCGGAGCCGCGCGGGGCGTATTGCGGCGCGATCGGGGCGCTGGGCGTGACCGGCGCGATGAGCTTCAACGTCGCGATTCGCACGTTGCAAATCACGGGCGCTCGGGCCGACCTGTGGGTCGGCGGAGGCATTGTCGCCGACTCAGACCCGGAGCAGGAATTCGCCGAGACGCTCGCGAAAGCCCGCGGCATCCTCCGCGCGCTGGGCTGCGAAATTCCGGATGGGCTGAATGAAGCGGAGGAGTAGTGGTCCTTCATACTCTATTTATCGTGATCAAATCGAGGGTGGCATGGGCCTCTGGCCCGCGCGTCCAAGTACTACCAGCGGCACAGATTCACAGGATGACACGGGAATTACTTTCCACGTAACCCGAAAAAGAGCGTATGATGAAGCAGTAGTGTCCCGCCGACATTTCGTTGAGTCTTCGCAACGAATTGTCTGCTCTCAAGCGATGCATTGCGTGGCGCGATGGTTCGTGTAGGGCTGTATGAGAAAAGCGGGAGCTTTCTTTCCTCCGTCGCTTCGTCGCTTTCTCTCAGCATCGCTTCGTCGCTTTTTCTCTCGATCGGGCTGCCGCGGAATCGAATCGCTCCCTCACGGTCGCGGTTCGGATTGCGGTCGCGGTTCGGATTACGGTCACGATTAGTTTTTGGACGCACGGGCCGGAGGCCCATGCCACCCTCGATTCGGCAGCGGCTTGCAACTCGCGATTTTTCTTCCCACCTTCCCACTTTCCCACCCTCCCGCTTTCCCACCTTCCCTCATTCCCACGTTCCCACGCTTCCTGCTCCCACTGCTCTTCCCTTCGTCGCGCTAGGCAGCCGCGCGTGGCGGGTCTACATTGGCTGCATGGTCGTATCGCGCCTGTCGGCATCGCTCTCCACACCTTGGCGCGTCGTCCTGTTGCTGCTGATTTGCGGCGGGGTTGTGTTGCGCTTGATCTGGCCCGAAACGATGGTCTTTCTGAATGACCAGGCCCGCGCCTGTGCGATGGCGGCCGACATCGCCGAAGGGCGCTGGGAAGCCGCGGGCCTGAGCAACAGCGCCGGCTTTCGGAATCCGCCGGGATTTGTCTACCTGCTCGCCGCGGTCTGGCGCGTCTGGCCCGATCCGCTCGCACTGCTCTATTTCATCCAGGCGGTAAATCTGCTCGCGCTGGCGCTGACGGCGTATCTGTTCATGCGCTGGTTGCCCTCGGATGCGGCGTGGTGGGGGCTGGCGCTGCTCGCGACCGCGCCTTGGGCGATTCAGTATTGCCGCTGGATTTGGGCTCAAGACCTGCTCTTTCCCGCGGCCATCATGACATACGGCTTTCTATGGTTATGGACCGTGCGCCGGCGTCCGTGGGCGGCGCTGGGTGTGGCGGCCGGTCTGATCTTCGCGATTCAAATCCATCTGGCGGGCGGCGTGCTGGCGCTCAGCTGTGCGGTTGCGGCATTGTTGCTGAGACCGCCTTGGCGCTGGCCGCCCGTGATGTGCGCGATCGTGCTTGCGGCGCCGCTGTTCGCGCCCTATGCGCTCGCGCTGCGAGAAGCTTCGTCGCGCGCGGCCCAGCCGAGAACCGTCGCGGGCGACGGCGCGGTCAAAACTGCACGTGACGCGCGCGCGCTGGTAAATGAGACAGGCGCGGATGAGAGCGCCGCCGCGCAAACCGGGCAATCTGAGAAGCGAAACTATCGCGAGGTCTGGCGCATCGTGCCCGCCGTGGCCATGAGCGTTTCCGGGTTGCTTTGGAGTCTGGAGTTCAAGGCGGGCTATCCGGCGTTCGTCGCGTCGCTGGGCTGGCGTCATCACGTCTATCAGGCGCTGCAGGTCGTGCCGCTCGTGCTATTCGTCAGCGGTGCGTGGTTCGCGCTGCGCCTGCGAGCGCCCGCGGCGCAGCCGGCAACAACCGCAGCGCCGGCGCCGCCGGCCATGCCGACCGCGCCGCCCGAGACAGCCGCGTCGATCCGGCTGCTCACGCTGCTGACTGTGACGATCCCGCTGATCTTTGTGGTGCTGGGGCTGCGCGTCAGTCCGACGTATTTGCCCGTGTGGTATCCCGTGCCCTTTGCGCTCATGGGGCTGGCCGCGGCGCGCTGGTCACACCCGGCCCTGCGGCTCGGGTTGACTCTGATGATGGCGGGTCAGCTCGCGTTTTTTGCCGAGCAATTGCGCTATCAACATCAACAGGGCGGCGTGCCGGGTTCGATCTTGGATGCGCATTACGGCAAGCTGCGACACGCGCTCGATTCCGCGCCCGCGGAATGGCGCGCCCATGACGGCCCGATCTACGCCGAATACGCCGGCCCGAGCGATTATCTGCATGAGCCGACCGCATTTCTGCTGCGCCGGCGCTGGTCGGGCGCGACGGCTAACGTCGGGGCGGACGCGCCTTCGATCGATGATCGTCTCGCAGCGGAACATTCCGGCGCAGGTCTGCTGATTCGCTTCGATCCTTGGCAGGCCGAGCCGTTTGCGCTCGGGACGCTCCCGCCGTCGCCCGCGACAAACGCGTATCGCATCAGTCCGCGCGCCGGACCGCACCAGGTCGCGGGTAAAATTCCGCGCGAATGAACTCCACCGCCGAAACGCCCGTGGATGTCGTGATCGTCGGCGCGGGCGCGGCGGGCCTGATGACGGCGATCTGGGCTGCGCGGACCGGACCGGGGCGGCGCGTGCTCTTGCTCGACGGCGCTCGCACGCTCGGCGCCAAAATCCTGGTCGCCGGCGGCGGACGTTGCAACGTCACCAATGAGCGCGTCACTGTCGACGACTATCGCGGCGGCAACAAGCACCTGCTGCGCCGCGTGCTCGCCGCGCTTCCGGTCGACCGCACGATCGCCTTCTTCCGCGAGCTGGGCGTGCCCTTGCACCGTGAGCCGTACGGCAAGCTCTTTCCCAACACCAACAAGGCCCGCACTGTGCTCGATGCTTTGCTGCGCGAAGCGGAGCGGCTTGGTGTCATGATTCACGCCGGTCGCCGCGTTCGGGCGGTCGCGCGTCTGTGCGGCGATTCTCACGATCGCCCCGTCGGTTTCGTTTGTCAGACCGATGATGGTCCCGTCGCCGCCCGGCGGCTGGTCCTGGCGACGGGCGGGTTGTCGCTGCCCAAGACCGGCAGCGACGGCGCCGGTTACGCCTTGGCCAAAGCGCTGGGCCATTCGGTCACGCCTACGACCCCCGCGCTTGAGCCGCTGATTCTCTCCGGCGGTTTTCATGCGCCGCTGTCGGGCGTGGCGCTCGATGCCGCCCTGCGCGTGTGTGTGGCCGACGCCCGGCCGGTCGAGTTTCGCGGGCCGCTGCTTTGGACCCATTTTGGCGTCAGCGGTCCGATTGCGCTGAATGCCTCCGGCTATTGGCGGCGCGCCCGGCTCGAGCAGCGCCGGGTGACGATCGAGGCGAACCTGCTTGCACTGCCCGATGAAGCCGCGACAGTGGCCGCGCCGCGCACATCACCGCCGACCGGGGAACGAATCGTGATGCCGCCGGAAATAGACGTGGCGCCGCCACCTGCAACCCTGTCGACGTTGGACGACGCCAACGATCCACGCCGCGCGCTATCCATCGCCGCGCGGAGTGATGCCGCCGCGCTCGAAGCGGCGCTGGTTGAACGCGCCCGGTTGCGCCCGCGCGGCACGCTGCGCGCGATGCTGGCCGAGTGGCTGCCCGCGCGGCTGGCCGAGGCTGTGCTGACCGAACTTGCGATCGAGCCGGCGCTGGGCCTGGCACACTTAGCGCGCGATTCGCGCCGGCGGCTGGCCGCGGCGCTGCTCGGCTGGCCGCTGCCGGTCTGCGATGGGCGTGGCTACGGTTATGCGGAGGTGACGGCCGGCGGCGTGCCGCTCGAGGAACTCGATGTGAAGACGATGGAGTCGCGCGTCTGTCCGGGGTTGCACCTTGTCGGTGAAATCACGGACGTCGACGGCCGCATCGGCGGGTTCAATTTTCAATGGGCCTGGAGCAGCGGCTTTGTCGCGGGCAGCGCCATCGGCAGCGCAGCGCCAGAGACACATTGAGTGCGGCGGCGCGGACGAGGTGATTGGCATGGATAATGACGGCGTGATTCGCAGCGACGCGGGCGAGGTGATTGGCATGAATAAAGACGGCGCAAATCGCGGCGACGCAGTCGAGGTGATTGGCATGGATAAAGGCGGCGTGATTCGCGGCGGCGCGGACGAGGTGATTGGCATGGATAAAGGCGGCGTGATTCGCAGCGGCGCGGACGAGGTGATTGGCATGGATAAAGGCGGCGTGATTCGCGGCGGCGCAGGCTCCATTGATCGAGTCGGCTTGAGTGGTCTGTCGGCTTCAGCCGACTGGCCCTTGCCACCGGGCTTCAGCCGGTGGTGGGCCGGCGCGATCGGTCCATTTTTTTTCTTCTTGGCGAATGCGATCGGCGCAGCCGGCTTCAGCCGGACTTGAGGAGCGGCCAGCATCGGCGGCGGGATCGGCGCCGCAAGACCGGCTGAAGCCGGCGGCGCTGCCGCGTGACGGCACACGCCCGGCCGCTCGAATCGTGCGACGTCCGGACCGCGAAGCCGAAGCTTGCGAGATAAGGCTCTTCCGCAGAACGTGAGAAATAACGAATCAAGCGGAAAGCGCAGAAAGAAAAGCCGACAAGCAGGCTGAAAATCACACCCACCAGACCCGCAACCTCAATTCAGCCACCACCGCCGCCGGGTAGTTCGACTGCCTCTTACGGGCGCGGCTCCGCCATAGGCCACAGACGAATTCTGATGACGCGCTCGTCGCCGCGACCGTCGCGCTACACGCCCTTGGGGCCATAACACCGGACACAGCCTTCGCCGAGCAGGGCCTCGACCTGTTTTACAAAAGCGGCGCTCGGGTCGATGTTGCCGATGCGGCTCTGCAGCGTCGCGACAAAACCCTCGGTTGTCTCGACCTCAAAGACCAGCGGCACGCCCCCGACGTGGGCCGCGGCCAGCGAGCGCAGCTCGACCAGGCGCGGGTTGGGGCCGCCGGTGCTCTGAAAGCGGAGCACGACCGCGCGCGACAGCTCGCGCTGCGCATCCTCAATCGGAATCACTCGCGCCGTGCGGATGCTCGGCTCTTCGCGCCGCCGATCGACGCCGCCCTCGACAAAAACGACCGCGTCGGGCTTGAGCAGCGGCCCGAGCGCCTCGAGTTGATCGGGAAAGACGATGATCTCGATCGTGCCGGCAAAGTCCTCAATCGTCGCCAGCAACATCTTCTTGCCCGCGCTGCGGCCCGTCTTGATCGGCACGGTACGCGTCTTGGAGACCAATCCGCCAAGCAGAATGCGCGCCCCATCGGGCATTTGCGCGAGCTGCGACGTATCAACCGAGCCGTAGCGGCGGATCAGATCTTCGTATTGAGCGAGCGGATGTTTCGTGATGTAGAACCCGAGCGTCGCCTTCTCATAAGCGAGCATTTCCGAGTCGGACCACTCCTCGGCCCCGATGGCCTTGCCGGCTGCGCCGGGCTTCGCTCCGCCGCGCGCCGCCGCACCGGCGCCGGCCGGTGTGCCCCAGTCGCCAAACATACTGAGCTGACCGGCGCGCAGGTCGCGCTGCGATTCCTGTCCGGCTTCGATCGCCTTTTCGAGCACGAGCATCAGGGCGCGGCGCATCGCGCCGGTGCTGTCGAACGCGCCCGACTTGATCAGCGCCTCAATGACGGCTTTGTTGACGGCGCTCAGATCGACGCGCTCACAGAAGTCATATAAGTCGCGGAAGCGCCCGCCCTTCTCCCGCGCCGCGCGAATCGCGCGCACGGCCTTCTCACCGACGCCGGAGATCGCCGACAGCCCGAACCGAATCACGCCGCGCCGAGCCGCGTGGGAAGGTGGCAAGGTGGGAAGGTGGGAAGGTGAGACGCCTGCGCCCTTCCCACATTCCCACGTTCCCACGTTCGCACCGTCTGGATATACGACGGTGAACGCCTCATCGCTTTCATTCACATCCGGCGGGAGGACGGGGATGCCGACGCTGCCGTCTTGCTGGCGCAGCCGGCGACACTCATCGATGTACTCGGCGATCTTGTCGGTGTTGCTGCTTTCGTATGTCAGCATCGCCGCCATGAACTCGACCGGATAGTACGTTTTCAGATACGCCGTCTGAAACGCGACGACCGCATAGCCCGTGCTGTGGGCTTTGTTGAACGCATACCCGCCGAACTTCAGGATGTCTTCAAAAATCTGCTCGGCGGTCTCTTTCCTGACGCCGTTCTTGCCCGCGCCCTCGATGAAGGGGCCGCGCTCTTTGTCGATGTCGCTGGTCTTCTTCTTGCTGATCGCTTTGGCGAGGCGAAACGCGCGCCGCAGCGGCACATCGCCAAGCCGGTTCACGAGCCGCGAGACCTGCTCCTGATAGACCATGATGCCGTAGGTCTCCTTGAGCACGTCGGTCATGGTCGGGTGCGGCGTGTCCCACTTTTTGCGGCCATGCTTGCGCGCGACGTACTCGTCGATGTATTCCATCGGTCCCGGACGGAAGAGCGCATTGGCCGCGATCAAATCTTCGATGCGGTTGGGCTTCATCTTCATCAGCACGTCGCGCATGCCGCCGGATTCAAACTGAAAGATGCCGCGCGTCTGCCCGTGCTGCAGGATTTCGTAGACCTTCTGATCGGTCAGGTCGAGCGCATCAAGATCGATCTTCCGCCGATGATGCTTCTCGACGAGCTTACAGGCGAGGTTGATCTGGCTGAGCGTGCGCAGCCCGAGAAAATCCATCTTCAACAGGCCGACCTTCTCGACGGTCGGCCCCTCGAATTGTGTGGTCACATCCTCGCTGTCGGCGGGCTTGTGCAGCGGCACGAGCGTATCGAGCGGCTGATCGGCGATGACGACGCCGGCGGCGTGCACGCTGGCATGCCGGGCCAGCCCCTCCAGCCGGCGACCGATGTCGATCACCTTCCGCATGCGCTCGTCCTGCTTGTAGATGCGCTGCAATTCCGGCTCGCGCTCAAGCGCTTTGTCGAGCGTCATTTTCAGCTCTTCGGGCACGAGCTTCGCGACGCGGTCGGCCTCCGCCAGCGGCACGTCGAGCGTCCGGCAGATATCGCGGATCGCGGCTTTCGCCTTCAGCCGGCCGAAGGTGATGATCTGTGCGACATGGCCATATTTGCGGCGGACATAGTCGATGACTTCGCCGCGACGGTCCTGGCAGAGATCGACGTCGATATCAGGCATTTCGTCGCGCTCGGGGTCCATGAAGCGCTCGAAATAGAGACCGTAACGGATGGGATCGACCGTGCTGATGTCGAGACAATAGCCGACGACCGTGCTGCACCCGCTGCCGCGCGCGACCGCGGGAATGCCGTTTTCGTGTGCAAAACGGACAAAATCCCAGACGATGAGGAAATAGCCGGAGAAGCCTTTGCTGCTGATGACGGAGAGTTCGTAGTCGATGCGCTCCAGAAGCTCGGTGGGAAGGTGGGAAGGTGGGAAGGTGGGAAGTGCGTCCGCAGAATTCGAGTCACGGGAGAGCGTAATCGGCTGTCCGTTCGAGGGATTTCCATCAAAGCCTTGACTCTCTCCATTCCCACCTTCCCACTTTCCCACCTTCCCACCATATTTTTTCGCCGCCCCCGCATACACCAACTCCCGCAAATACTCATCCGCGCTCTTCTCGGCCGGCGGGCGGTAGACCGGCGCATAGCGCTTCGAAAAATCGAACTCCACGTTGCACATCTCCGCGACGCGCAGCGTGTTTTCGATCGCCTCCCGATGCTCCGGCAGGGCCGCGAGCATCTCTTCGCCGGTCTTCAGATAGAACTGGTCCGATTCGAACTTGAAGCGCTCCGTCTCGGCGACGCGGCTGCGCGTGCTGATGCAGCAGAGCACGTCGTGAGCCTCGGTGTCGTCGGCGTTCAGATAGTGCACGTCATTGGTCGCGATCGTGCCGACGCCGAGCTTGTGCGCCAGATCGACCAGGGCGGGGTTGACCTTCTTCTGCTCGGGCAGGCCGTGATCCTGCAACTCGATGAAGAATCGCTCCGGCCCGAAGATCGACAAATACTCTTCCGCGACGCGTTTGGCTTCCGCGAGCGATTCCTTCTTCAGGATCGTCTGCGGAATCTCCGCGCCGAGGCACGTGCTGCTGCAAATCAGCCCGGCGGAGAACTCGCGCAAGACCGCCTTGTCGATCCGCGGCTTGTAATAAAACCCCTCGACATACCCGATGCTCGCGAGCTTGATCAGGTTGCGATAGCCGGTCAGGTCCATCGCCAGGAGCAATTGGTGATAACTTGCCTCGCGCAGGCCCTTGGCCTCTTTGTCGCGGCGGTCGCCGGGCGCCAGATACAGCTCGCAGCCGATGATCGGCTTCACCCCGGCGGCCTTCGCCGCGGCGTAGAACTCGATCGCCCCGAACATGTTGCCGTGATCGCTGATTGTGATCGCGGGCATGCCGAACTGCTTGGCTTTCTTCACCAGATCGCCGATGCGACAGGCCCCATCGAGCAACGAGTATTCCGTGTGAACATGCAAATGAACAAAGGCTGGAGCGGCGGCGCTGTCCGCTGCGGCCGTCTGATCGTGGGTCTTCGGCATGTCCGCGATCGTAAAGAGTCGACATGGCAGCGGCAATTGAGTGATTGACAGCAGGCGCGACAGGCCATGTCAATCGCATCGCGCGGCCGAATGCGGCCATCCGCATGGTGCGCCCTGCGCGGCGTCACTAGATCGACGAGTGGTCTGACAAACTCAATTTTTCGGGGTCGAAGCGAGGGTAGCATGGGCCTCCGAGCCTGTGAATTTTTCGCCTTGACGCGAGTGGTA
>CAYQLG010000074.1:0-20943 GCA_964418235.1 uncultured Planctomycetales bacterium
GAATCCGAGCCGGCAAAAAGTTCACGAGCTCTCCGGCCCGTGCGTCCCACGACAAGCAAAGGCATTGATCTCACGCCGTCACGCCGGAGCGCCGAAGCTCATTTTCGCATCATGCGAATAATCAAGCTTAACGGAACACTAGGTCTGCTCGGCCAGTCGCGCGAGCAACAGCTCGAAGTCGATCCAGGTCACGCGGCCATCTTCGTCGAAGTCATTGACTTCGAGGTATTTGCAGACCGGGTTCTTGCGCAGCCACTTCCAGGTCACTTCGTCGATCAGCGCCGCAAGGAACGCGTCGAGGTCCTCAAAATCCACCTTCCCATCGCAATTGCTGTCGCCTTTGCTGAATTGCGGATTTTGATCGGGGCGATACTGATCTTCGGTCGTGTCGGACGGGGGTTGGGAATGCGGCGCCATGGGTTGCGTCGGCGGCTGGATCGGCCTCGGCGGCACCGGCATGGCGCCCGGCCAGCCGTCAATCCCTGTGCCACCGCCCTTGCCCTGGGCCAGCGACACCACCAGCAACAACACCGCGCCAACCAGCGCCGTCGCGTGACGGCGCCCCGTTGCTTCCCGCGCGCTCTTGATCATGATTACGACTCCCGCAGATGTTCCGACTGCACGACCTTGGCATACTCGAAGATGCGCAGGCCAGTTTCGCGTGCCGTCGGGAAACGCCCCATCACGCCGGCAATGCGGCGGATGTCCTCTTGATCGATCGTCATTTCCAGCTTCAAGCCCGTATGCCCGGAGAGCTGCTCGTGCATCGCCAATTGAATCGCGGTGACGCGCTCGCGCAGCGCCCAGTTGTCGAGCCGGTCGGCAAAGTCGAGCGCCTTTTCGGCATAGACCCCGACGACGTGCTGCAATTCGGCCCCGCGCAGATGCCGCAGCGCGATGTTGGAGATGTAGATGCAGGTCCAGCCGAATGAGTCGAGCCATGCCGCCGCCGGCCAATCCGTCGGATCGACCCGTGTCGGGATCGTGCGGCCCAGATCCTCAATCGCTTCGCGCGCCCCGCGCTGGCCGAGTTCGACCGACAGCTCCAGACAGCCGGCGGCACAGGTGTTGGCCAGGGCGGCGTCGGCTTCGCCCCAGATCGGACGGTGCATGCTGCGGAGCAGGTGCATCGCGTTTTCCAGGTCCGCCTTGGCCTGCGCCAAGCGCGGCCGCGCCTCCAGCGGCGCCGCCTGCAACAGCCGACGGACGCAATCGCCGCGCGTCCGCAGGTTATGGGCGTGGATGGCCAACTCGGTCGGCGAGAGATCGTCGGTCGCGCCGATCCGCTCACATAACATGTGGCTCAGCGGGTAGGCGTTGGTGAGATCCCACATCTGGTAATACGCGAACGCCAGGTTCGAGCGCAAACAGTAGCGCAGCAGCTCGGATGCGTCGCGTTGCAAGCCGAGCCGCAAGGCCTCCACCGCCTGCGAATAGCGTCCCAGGCTCATCCACGCCAGGCCCTCCCAGTTCAGCGCTTCGGCCCGCTGATCCTCGTCGTGCGCAAGCTCCTGCAGGCGGCACGCGGCCGCCAGCATGTCGTCATACGCGCCGGAGTTCATCAGGCGGGCGGCTTCACCCTTCAGCCGATCGTAATCGTCGGCTTCCGCCGAATCCGACAGCGCGTGTCCATTCGTGCGCGCCCCGCCCGGATTGCCCTCGATGAAACCGATCACGTGCTCCACGGGCCAGTCCAGCGCCTCGGAAAGGCGCAGGACAAAACTCAGCCGCGGATCAGGACTTTCGGAATAAAGTCGCGTGATGTTCCGGCCCAGGGCGGCGGCGGTCTCCTGGCGTGTCCAGTCGCGATAAGCCCGCGCCAGGTCCACGAGGTGACGCAGCCGCGTCATTCGCTTCGAATCGTCCACCATAAACAACCTCAACTACGCCGATTGACTCGCCAGCGCATGTAGCAGTTCGGTTCTAGTACCGTAACGAACGCACGGGCGCGCGGTCAATAGAAATCCGGGTAAATTCCAAGTCATCTGCTATCGCCGGCCGGCGATAGCGCCGCGATCAAGCGACAGATTCTCGCTTTGCAAACAATAAAAAATCTTTGCAGCGAAACCAGAACCGGTTCTGAAATCGGGCATGATGCCGCGGGAGACGGGCATGCGGCGCTTGCTTCCCGAGCGCTGCGTGCCTGCGTGTGAATCTAGTCCACCCCCTTGGAATCGATCTACCAGTCGGTCCGGCAATCTTCCGCGGATCGATTCGGTTCATGGTGGTGACCTCGCCAAGGCGCCCGAGGACGCGGAAGCACGTCCTCGGGTTTTTTTTTTCAGCGGCTTCGAGGCGGCGGTCACGATGGCGCCGGACGGCGCTTCAGCCCGCGGGTTGGGCGCCTCAGTCGCACCCGCCGTTCACCAGACATTGCACGAACGCATCGATGTCGCCGAGGTCCACGCGCGCATCGCGATTGCAGTCGGCATTGAGAATCAAGCAAGTGGGATATGCTGTCGCGTAGGCGCCGGCCCCGGCCAGCGCGACCACAAAGCCGTCGATGTCGCGAAAATCAACGCGATCGTCGCAGTTCATGTCGGCGGTTCGCGTGAGCGGCCAAAGCACCGTGCCGGAGTTGAATAATTGCTCGATGCCCGTGATCAGCGCCGAGGGATCAACCGACTTGTTGAACATCATCACATAGTTCACGCGGTCGCCGCGCTGCATCGCGAACGTCGCCGTGCCCGGCAGCCCGCCATCATGCGCGCCGCGATAGGATGTCAACTCCGATGTCGGCCGCGGCAGGCCGATGTTGCCGCCGACCTGAAAGATGCGCGCTTCGAGGAGCTTCAAGACCGGGCGCGGGGCCGAGATCAAGCCGCCCAGGGCGATGTTCGACTCGATGTGAAAGCCGCCATAGGCCGCCGGCGCCCACGGTCCGCTGGGGTCGAAGACGCTCGGCGCTTCGCTCGGGTTGTCATAAAAAGGCTCGCGCGGGTGCGCATCTTCGCGCCGCGTGCGACCGGGTTGGATATCCAGCATTGAAATTCCCAGCGGCGTAAGAATCTCTCTCTCCAGCGCGGTGAAGTAAGCGCCGCCGCCGCTAAGCTCTTCGACGATCAGCCCGAGCGCCCCATAGCCGATGTTCGCATACGCCATCCGCCCGCCGGGTGAAAACTGCAAGGGGCGACTGAGAATATAGCGCATGCGATCTGTCGCGGTGATCGGCATGGCGATGCCGAGCGCGTCGGCGGCGGCGAAGTCGGATTGGTTGTAATTACCGACCAGGTCACGATCCCACCCGCCGCGATGTTGGAGCAAATGGTGAATCGTGATGTTGCCGCAGCGCGTGTCGGCCAGAGCTGGAAAAGGATCGATGTCGAGCACGCCGCCGCCGGGCTGCCCGACATCAAAAGCCCGCGCGGCCAGCGACAAATCACCGCGGGCGACCAGGTTGCGCACAACGGACGCGGTGAAGACCTTGCTGATGCTCGCCAAGCGCATCATGGCGTCGTGCGACAAGGGAATGGTCCGAGCCTCGTCCTGCCAGCCGCAGCCACGCTCATAAATCACCGCGCCGCGGCGCATGACGGCGAGTGTGCCCGCACCAATGCGCTGGCTGGCCATGAAATTCCGCAACAGCGTGTCGAGCGCCGCCAGCCGCGGCACGATCGGACCGCTCAACGGCAGACTTTGCGGATCGATCGGCGGGAGCGGTTCAAGCGGACCGGCTGTCTCCGGCGTGAAGCGAACATGGTCGAAATCGATGCTGACGGGAAAAAACTCGCTGTATTGGGCGGCAAACAGCCCCAGCGCACCTTGCGCCGCCGCGGCGCTGCGACTCTCCACGACGACTTGTGCGGCCACGGGTCGCGCCTCGCCCGCCGGCCAGCAGCGCAACTCCAAGGCCGCGTTGACGAAGCGCGCCTCGAATGTGTACGTCTGGCCTGCTGTCAGAGGAAATGCCGCGGCGGCATAGCCTTCGCCGCTGACGATCTGCAAGATTCCGGCGCCCTGCCAAAATCCTGCGACGAACTGCGCCGCGAGATCTCGGCTGTAGAGCGCGGCATATCCGGTGGCGGTGGCAAACCGAAGATCGGCTTGCAACCGGCCATGCGCATAGAGACTGCGCCGCGCTGCGGAGTCGGCCCACTGCGAAATGGCGGCCTCGTAGAGCAACGGCTGCGTCGGGGCACTGATCCCGAGACGGTAACGGCCATCCACAATCGACCAGGTCGAAGCGGCGGTTGGCGTGCCGTCGATCCGGGTCCAGCCGACATCATCGCCATCTGAGAAATCATCGTTCAATAGTTGGGCCGGCGCCCAGCGAGTTCCAACCAGGCCGATCAACATGATGGCAACGGCTATCCAGTGCATGCGATTCTCCGTTTTGTTGGCCAAGGGGGCAGTCCAGCGGCCATGGTTGACATGACTCGCTGTGAATCGAAGCAGCCTAGCGCCGACGCGGCTATTCTGCGCTGCAACCCCGAAAAAGAAACGTCGAATCACGTCAAAGATTGTCCATTCCTGCGCGGCGGCAGGATCCAAGGCAGGCGTCGCGAGCCGTGGCATGGCCGGCAAATTTTGCCGGCGCATTGGTGGCAACCGCATACGGGGACGCTGCGAGCGATCGAATAAATCATCGCAACATCATTAATACAATGGATTTATCGAAACAATCCGCTCGCGATGTTGAGCGTGCTATCCACCCCGCCCGCGAGCCGGGGCAAGAATTCCTTGACACCCATTGCGAATTTTGCCGAAGACCGATACGCTACAGTAGATTCGGCGAACCCTAGAGCCAAGGGGATCGCCAGAGTCAGTGCGCCGGTTCTTACTGAGACCGAATACGGCTGACCGCACCTCTCCGGTCGGCATCTGAGCAGTACAGCCGAATTCGTTCATCTGCGCCGGCGGCTTCTTCGGTTCGAAGTGCTGTGTACGATCTAACATGATGCTTCGTCAAATGAAAATTCGAAGCGCGGTGCGGATGCGGGCGTTTAGTCTGCCCGAGTTGCTCGTCGTCATTGGGATCATCAGCCTCTTGATCGCCCTGCTGATGCCGTCGCTGGCCTTGGCCCGGCGTCAGGCGGCCAGCGCCAAATGCACCGCCAATCTGCTCGACCTTGGACGAGCGCTAAGCAGCCTGCATAACGATCGAAACTTCTACCCGTTATGGGATAACGACGGTCGTCCGGATCGAAGGACCTGGATCGACCTGCTGGTGGACAGCCGTTACAGCAACATGACCCGCGGGACGGGTTATTGCCCGGAAGACCCGCAGCCCGATCCAATCAATGCCGCCCGCGGCGCGTTGCTGGGTGTGCGTCACCCGCGCGGCAATGGCCGGTCCGGCATCGATTACAGCTATGGCATTAACGTGCCGCTTTCAGCCGCCGCCTGGATGTGGCAGCCGGGGTTTGGCCGTCCGCATGACAATCGCCCGCGCTTACTGCGAGATGCCGATGGCTATTCAAACCGCCGCATCCTCGCCGGCGACGCCACGTGGAGCACGATCTATAACCTCAGCGGCTACGCTGAAGCGGTGGGCATTTGGAACTATCGCAGCACGACCGACAACATGGTGGCTTGGCGCCACCCGGGTCGGGTGGCGAATCTGATCACGCGAGATGGCGCCGCGGTGCGCGAAGCTTGGAGCCCGGCGACGCTCGGCGCCGCGAACACGTTGCGACATTTCATTTGGTATCCGGGCGAGCCGGTCGGCGTCGGCCCAGACGACAGCTACGAAGGCAACTTCTATCCTGATACCCCGCCGATCAAATTCAACCAGACAGCCAAGCAAATCGACACCGAGATCTTTCCTGCCGACATGATTCCCGGCGGCGCGCTTGCCACGCAAACCGGCACACAGCCGTAGTCGGAGTTCATCCGGCCGTTTGTGCGATTCACACCCAATCTCGCTTTGTATCGCGGAACTGTCCCCTCCTTTGCCAGGTCACCTATCCTGTGTGCCGACAAGCGTGGGTCTCGAATGAAGCGGAAAAAATCTCCGGCACGGCGGCGTGGCGGCACGGCAGCGTGAAGCAAGTGCATTTGTTTGTTGTGGGATGCACGGGCCGGAGGCTCATGCTACCCGCGATTCGGTGTTCTCATCCCCACCTTCCCACCTTCCCTCCTTCTCACGCTTGCCGAACGCACGGGCCGGAGGCCCATGCTACCCGCGATTCGAACCGGCAAAAATTTTTTGGCGTCGGGCGTCCCTGCCCGACGGCGTATCGCAGCCAATTCCCCGTCGGCCACGGAGATTCGCCGTCGGCCACGGCGGGCCGGCGCTACAGTTCAATCGAGATAGCGACTGAGTTCGCTACACGCTACTCGCTACTCCCCACTCGCCACTCGCTACTCCCCACTCGCCACTCGCCACTCGCCACTCGCCACTCGCTACTCGCCACTCGCCACTCGCCACTCGCTACTTACTCTCGCGGCTCGTCGAAGAAATCAACGTCGCCCGTCTTGAGGTCATACATTGCCCCGACGATCGCGATCTGCCCGGTTTTCACGAGCGCCTCCAGCGTGTGGCTGCGCTGATGGATCATGTCAATCGTGCGCTCGACGTTGCGGCGCGCGACCCGGTCCACAAAATCCGCGCGTTGCCGCGGATCGAACACGCCGGCGCCGCCGATGTCGCGCGGATCGATCGCGTGCTGAATTTCAGTAACGAGCGCGTCGAGGTGCTCACAGCCGGTGGCGTCCGCGGCGCTGCGATGCTGGATCGACAGATCGACCGCGGCCTTGACCGCGCCGCAGGATGTATGCCCCATGACCAGCACCAGCTTGGCGCCGGCCACCTTGCAGGCGAATTCCATGCTGCCCAGCACCTTCTCCTTGGCGACATTGCCGGCGATGCGAATCGTGAAGATGTCGCCCAGGCCCAGATCGAAGATCAACTCCGCCGGCGTGCGCGAGTCGATGCAGGTCAGGATCACCGCCATCGGGTATTGCGCCTGGGCGGTCGCGTCTTTCAATCGGCTGAGATCGCGAATGAGCTGCTGACCGTTGAGAAACCGCTCGTTGCCGTTCTTGAGGATTTCCAGAACGCGCGCGGGCGTCAGCGCGCTCTGCACTTCGCGCGTGGCGTAATCGACGTATTGAATCCGGTCTTCGAAGCGGTATTGATCGCGAAAGCCGAGCAGGCTGACCTTGACGCCGCGGGCCGGGGCCTCCTCGCGCTCAAAGTCGCGGATCAGATCGAGCACGTCGGGATCGATGTAATCGGTGTTGCGCGCGTCGAGCAGGACATGGCCGCCCGCCGGCACCTCGGCCAGCGTGTTGCTGAGCGTGGCCCGGTTGAGAAAGCTGACCTGATTGGCCAGCTCAATGCGGAGCACCTCGCCGCCGACGTGCCGCTCCATGATGCGCCGCAGCGGCCGCCGCAGATTGCTGTGCAGAATGAAGCCGACGCTGACGATCGAGCCGAGCAGAATGCCGATCAGCAGGTCGGTCATGACGATGGCGATCACCGTTGCGGCAAAGGGCAGGAACTGATTCCAGCCGGCATTCCACATCTGCCGGACGAGCGCGGGATTGGCCAGCTTGATGCCGGTGGTCAGCAGAATCGCCGCGAGCGCGGAGAGCGGGATCGTGTTGAGAAGCGTCGGCAGGAGCAGAACCGAACCGAGCAGGAGGAAACCGTGGATGATCGCGGAGAGTTTGGTTCGTCCGCCGGCCATGATGTTGACGGAGCTGCGCACGATCACGCTGGTCATGGGCAGACCGCCCAACAACCCCGAAGCGACATTGCCGACGCCCTGCGCGAGCAACTCACGACTGGGCGGCGATTGGCGTTTGCGCGGGTCGAGTTTGTCGACCGCCTCGAGGTTGAGCAGCGTTTCGAGCGAGGCGACCAGTGCGAGCGTGATCGCCGCGACATAGACGCCGCCGTTGAGCCACTGCGAAAAATCGGGGAACTGCACGAGCTTGAGGAGGGCGCCGAAATTTTCGGCCACCGGCACCTGAACCAGGTGGGTCGGTTCGACCATCCAAGGCTTGCCCCAATCGCGAAAGAGCAGCACCAGCCCAAAAGACAGCAAGGCCACGACCAGCGGCGCCGGAACCAGCGAGGTCTTCAGGAACTTGATGTGATCCCAAATGATCAGGATCGCGAGTGAAATGAACCCGATGACCGCCGCGCCAAGCTGAAATCCCGGGATCATCAACATGATCTCGGAGAAGGTGTTCTGCTGATCGGGTTGGAGAAACGCGATCTGGCCCATCGGGTCGGGATCGTGTCCGATGAGGTGAGGAATCTGCTTGAGGATGAGAATCAGGCCGATCGCGGCGAGCAACCCCTTGATCACGCTGTTGGGGATAAACGCCGCGATAAAGCCGGCCCGCAAGACGCCCAGGCAGATCTGAATGACGCCCGCGATCGTCACGGCCAGCAGGAACGCCGGAAAACCGAGCGTCGCGATCTGAACGGCAACCACGGCCGTGAGGCCGGCCGCCGGCCCGCTGACGCTCGTATGCGAGCCGCTGAGTATCCCAACGAGAATGCCGCCGACTATGCCGGAAATAATCCCGGCAAAGAGCGGCGCGCCCGAGGCGAGCGCAATGCCCAGGCACAGCGGCAGCGCCACCAGAAACACCACCAGGCCCGCGATCAGGTCGCGGGTCAGCGTCGAAGCCGATGTGAGTTGCGGGCCGTTCACGGCGATATCCTCCCCAGCGGCGCCGGCTGCGTCTACGGCCGCGGGGCCTCAGCGGCTTTTTTCTTTTCGCCGCTGTCGGCGCGGAGGGCCGCTTCGAGCGCCTTGATCAGCTCGTCATCCTGAGGCTTGGTCCGCGGACCGTAGCGCTCGATGACCTTGCCGTCGCGGCCCACGAGAAATTTCGTGAAATTCCAGGGAATCTCGCCGCCGGCCTCGCCTACTTTGTCTTTCGATGTGAGATACTTATACAACTCGGCCTGATCGTCGCCCTTCACCGAGATTTTCGCGAACAGGTCAAAGCTGGTCTTGTATTCCGACGTGCAGAACTGCTTGATCTCGGCGTTGCTGCCGGGCTCCTGCCCCATGAAGTTGTTCGCCGGAAACGCCAGGATGCTCAGCCCTTGCTCGCGATACTTCTGATGCAGCTCCTCCAGACCGGCGTACTGTTTCGTGTAACCGCACTTGCTGGCGACGTTCACGATCAGCACGACGCGGCCGCGATACTTGTTCAGCTCGACCGGCTGCCCGTCGATGTTCGACATGACAAAATCGAGCGGGCTGCCGGCGCTGGCGGCGCTCACCGCCGTGCCCGCCGCCGCCTTGGTCTCGGCCAATCCGGCCGGCACAATCATCAGTCCCAGTAGAGCCGCCATCCAACGCATGATCATTCTCCCGAGAGTAGACCTCATGGGGCCGGCGGGCTTCGGCCCGCCCGGCCTCGAAAAAAGGCACCATGAGCGTAGTCGCGCGGATACGAATAGCGAGCGCAGGACCGCCCTCGATGGCGAGCCGGCCGGCACGGCGCAGGTCCGTTCGTTCGGCGAATGAACCGGCCCCCTTCGCATGACGCCGCTACTCGGCCAGGAGTTCTTTCAATTCGGCCACGTGCTGCGACTCCACCGCGATCTGGGAACGGACGAATTCCTCAAGCGGAATGTCGCCCTCGACGCGACGGAGCAACTCCTGATAGGCCTCCAGCGCGGCCTCCTCGAAAACCAGCGCCAACCGCAGCGCCTCGGTCCCGCTCATCGAAGTGGGCGGCAGCGAAAGCTGCACATCGAGCCGCGGCACACCGCCCAGTGCGCGAATCTTCTGCGCGATGATCTCGGCGTGTTGCACGGTTTCGCCGAAGCCCTCCTTGAGGATCGGCACGACCAGCCGCCGATCCAACCCGCGCACCGCGCTTTGCAGGTGCAGGTAGCGCAGGGCCGCCTCAACCTCTTCGGCAAACACACGGTTCAACTCGGCAACGACCTCTTCGGCGGCTAGTCGCGACATGGGTCTCCCGCAATCAATTTCACCGGCCTGGGCGAGACTGGCAATGGGCGGTGGATGGGCGGACCGGGGCGCCGGCGCGCCGCGTTCACTTCACCGTCTCCGCCAGGCAGGCCGATTCACAGCTCGCACAATGCGTCGGCTCGTGCGAGCAGGCGGCGTCGGAGCGGCTCCAGGCATCGGCGAAGCGCCGGGCGGCCTCTTCGCTCGACGCAAAGAACCTCAGGAACGCGAGCATGCGCATCGCCGTTTCGTTCGAAAGCAGATGCTCGAGCTTGCACGCGTCGATCTCGGCCTGCTCCGCCGGCACGCCCAGCACGTCCTCAAACAGCCGTTGCATCACCAGCCGCTTGGTCTTGATCGCGCCGACAAGCTGCCGCCCGGCGGGCGAAAGCCGCAGATGACGGTTTTCATCCTGCTCGACCAGGCCGGCCTTCTTCAGCGGCTGCAGCGAGATCGAGACGCTGCCGCGGGTGATGTTGAGTGCGCGGGCCACGTCGGAAACCCGGGCATAGCCGAGCCGGCCGATGAGGTCGTCGATCGCCATCAGGTGATGCGCGGCGCTGTGGGAAATGACGTTCTGGTCGAACTCCTTCCACGTGCTGATCGACGGTTCCTTCCGCATGACACCAGTATACCGGGGCCGCGGCGCGCCATCGGCGGCCACGCCAACCACACCGAGGCTCTCGTGTTTCGTCACAGTTGAATTTGCGGGTTCGTAACGAGGGCAGCATGGGCCTCCGGCCCGTGCGTCCCACGACAAAGATCGGCACGAATCTCATGCCGTGACGTCGGAGCTCTTTTCCGCTTCATCCGAAAATTCAAGTTTAACGAAGCACTAGGCGAATTCCACCACGCGCCGCAATTCGGCGAGCCGCTGATCGACCAGCGCGGGCGTCGCGGCCCGCACCGCCTCAACTGAAAACGACTCGATCACGAACGACGAGACCACCGTGCCGCGCGCAATCGCCGCACGCAGCGTGTCATGATCCACACGGTTCTTCGACGCGACATAGCCCATGATCGCGCCGGCGAATGAATCGCCGCAGCCCGTCGGATCGACGACCTTCTCCGTCGGATAGGCCGGCATGACGAAGAGGTCGTGCTGACCGACCATCAGGCTGCCATGCTCGCCCTTCTTGATGATCACAAAGCGCGGCCCCATTTTCAGAATGTCGCGTCCGGCGCTGACGAGATTGTGCCGATCGGTCAAGAGCCGCGCCTCGCCCTCGTTCAGCACGACGCCGTGCACCGCGGCGAATGTCTTGCGCAACTCCTGCGCCTCGTTCAGGATCCACAGGTTCATCGTGTCGCAGACGATCAGTTCGGCGCCGCGCATGCGCTCGGCAAACTCACGCTGCAGGGCCGGATGCGTATTGGCCAGAAAGACATAGCGCGAGTCGGCAAACGTCTCCGGAATGCGCGGGCCGCGCTCCGCCAGCACGTTCAGATCGACCCGCACGGTCTCGGCCTCGTTCATCGCCCCCTGATAGCGGCCCTGCCAGCGAAACGTGCGGCTGCCGGCGCGGCGTTCGAGTCCGGCCAGGTCGATCGGTCGCTGCGCGAGCGGGCGCAGCCAGTCGTCCTCGAAGTCCTCGCCGACGACGCCCACCAGCCGCACCGGGCTGAAGAGCGAAGCCGAGAGCGAAAAGTAAATCGCCGAACCGCCCAGCACATTCTCGACGCGGCCCAGGGGCGTCTCGACCGAATCAATGCCAATCGAACCGGTGACGAGTACGGACATGCAAGCTCCTCAATTCGACGCGGAAATCACCACAGGCGGGTGGTCGTGGCGGCCGGGTAGACGCGCTCCGTTCCATCCGGGCAGCGCAGCCGCAAGTCGCCGTCGGGCATGATATCAAGAATCGTGCCGCTCACGCGCTGGCCGTCACAAAGCAACTCGGCCCGCTGCATGCGATCCAGACAGAACGCCCGCCAGCGGTGAACGAGCCGTTCGGCATCATCGTCGCTCAGATAAGCATCAAGCCGCGCGAGCAAAATCGCCGCGAGTGCGGAGCGGTCGACCGGCGCGAACGAGCCGAGTTCGAGCGAGGTGGCCTTGCCGGCGAGTTCCGGCGCGAAATGGCCGCGCTGCTGATAGCAATTGATCCCGATCCCCAGCACCAGCGCCCGCAGCCCGACGGCCCGCTCCAGCGGGCGCGACTCGGCCAGGACGCCGCCAAGCTTCAGTCCGTCGAGGATCAGATCGTTGGGCCAGCGCACACGCGCGGGACAAACCGTCGAGGCGGCGATCGCTTCGCAAGCCGCCACCGCGCCCAACACCGCCGCCAGCCGCAGCCAGACGGACCCCTCCGGCTCATGCAACAAGACGCTGAGCTGCACCGCCGCGCCGCGCGGCGCAAGCCAAACGCGCCCGAGCCGGCCGCGGCCGCAGGTTTGATACTCGGCGGTGACGATCGCGCCGTCTCGGGCCAGCTCGGCATTTTCGAGCAGCCAGCGATTGGTGCTGTCGATGACGTGGAAACAGTGAATCTCCCGGCCGATGCGCCGCAGCGGTCCGGCCGCCATCAACCCCTCGGGCGAGAGCGGTCCAAACACCGGTCGTGTCGCACCGACCGGCTCTCGCAGGTGCGCAGGCGTGCTTAACCGACATGTCGCGTGTACCGCGTCCGCGTCGTTCAACGCGCCTCCTTGGCCGAGACGGCGTATACGCCGAGCACGTCTCCGAGCGTCGCGGGGATCACTGCCGCCGCCAGGCCGCTGCTCAGGGTGAGCCGGTCCACGCGCTCGCGCCTCGGCAGCAGCCCCGTCTTCGAGAGCCGTTCAACGATGTAGGTCAGCGGCACCCAGTTAGTCTCACGAACGACACTGACGACGCGCAGCCCGCACGCCCGCAACATCAGCCGCAGCGATGACGCGGTGAAAAAGAATAGGTGCTCCGGCAGATTGAACAAATGCCAGCGCGGTCCGCTCCAGCGGGCGCACAACGACGCGACGTCACCCGTCGAGAGCGCCAACACGCCGCCGGGCCGCAGCGCTGCGGTCGCCGCACGCAACACGGCATGCGGATCGCGGACATGCTCGATCACGTCCCAGAGCGTGACCGCATCAAATTCTGCCCGCGGCAGGCCATTGTCTTCGAGCGTCGCCTGTCGCACGTCGAGGCCGCGCTGCACGGCGCGCTCCACGGCAAAGTGGCTGACCTCGCGCCCCGTGACCTGCCAGCCGGCGCGGCGCGCCTCGTCGAGAAACAGACCGGTGCCGCAACCCAGATCGATCAAATTCCTGGCGGCCGACTTGGCCGACGAGCGCTGAACCACTGCGCCGCGCAACCGGTCGAGCCGCGCGAGCCGGCTGCGCGCGGTGCGCCGTACCCCCGTCGCCAGCGACTCATAGTCGCTATAGCCTTTCGCGGCGTCGGCCGAAGCGAAATAGTCGCGATCATAAAACTCGGCCGGGTCAAAACTCGGCCAGTTCCACCAGCCCAGCAAGCAGCGCGGGCATTGCAACAGCCGTGTCTTCCCCTGCAAGCGAAACCGTTGTCGCGGCGCCGTGCCGCAGGCAATGCAGGTCGCCGGCGCAGCGATCATGAAGCGCTCCCGGCAGCTCGACGCAGCGGATAGACGTGTTCGGGCGCGGGATAGCGCCCGGCGCGAATCGCTTCGACATACGCCGTCATCGCCGCCGCCCGCCGGGCGTGAAAGGACTCTCCCACCGGGACAAAGCGCGGCGGCTTGCCACCCGTGGCCCCGAGCAGATCTTCGGTCACCACCACGTGCCCGTCGCAACGGCTCCCCGCGCCGCAGCCGATGACCGGTACGCTGACTTCGTCCAGGACCGCGGCGCCGGCCTCTTCGGGCACCGCCTCCAGCAGCAGCATCGTCGCGCCGGCCGCCACGAGCCGGCGCGCCAAATCCACCAGCGCGCGAATGGCGTCGTGGTCGCGAGCCTGTGCCCGATATCCATCCGGCGAGAGGACTTGCTGCGGGCGCAGGCCGATGTGCGCGATGACATCGATGCCCGCGGCGCGCAGCTCAGCGATGGCATCGGCGTGCTCCGCCTCGGCTTCCAGCTTGACCGCATCACAGCCGCACTCCGCCACGAAGCGCCGCGCGCCGGTGAGAATCTCGCGCGGACCGGGCGCGATGCATGCATAGGGCAGATCGCCCACCAGATAGACCCCCGGCGCCCCACGCCGCACTGCCTCGCCGAGGATCAGCATCAACGCCAGCGGGGTGGAGCGCGTTGTCGGGTGACCGAGCAGCACCGTTCCCATCGAATCGCCGATCAACAGCGAATGCACACCGGCCGCCGCCGCGGCGGAAGCGGTCAGATAGTCATACGCCGTCAACATCGCGAACTTCTCACCACGGGCTTTCATCAACAAAAAATCGGCCCGCGTGAAGCGAGCGGGCGGCGGCTGGATCGTGCTGGCCGGAAGCGTGGTGCTCATCAAGCCATCATTGTAGACGGACGAATGGCGGCCGGCGGAACGACAAAAAGCGGCGCCGCGACCGAGATCGAAAGCACACTCGCAGCCGCCTGAAAACAGAGCCGCGACTGTCAGGAAGCGGAGGTTCGAGCGAATCTCGACACGCCGGGACGGGCGTGGATAGCCAAGTCTTGATTCGCGGGTGGGCCGTCCCCCCAGTATGGCTCGGCCAGCGCAGGACAGTACGATTCAACGCGGCGGCGCAAGAAAGCACCGCCGCGCTTCTATGGCTCCGGCACGGCGAAAGGCGCGCCGCTGGATCGCAAACGCGGCGCCGTTGAAGTTATGCCCGCGTTACGCCGAGACCGGCAGGACGCGGTCGCTCGGCATCGTCATCGCGCGGGCATCGAGCACCTGCTGCAGCTTCTCCGCCGGCAGCGACTTTTTGTCGGTCGCAATCTGCCGAACAGTCTTGCCCGACTTGTGCGCTTCCTTGGCGATTTCGGCGGCGGCGTCGTAGCCGATCTCCGGCGCGAGGCTGGTGCACATCGCGAGCGACTGCTCGATCAGCTCTTCGCAGCGGCGGCGGTTCGCGTGCAGGCCGTCGACGCATTTTTCGGTGAAGACCTGCACCGCGCCCGCCAGAATCCGGATCGACTCCAGCAGGTTGTGCGCCATGACCGGCATGCCGACGTGCAGCTCAAACTGACCCAGGGCCGCGCCGGCGAAGCCGATCGTCGCATCCGCCCCGATCACCTGCGAGCAAGCCTGCAACAGCGACTCGCAAATCACCGGGTTGACCTTGCCCGGCATGATCGAGCTTCCCGGCTGCGTCTCGGGCAGCAGCAACTCGCCGATGCCGCAGCGCGGTCCGCTGCCCAGCCAGCGAATGTCATTGGCGATCTTGAACAGTCCGACCGCAACGGTTTTGAGCGTCGCCGAGCATTCAACGATCGTGTCCTTGGTGGCCTGGGCCTCGAAGTGATTCTTGGCCTCGTGGAAATTCTCGCGCGTCTCATGGTCGAGAATCTGGCAGACGCGCTTGGCGAAGTCGGGATGGGTATTGATGCCCGTGCCGACCGCCGTCCCGCCGATGGGCAGCTCGCGCAGCGCCACGATGCAGTGCATCAGCCGCCGGTCGGCGTGAGAAATCTGCGCCGCATAGCCGGAAAATTCCTGTCCCAGGCGGATCGGCGTCGCGTCCATCAGGTGGGTGCGGCCGATCTTCACGATGTCGTCGAATTCCTTGACCTTGCTCTCCAGCGCCGAGTGCAGGCGGTGCAGCGCCGGCATCAGGTCGCCGTGAATCGCCTCGACCGCGGCGATGTGCATCGCGGTCGGAATCACGTCATTGGAGGACTGCCCCATGTTGACGTGATCGTTCGGGTGGACCGGGCTTTTGCTGCCGACGACGCCGCCGGCGATCTGAATCGCGCGATTCGAGATCACCTCGTTGGCGTTCATGTTGGTGCTGGTGCCCGAGCCGGTC
The DNA here is from genome assembly GCA_964418235.1 of uncultured Planctomycetales bacterium. GTDB lineage: Bacteria > Planctomycetota > Phycisphaerae > UBA1845 > Fen-1342 > CAYQLG01. Next base: position 15,770 of record CAYQLG010000074.1, read on the forward strand.
TGGAAGATATCGACGACGAATTGGTCGTCATGTTTGCCCTCGATCACTTCCTTGGCAGCGAGCTTGATCAGGTTCGCGACCTTGTGGTCGAGCTTGCCCAGCGCCTCATTGGCCATCGCGGCGGCATATTTGACCAGCCCCAGAGCGCGGATGAAGCGACGACTAAAGCGGTATCCGCTGACGGGAAAATTCAACACGGCCCGCTGCGTCTGCGCCCCATAGAGCGCATGCGCGGGCACCCTCATCTCCCCCATCGAATCTCGTTCCATGCGCGAATCCGCCATGACTTATTCCTTGCTAAAAAGGGCCTGAACTCGTGTGCCCGCCACTGTAGCGGAAAGGCCCCCCCGTCGCAATTCGCACCATGCTTCTAAGCCGAACCGCGCCGCAGGCCGAACAGCGCCGCAAGCCGAACCGCGCCCGTTAGAGGCTGTCGAAAAACTCCGGCGACGGCGCGCCGAATGCTTGGCGCAGCATCAGACCTGGGGTTTGGATGCCAAGCCAGGCGATCGGCGGGCTGTCGAGCTTGATTTTGACAAGTATTTCGACAGCCTCGTCAGGAAGCGATTCGATTCCGACGCCGCCCCGTTCCACCAAGCCGCCAGTGCAACCGCTACGGACACGCCCCGGCCAGACACTCGACAAACGGCCCGATGTCGTTGAAATCCACGGCGCCGCTGCGATCCACGTCCGTATGCTCCGGAGGACAGGTTGGATATTGCGCCGCGTAATCCGGCGGCGAAACGAGCGCCGCGATAAACGCCTCAATATCGTCAAAATCCACCGCGCCGCTGCAATCCGCGTCGCCGCGCAACGCCAGCACGACACGCGCGTACTCAGCCGCTTCGAGCAGCGTGTCGCTATCCGTGCTGGCGGGCACTTGCAGGCCGAAGCGCAGCGCTCCGCCATCGGGGGAAGCATAGACGCCCAGCGCCAGCCAGACGGCGTCGGGCAATGCCGCCCCCGGCCCCAGGGCCAGTTCCGCACGCAGGTTAATGACGCCTTCGAGCACGCCCGTCGCCCGGCCCGTGGCCGACTGCGTCGCCGCGCCGGCGGCCGCGTCGAACCAACCGTTCCAGCCGCTATCCGATTCTTCCGCCAGGAAAGCCGACCAGTTCGCGACCGTGCCGGCCTTGGCCCAGGGCGCGGCCCGTTGCGCCCCCGGCGCGCCCGCCAAGAACAGGAAATGATCATTGCCCGCGCGGGCCCCGGTGCCGGCGATGTAGAGCAGGTCGCCGCGGCGCTCCGCCCAGGTCTGATAGGCGCCGTTTTGGGCGACCGGCCGGGCGCTCGCGTCGAGTTGCCCATTCATCACCCACGCCGGTTGCGACGTGCCGGTGACGGTGACGTGCCAATCCTGCCCGCCGTTATTGTCCCAGCGCTCCTGCGCGTCGCGAAATGCGACATCGACCCAGGTGGCCGACGTGGGCACGCTGATCGTCAGCTCATGCAACCCGGTCGCGGCGCGATAGGTCATGAGAAGATCGGGCGAGACGACCGTCGCCCAGCGATCAAAACCCACATGAGCGTAAATCTGTAAACTGCCGGCGAGCGGACCGACCGCGGCGTTGTATTGCAAGAGCACGGTCTGCCCCGCGCGAGCCGGGTTGGGGGTCCAGGAAACGCGATCGCCGCCTGTGCCGCCGCCGCCGCCATCGCCGACATAAACGTGCTGAATCGGCGAGCGCCGCACATGGCCGCGCGCGTCAACGGCCTCGACGTAGTAATCCACCAGCCGGCTACGAATGCCGGTGACTTGGTGGTAATACTGATCGGCGATGTAGGTCGGCGTCAGAAAGAAATCGATCGACGGGTCGCCATAGATGTTGCCCGCGGGAAAGACGCGCCGTGTCATCGCGGCGGACTGCCACGGACCGACGCCGCTGCCGCCGGCATAGAGATCGTTCGCATCGGCGACCACGGCGTCATCATCCAGGCGGTACTTCAGCGTGACGCTGCTGACCCCCGACACGTCATTCACGAATGTCCAGACCCAGAAATCGCCGTTGCTCGCCTGGCTGCGATAGCCGTACTGCGGGCCGAAGTTGGTGCAGCCGGGGTTCCACGGGTGCCGCTGGGGAATCCAAATGGTCGGCGGCGTCTGGTCGGCGCTGCCGGCGCCGATCACGCTGTCGGCGTATTGCACGGCCTGGTTGCAGGCGAGCGTCTGCTTCACCTCATGGTCGAGCGCCGTGCCGTAATACATGAAGCCGCTGTTGAGGCCCGCGAGGAAATAGTGCCAGGCCCGCTCCGCCGCCGTCGTGGTGACGTCAGGATAGAGTATTTTTCGTATGTTGACGCCGCCCGCGATTTGTTCGGCGGTGTCGATGCGGTTCTGGGCGGCGGTGATCACGGCCCAGTTGCGCGCATCGACGTGCCAGCCGCCGGCCACGTCGATCTGGCCGGTCGCGCTCAAGAGCGGCCAGTTCCAGTTGATGAACTGCGGCGCGCCGAAGTCGCCGTCGGCATTCACCCAGGCGCCGTCTTCGACGTGGACGACGTCGCCGGCCGGCACGGGATGATTCAGCAGATATTGCTCGATCGTCGTCGCGACATAGCCGGCGCCCTGGGCCGCGGCGACAAAGTTGGGCACGGCCTCGCGGTAATAGCTGAAGCCGCCGCCCCAGGCGTTGTCACCGTCATGCGCCAAAAGCACCAGTTGCGGCCGCGCCGGCGGGTTGGAGGCCTGCAATGGCGCGAACTCGCCGACGCCCAGCGGCGCATAGCCATCCTTCCACGATAGCGCCTGATCGGCGGGAACCACGATCACGCGATACTCCTGACCCGTCGCAGGATCAAGCTGGCGGGCATAGTGCGGCGTATATGCAAACGGCGTCGCGTTCGCCGGGGCGCAGCCGCGTGAGATGCTCGTGCGGAGATACGTGCCCTGGGCGGGATTGCGCTGATCGGCGCGGTTGGGCGGGTCGCAGTTGATTCCACCAGAGCCAAACACCACCGGAAAATCGGCGCACGCCCGCGAAAGGTGCTCGTTGGAAACAATCACCCAGTTCACGCCCTCCTGCGCCAGGATCGGAATCAGCCGCGTGCTGAACGACATCTCCGATGGAAAGAGTCCGCGGCTGCGACCCGTCGCCAGGCCCCAGGCATCGGCGTAAATTTCCTTGTAAAGCTGGATTTCCTTGCGAACGGCGGAGTCATCCAGCAGCGGCAAGAGCGCATGGTGAAAACTGAACAGCACCACGTCGAGCCGCGGCTTGCCGCCAATGGTTGACCAGCCGCGGGCCTCGCGGAAGGGCGCGTTCCAGCCGCTGCCATAGCCAAGCTGTCCCGCGGCGCCGAGGCTCATGATGTTTTCAATCAGCCCGCCGGAGTAGCTGACTTGCGCGCCGGCTTCGGCCCAGCTGCGGAGGTCGTTGATCGTGTCGCGCGGGCGATACTGATAGGCCGCGACGCGATCGGGCAGGCCAAAGATGTCGCGCAGGTTATCCGCGGGATTGGCCCGGCCGGCGTCACGCCGCTGGATCGACTCCCAGGCGCGCTCGTAGCGATCGGCGCCGCCGGTTTGGCGCGTCGGCCAATAGACGGGCTGCTCGAGGTGCCAGAGATACGTGAAGTGCACGCCTTCAGCGACGGCGTAACCGTGGACCCACAAACCGATGAACGCCGCGGCCAAGCGGCCCGCCAGACGAGTATTCAGCATGGCTTCGTTCTCCGCCACCGATGATAGCCGATGATAGGCCGAAGCCAGACGAGCGGCGCGTGACGGATCCCCCCGGCGACGAGCGGGATCGCCGCCGGCCGTGTGGCTCACAGCGGACCGACTACTTGCTGGTTGAGCCGGAAGGCGGCATCAGCGCCGGCGAATCGAGCAGGCTGATCTTCGTGACGGCATGCGAATTCCAGTGCTGGCTCTGAGCGCCGAACCCGACAATAGGCTGCTCCGAGGCCTTGGTCGGAGCCGCTGAAAGCGAAATGCCGCCGCGGGCGGAGAAGTTCGGGGCCAGGTCATAGGCAAACAGCGACATGACGCGCTCGTCGTTCTGCACGGGGCGAAACGTCAACGGCTCGTCATGCCGACCGCGCCGATCGCGCAGCGAAGGCGCATACGTGAGGACAAACGGATTGGAGTTGAGAAAGACCGACGGACGGACCCAATCGGTCTGCGTGGGAAGCTGACTTTCCACGATCTGAAACCGCACCATCTGGTCCGGCTCGAGCCAGGCGAAATGTTGCACCTGATGCAGGTCGAGGCCCGGCAGTTGCGTTTCGAGGACTGTTGCCCGGCGCTTCTTGCCCTTCACGATGTCGTCCCAGATGTCGCCGCTCGCCACCGACAGTCCGCTCAGCAGAACGACATGGAAGCAAAGCAGGGACCGCATGGCGACAACTCCAATTTTATTCCGGGCAGCGGAGCGCACCGCTGATACGTAACGTAACTTCCTTTTGTGAAGGCTCGTCCAAGAGTTTATCAGCACGCGGTGGAATATCCAGAAAGCTTGCGAATCCGCATGTGCTCATCCCATCCGCCGATCGGCCGCCTCCAGACAACTTGGAGCACAGCCGTACAGTTCAGCCGATATCCCCCGAAATCACGTTTGCGAAACCGATCACGGGGCGGCCTGATGCTGGGTGCCATGCCGACGGCTTTTGCGTCGGCATGAGATTCCGCTGCGGGTGCGGTTTTCGACGGAGCGCAGCGAATCGATTGCAATGCGGCGCTCATCGGCCGCTGCGGATCGACTTCGAATCCATCCCCGCCGATCGGCGCCGCAGGCGAATCTCGCGACCTACGATGCACCCGACGACCGTTACGCGCTCCAAGACATGCCGACGGCTTTTGCGTCGGCATGAGATTCCGCTGCGGGTGCGGTTTTCGACGGAGCGCAGCGAATCGATTGCAATGCGGCGCTCATCGGCCGCTGCGGATCGACTTCGAATCCATCCCCGCCGATCGGCGCCGCAGGCGAATCTCGCGACCTACGATGCACCCGACGACCGTTACGCGCTCCAAGACATGCCGACGGCTTTTGCGTCGGCATGAGATTCCGCTGCGGGTGCGGTTTTCGACGGAGCGCAGCGAATCGATTGCAATGCGGCGCTCATCGGCCGCTGCGGATCGACTTCGAATCCATCCCCGCCGATCGGCGCCGCAGGCGAATCTCGCGACCTACGATGCACCCGACGACCGTTACGCGCTCCAAGACATGCCGACG
>CAYQLG010000075.1:0-20788 GCA_964418235.1 uncultured Planctomycetales bacterium
CGCGCACGCGGACCGCGCGGCGGTCGCGGGCCGGCATCCAGCGGTAGTTTCTCAGGCGGAGCGGGGGCCGGTCGCGCGCCCGACTCTGGCGCCGGCGCGGTAGCACCCGCTGGCGGCGCAGGCGCCTGATCGGCGGAATCGTCCACCGCCATCGCCAATGCCAAAGCACCCCGATCGAAGGGCGACGGGAGCGGCGGCAACGGCGCCGCCGCCTCCCGTCGTGGACTCCCATCATTCGCTTCCGCCGCCCACGCGCCGGCGGAAATTCCGGTTACGGCCGCAAGCAGGATCTGCAATCGAACCCGGTTCATATCACGCTCACTTGTTCTTCGCGCCGGCATCCGCCGCGATCGCCATGCACTTTCCCGAACGCATTTCTTCCCGTTGCATCGCCGTCATCGACGTCGCTCCAGCACTTCACGCGGCGCGACCGCTACGTCGCGCTCGCCAGACCGTTCTCACGCCACACGCCGGCCGGCGGCTGCGGCAAATCCCAATCGTCTTCTTCGGACCAAGGCAGTCGCCGCGCTTCGGCGATGCCGGCGGCGTCACCCAAGTCGGAATCCATGTCAACTGCGTCGGTTGTCTCCGCGATAGTGTCGCTCCAGCCAGCCTGGGTGCGGCCGACATCAGCCAGCGCCAGCGCGATCGCCGCGCGGGCTTGAGCATCGATCGTCGTGTGCGCCGGTGACACCGTTGCATTCGGAGTCCCCAGCGGTCGCACGAGCGCCAGCATCAATCCCGCTGCGGCCGCAAATGACGCCAGCCGAATGAGTACAACCGGCAGCCTGGCCCGTTCCGGCCTGCGCGCGACGCGCACAGTCGCCAGCCGAGCGTAAACTCGTGCCAGCGTGGCGGATTCGAGCGGTTCCGGGCGCAGCGCCGCCCCAAGTTCAGAGGCCAGCGCGCTGTGTTCCAACTCATAGACCTGACACGCTGAGCAAAGCTTTACATGACGGCGCTGCCCGGCATTCAATACAACGTCATCCGCCGCGCTGCTCAGGGCGGCTTGGATGGCGCTGCATTCAGGCGATGATGCGCGGCTCATTGATCTTCTCCATCTGTGCTCGCAAACGACCGAGCGCCGCGTGTCCACGCGACAGGGCCGTCCCGAGCGGAATTCCCAGCAATTCGGCGATCTCGTCAAACTGCAACCCGGCGCTGAACCGCAACGCCACCACCTCGCGCAGATGCTCGGGCAGGCGTTGCACTTCGCCCTGCAGCCGGTCGATTTGATCGCGCTCCTCCATCGAGCGGCCGGGATCATCGCCGGCGCCGGTCGCCAGCGGCAGCCAATCCGCCGGCTGCGCGTCGGGCTGTTTGCGCCGGTGTCGATCGCGGCAGAGATTGCGCACGATCGTGAGAAAGTACAGCTCCGGCCGCTCCCGATCGGCCCAGGTCGCGAGGTGCGTCGCGGCCCGCACAAACGTCTCCGCGAGAATTTCATCCGGGTCGGAGATCGCGGGGAAAGCCCGACGAATATACGCATGCAGGCGCGGACCTAGCTCGCGAACCCGCGCTTCGAGCAGCGCCCGTTCGTCCTCACGCAATCCGTCAGGGGCGTTCGGGCTTCGGCTCATTAGCTTTCCAACGAATGAAGACGCCGACCGTAGTGATCTATTCGGCCACGACCGGGGTGGGACCGCCCGCCCGCATGAGAGGAACCCGACTGGCCGATATAAATCGCTGTAATCAATTTATTGATAAATACTTATACGCATAACTGCTGGCTAATGGGCCACGTGAGACTGAACTTTCAGCAGTCGCCGCTGGGCCATTGAGACTACCGTTGCAAGCGCTCTCGAACGCTGCGTGCGGGTGCATTGGACGGGTCGCGGCATCTGCGGCGGGCCAGCCCGACCCAGGTCAGACTGCGCGTGCATCTGGCCCCGGACCCCACCGCCCAAACCCGGCATCAGTGGGTCTCGCGGCTCGCGGCCGGAGGTTCGGCCTGGAGGGCCTGAATCGCGGCCATGATGGCGGCCGATGCGGCTTCGAGCGCGGCCTCGTCTTTCTCTTTACCCGCGAACGCAGACAGATCGACCGGCGGACCAAAGCGAATGCGCATGCGATGACGGAAGACATAAGCCAGGAACGGATTGTCAAAGTAGCGTGTGCCGCTGACGTGCACCGGGATCACCGGCGCTCCGGTGCGCAGCGCCAACAGCGCGACGCCCGGCTTGGCCGGCGGAATCGGCTTGCCAGGCTCCTCAAACGTCCCCTGCGGGAAGATACCAAGACAGCGGCCCTCTTTCAGCGTCCGCAGGCAATTGACGAGGAACGACTTGCCGGGGTTTTTGCGGTCGATCGGAATGCACTCAACCCGATCCATCAGCCACTTCGCGCCCCAGACGCGGTAGTACTCCTCTGCGACAAGATAGCTGATCAGCCGATGCGGGCTGCACGCGAGAATCCCGATCGGGTCGAGACCCGAGCCGTGATTCGCCGCGACAATCGCCGGCCCGCGCGGCGGAATGGTGCAGGGACCGACCCTTTTCAGCCGACACCAGAAGAGCGCATAGCCGCGCACCATCCACCACAGGCAGCGCGTGACGCCGGCGAGCCGATCGCCACGGCGATAGAGCCGCCAGGCGACGACGGTCGCGACGAAGAAGCCCAGGGCCGTCACGCCGAGAATGTAGGGAATGAGCGTGTCGAGATTGGGGATCCTGGGCACGCCGAGCAACCCGGTCGCCAGCACCATCGCGCCCATCGTGCACATGTCGGAGACGCCGAAGACACGGCCGCGTCGGACGTCGGGCACGAAGCGCTGGATGTTGGCCATGATCGTGACGAGCAGCGCCGCGCCCGCGCCGCCGATGCCAAAGAGCGCGACGCCGGTAAGCAGCTTCCCGAGCTGAAGGACGTGGGCGACATTGAGCGCGATCAACCAGCCGCCGGCGGCCGCGAGCGCAATCAACACCGCCAGTTGCGTCGGCAGCGAAGGCCCGACGATCGTCATGACGGCGGCGCCGACCGCCAGGCCGGCGGCGATGATGCCGCGGAACGTGCCCGCGGCGCTGTAATCCTCCTGAAAATAGACCTTGACCAGCGCCGGCACGATTGAGATGACCGCGCCCGCGGCCGCCCAGAAGACCATGCCCAGCAGGATCAGTTGCAGCACGCGTCGATGCGTGCCGACATAGCGAAAGCCGTCACGGAGCGGAGACCAGACCCCCTCCAGCGGCGGATGCGGCACGCTGCGCGAGCGGCGCATGCTGATCAGGAACACAAACACCGCGCTCAGCAGAAACGTCGCCGCGTTGAGTTGATAGTTGACCGTCGGGCCGAGCCGCTGCACGAGCTGGCCGCCGACGACCGCCGACAAAATCGCGCCGATCGTACCCAGCGCGTTGATCATCGCGTTGGCGCGGACCAGTTGATTGTCACGAATCAGCGTCGGCAGCAGCGCCTGCCGCGCCGGCGAGAAGAACGCCGCCAGCAACCCCACCGCCGCGAGCGGCAGCACGATCGAGAAATCGCCATAGCCGTGCGGCTCAAGCCAGCGCGCCAGCGGCGGCACAATCAGGCCGAGATTGAAGACCAGCACGGCGCGCAGGACATCGGCCGCGATCATCGTGAACTTGCGGCTGAATCGATCAGACCACCAGCCCGCCAGCGGACCGAGCAGCACAAACGGCAGGAAAAAGCCGAACGTGATCAGCGCTTGCACGCGCGTCGAATCAGGCCGGTTGAGCGCGTCGCGCTCGCGCAGCAGCGCGATCTCGCTGAGGTGGTCGCCAAATGCCGCGACGCCGTATCCGCACCAGAGCAGGACGAAATTGGCGTTGAGCACAAGCCAATCGGGTAGCGCCGGTCGCGATTTCTGCGGATGATTCATGCTGCGAAGAATATCCGAGCCGCGCGGCGGCGCGCGGCTGAAAAAGATTCAGCGATGCGTGGCCGCCGGCTGATCCACCCAGGGTCGCTGAGTTGCCCGCCGTGGCGCTTCGCCGCACTCGGTCGGCGCAGTACACTGCGAGCACGCATCGGCCGCTCCGGTATGTAATGCTGAAGACTTGATCATGGGGCGCGCCGTTTGTTCTGCGTTGGAAGGAAGCCAATCATGAGCCACACGTTCTTGAATCGTTGGGGGGTTGTCGGCGGGCTGCTGCTGAGCGTCGCCGGCGCGCCGGCGGCCACGATCCGCGTCCCGCAGGATTATGCCGACCTGGAGGCCGCGATCAATCTGGCCGCGTCGGGAGATGAGATCGTCGTCGCCGACGGCGTCTATGCGGGCAAAGGCTGGATCGAGTTGGATTTTCGCGGCAAGTCTCTGCATGTCCGCTCGAGCGGCGGGCCGGAGCGTTGCGTGATCGATTGCCAGGGATCGACGCGGGCGTTTGTGTTCAACTCGGCGGAAACGTCGCAGGCGATCGTGAATGGCTTCACGATTCGCCAGGGACGCATGCCCTATTTCGGCGGTGCGATGTTCATCACCGGCGGCGCGGAGCCGACCATCCGCAATTGCCATTTCATCGAGAATTCGGTCTTCGACCCGTTTTGTCTGGGCGGCTGCACGACGTATGGCGGCGCGCTCGCGCTGCTCGACGCCGGCACGCCGCGCATCCGCGAGTGCGTCTTTTATCGCAACGCGGCTCAGCTTGGCGGCGCGCTGAACGTGACGCGCAGCGGCGCACAGATCGAGCGCTGCCGGTTTGTGAGCAACGTGGCGCTCGAATCGACCGAGTTGAACGCCGGCGGAGCGATCTATGCCGAAGCGGCCCAGATCACGATCGAAAGCACGCTCTTCAACGCCAACCTGGCGGAATCACTGAGCGGGTTTTCACTGGGCGGCGCCATCACGGCCTTTAACGCCGACATCGCGATCGATACCAGCACATTCAGCGGCAATTTTGCCAGCGGCGGCAGCGACGCGCTCTATGCCGCTGATGTGAGCGATGTGCGCATCGCCGACAGCATCGTCTGGAATGCGACAAATCCGCCGCTGGGACTCGACGACAGCACGATCATCTCGTGCTCCTACTCCGACGTGCAATTCGGCTGGCCGGGCTTGGGCAACGTGGCGCTCGATCCGCGCTTTGTCAGGATCTTCGGCGCGGACGGCGAGTTCGGCACGCTCGATGACGACTTTCAGCTTGCCGTCGGCTCACCCTGCATCGACACCGGCGTGCCCGAATTCTCCGGCCCATCCGATGCGCGCGATCTGTCCGGGCGCCTGCGCGTGTGGGATGGCGACACGATCCCGGGGCGGCGCGTGGACATGGGCGCCTTGGAGCGCGCCGCGCCGGGGCCGGGCGATCTGAACTGCGACGGCGCCGTCGATTTTGACGACATCGCCGCGTTTGTCCTGGCGCTGACTGGCGAGAAGGCCTACGCCGCTGAGTTCCCCGGCTGCGCACACTTCCTGGCCGACGCCGACGCCAGCGACGTGGTCGACTTCAACGACATCGACGCGTTTGTCGCGCTGCTGAGCCGGGGCGGATGAAGGCGGCGACTAGCGAGTTGCGAGTTGCCTGTAGCGAGTTGGGAAGAGCGAGTGGCTTGGGGTGGCCTGCGCTCGCTGTATGCGGCGTGAGCAAGCTTCACAGCCTGCTCACGTGCGAATGCCCCGCTACACAATGAAATTCACCAGCCGACCTTTGACCACGATCGTTCGCTTCAAAGGCTTGCCGGAAAGCTCGCGCGCGACCGTCTCATTCTGGCGGGCGTCCGCGATGATTTGCTCCTCGCCGGCGGCGGCGGGAATCTGGACGCGGGCGCGCACCTTGCCATTGATCTGAATCGCGTATTCGACCGCCTCGTCCGCGGTCAGAGCTTCGTCCCATGTCGGCCATTCGGCTTGCGCAATCAACCCGGCGCCGCCCAGGCGTTGGTGCAGCTCTTCACTAACGTGCGGTGCAAACGGCGCCAGCAGCCGCAGAAAACGGGCGATCTGCGACCGGCCCAACGTCTCGGCCTTGGTCGCCTCATTGACCCACACGATCATCTGCGCGATCGACGTATTGAACGCAAAGGCGTCCATCCCCTGTGTCACTTTCTTGATCGTTTTGTGCAGGGCGCGCTCCAGCGCCGGATTGTCGGCGTCGCTGAGCTTGCCGCTCAGAATCCAGACTTCCGCCGCACCATCCTCCGCGGCGGTCGCGCTGATCCCGGGCAGCTGGTCCCGTGAGTCCATGGCGCGAGCGGCGGGGTTTTCCATCAGCACCAGTCGCCAGACGCGCTGCAAGAAGCGATGCACGCCGACGATGTCGCGCGTGTTCCACGGCTTGCTCGCCTCCAGCGGCCCCATGTACATCTCATAGAGCCGCAGCGTGTCGGCCCCGTACTCGGCAATGATCGTGTCGGGGTTGACGACGTTCTTCAGGCTCTTGCCCATCTTGCCCAGTTCACGCCGCACGGGCCGGCCCTGGTAGAAGAAGGGGCCGGGGCTGTCGGGCACTTCGGCCGCGGGGCGCCCGTCCGCGTCGACGACCTCAACCGCCTCGACATACGCGCCGCGCTCATCGACATAGGCCGCCGCCCCGATCATGCCTTGATTAAACAGCCGCTGGAATGGCTCCGGCGTGCTGACATGGCCGAGATCGTAGAGCACCGCATGCCAGAAGCGCGCGTAGAGCAAGTGGAGCACCGCGTGCTCGGCCCCGCCCAGATAAAGATCGACCAGCCCTGCCGGGGCGACCGGCGCGGCCGCAGCGCCCGGTCGCGCCGTCGCGGCGTCGCGGGTCGGCAGTCCGGCCCAGTAGCGCTCCACCGCGGGGGCGATCAGGGCCGCATCGTTGGATGGGTCGCAGAAACGCAGGTAATACCAACACGAACCCGCCCAGTTGGGCATGGTGTTGACTTCGCGGCGCAGCTTGCGGCCGTCGCGGATCAGCGTCATCCAGTCGCCGGCGCGCGAGAGCGGCGTCTGCGGATCGGCGGCCGGATCGTCGCTGGCGGTCGGGCGGAAATCGGCCAGCTCCGGCAGCGTCACGGGCAACTCACGCTCTTCGAGCGCGACGATCTCGCCATTGTCGGCATAGGCGATCGGGAACGGCTCACCCCAGTAGCGCTGCCGGCTGAAGAGCCAGTCGCGCAGCTTGAATTGCACGGTGCGCTCGCCCAGATCGCACGATTCGAGCCAGGCGGTGATGGATTGCTTGGCCTCGGGCGTGTGCAAACCATCAATGCTGACGCGCTCCGAACGTGAATGGACGTTGATGCCCGCGTCGGTATAGGCCGAGCCGATGTGGGCGAAGTAGTGGCCGCGGCGGAACAACTCGCGGAATTGTGCGAAGCTCTCGAAATCCTGGGCTTCGAGCGTTTCGAGCCAGTTGGCGCGGATCACGCCGCGCGGCGGGCCCCCACGGGCTTTGGCCGCGTTAAGTTGGGCGGCGGCCTCGGTCTCGGTCGGGGCCGAGCGGCGGCGCGATTGCACGACGCGAAACGTTTCGCCAAAGCGCTCCGGCGGCGCATCGGTCGAAGAGATCAGACCGAGAAAATCCGCCAGATGGATGCGCCAGTCGTCGCCGGCCTGCTCGGGGGCGGCGTACTCGGCGAAGTAGCTCATGGCGAGCACGATGCGCGAGTAGATCACATCGCGAATCGGCAGGCCCAGCTCCTTGGCGAACTCATAATCGCGCTCATCATGCGCCGGCACGGCCATGATTGAGCCGGTGCCATAGCCCGCCAGCACATAGTCGGCGACCCAGAGCGGAACCGGCTCGCCGTTCACCGGGTTGACCGCATAGGCGCCGGTGAAGACACCGGTCTTGGTCTTATCCGTCTTGGTGCGCTCCTGATCACTGCGCTGGCGGGCTTGTTCGACATAGGCCTGGACGGCCGTGCGTCGCTCGGGCGTGACCAGCAGCTCGACCAGCCGATGCTCTGGCGCGAGCACAAGGTAGGTGCTGCCAAAGAGCGTGTCGGGCCGCGTCGTGAAAACGCGGATCACCTGGCCCGCGGCCTGCCCCTGATCGATGCGAAAATCGACGTAGGCCCCCTCGCTGCGGCCGATCCAGTTGCGCTGTTGCAGCTTGATCGCCTCGGGCCAATCGAGCCAATCCAGCCCGCGCAGGAGCCGGTCGGCATATTCCGTGATGCGCAGCATCCACTGCTTCATCGGGCGGCGAAAAACCGGGAAGTTGCCGCGCTCGCTGCGCCCGTCGGCGGTGACCTCCTCATTGGCCAGCACCGTGCCCAGCGCCGGGCACCAGTTCACCGGCACCTCCGCCAGATAGGCCAGGCGATGATCTGCCTGGTAAAGGGCCACTTCCTCCGAGCCTTGATCGCGTACATGCTTGGGAATCGGCAGCTCGGAGATCGGTCGGGCCTTGCCGACCATGGCGCGCCCGGCGCGATCGGTCCAGCGCCACTCGGGGTCAAACCAGGAATGATAAATCTGTAAGAAGATCCACTGCGTCCACTTGTAATAGCCCACGTCGGTCGTCGCGAGCTTGCGCTTCCAGTCGTACGACAGGCCGATCATCCGCAACTGCCGCTCATACGTGGCGATGTTACGCTCGGTCGTGATGCGCGGATGGACGCCGGTTTCGATCGCGTACTGCTCGGCGGGCAGCCCGAAGGAATCGAACCCCATCGGATGCAGCACGTTGAAGCCGCTCATGCGCTTGTAGCGGGCGATGATGTCGGTCGCGATGTAACCGAGCGGGTGACCGACGTGCAGCCCCGCGCCGGAGGGATAAGGGAAAAAATCGAGAATGAAGTACTTCGGCCGGGCCGCGCCGGGCTCACCGGGATTGGCCGTGTGGAAGGCATCGGCCCGCTCCCATTCGGCCTGCCAGCGTTCGTCGATGCGTCGGAAATTTACGCCTTCGCTCATGCTGTTTTTCCAGCGCTTCGCCATGCTCAGATGACGGATTCAAGCCTGTGCCCGCATGAATCTACGTTGGGCCGCCGTCCATTCAAGCCCGAGAGAGCGCTTGTGCGGCTCTCGTGCGGCGCCGGTCAACCATCGGAGAATGTTTCTGCAGTTCTGCCGGCCGCGGCGAGTTTGACTGCCTTCCGTCCATGCTGCATGCACCCGGGTCGCAGACCCGCGGCACACTTCACCGGTCGAGGACCGTCGCCTCGCGCAAACCAGCGCTGCACTCGACCCGGTTCCCGCTATGGGTTCGCCCGCACAAAGCCCGTGCGCTTGTGCAGATATTCCGGATTGACCCACAGATTGAAGACCATGCTCATTTCACTCATGCCGCTTTGCTGCAATTGCGGCAATTGCTTGGCGAACCCGCCGCTATAGAGCGGCTTCAGGCTGACCAGCTCCGCCACCACCCAACGCTCATTACGTGGATCGACCGCCGGCTTGCAGACCACCTTGTGCGCCGGCGCTGTAGCGCTCGGCGGGGCATCGGCCAGATCGAAAAGCTCTTTCGAAATCGCTGGGACATATCCCGCCCGGCCGAGCATCGGCGTCTGGCGCGTCACGTTCTGCGGGGCGTCGGGTCCGAGGTTCGCCAGGAACTGCCCCGGCGGCAACGTCGAGCCGTCCGGTTGCGTGGTCGGCTGAGAGGCGGCAGCCTGCGCTGTCGCAAGATACTCCCGCAACTCGCCGGCGGCCGCGACCGCCGCGTCAAGGCCGCTCTCGCGAGCTTTTTCGGCCAGCTTCTCGGCTTCGGCTTTGGCCAGCTCAAAGGCTTTCAGGGTTTTCCAATCGGCCGCCAGCTTCTCGCGCACCTCCGCCAGCGACGCCGGCGGAGCCGAAGGCTGCACTTCAATCACGCGGAAGAGCACCGCGCGGCTCGGCTCACTGCGCCGCGCCGCCGGGTTGAATTTCATCACCATCATCACCGTCGCCGGCTCAAAGAGATTGAGGCCGTTGATCGGATCGCTGGGTTCGATCTTTGCGACAATGCCCTTGGTTTTGAAGGCCTGATCGGCGAGGCTGACGCGGCGCTGCTGCGACTGATAGCCGGCGCCGCCGATGTCGGGCAGCCGCCGCAGCCCCATCGCGTCGAGCAGCTCGGTTTTGCCGTACTCGACGGGAAACTCGGGATTTCGCCGAGCCAGCGCCTCGAAGGAGGCCGGCTCGCCCGCGGGAGCGGGGCGGAAGCCGTCGTCGCCGCGCGACTGCGCGGCCCAGGGGCGCTGGGCTTCCGAATAAAGCTCGTTGAGGAAGCGCTGCGCGTTTTCGACGGCGCGCACGGCGCGGCAATCTTTGCGGACGCGCTCGCGCGCCTCCTCAAACGAAAGCGGCCGCTCGACAAAGCCCGGGTCGGTCTCCTGTTGCTTGACGACGGGCGTGCGATCGACGTAGTTGCGGGCGTTATCCTCGTAGAAACGCCGCAGCTCGCTCTCGCGCACCTCGACAAAATCCTCCAGCCTGGTCGGGTCGAGCGTGAGGTATTCGATTCGCACGCGATCGGGCAGCTTATAGCCGAACGCCAGCGCTTCGGGCGTGTGGGCGGTCACGCGCTCCTTGCCCTCGTCGAAGAGTTTCTGCAGGTCTTCATCGGTCGGTTCGCCGGCGCGCGCGACAAATGCGCGGGCCTCGAGCACCGCGACGCGCAGCTCGCACTCCTGGGCCTGATCGCGGTATTGCTGCTCGAGCCGCGGCAGCGTCTGAATCGCGCCCTGCGCCTGAATGTCGGCGAGCATGCGGACGGCGTCCCACTTGCCGATGATCTCGTAGATGCGGTCATAGCTCAGCCCGGATTGGCGCTGAATCTGCAGCATCATGTCGTCGGTGACGCGGAAGTTTTTCAGATTGCTGTAGACCTGGTCGCGGCCGACGGTGACGCCGAGCCGGCGGGCCTCTTCAAACATCAGGTGAAAATCGACCGGATTCTGCTCGTTATAGCTGAGCATGCCCATCCGCCCGAGCAGACCCAACTCGCCGCTGGTGCGCTGCAGCTCGGTCGTGGTGAGCTTCGCGCCGAAGGCCTGCCCAATGGTCAGTTTCGGGTCGATCGCCCCCGGCCGGCTCCAACTGTAAAGCACATCCTGCACCAGGAAGGCCACCAGCAGCAGCGCCATGAAGATCATCATGAAGATGCGGGTGTTATCGCGAAAGAAATTACTGAGTTTCATCGTATTCGTGCGTCCATGGGCCGTTCCAAGGCGACCCTCAGCCCACTAAGGGTCAAGCCGTTCATGGTACGGGATTGAGCGAACGCGGCAAGGGCAGGCGCGTGCGTATTGGCTGCTTGCTGGTTGCACCGTTAGGGCGGCAGCCGGATGATCAATCTGCTTGCATGCGCCGGACGAGGCGGCAACAGGCTTCAGCGGTCGGGCGGCAACTGGCCTCCAACCTGTTCGGGCAGGCAGGCTGCTTTCCTGGCCCAACACTGCATTTCATGGCCCTTTTCGGGCTGGCGGTTGCCTTGATCGTCAAGCTCGCAGTAGGACGCACACACTCGAAGCTGCTCGGAGGGTCCGTCGGCGGCGGATCGTGATGCTCCGATCACCGCGCCCCGCGGCCCCGTCGGCCAGACCAAGCGTCGCCCGACTGTCTAACCAAACCACGTCGGCGCATCACGTCAGTCAATGCAAATCCGTCAGCCGCTCCACCGGCGGCGGCGGGAGCGGGCTGAGCCAGGCGCGCAGCAGCGCCGCGGCTTCGAACTCGCTGATCAAAAAAGTCTGCTTTTCGCTGCGATCCACCACACTCACGAGCATGCCTTGAGTCTTGCGACGCGCCGGCCAGACCGCCAGCACGCTTTCGGAGCGGCGGAATAAATGCACGCGCCAGGTACGGTCCAACCAGCGCGCTCGCCGTATGGCCAGCCCGCCGGGAACGAGGAAACCCTGCGTCTGGCTCAACATGCCGAACAAGCCGAGTTGCCCCGCTGCGATCAACGCCCAGATTGCAACGGGCAGCATCAAGCGACGGACCGACATGCCCGCCGAAAGCATCAGGGCAATATAGACCACAATCCAAACCAACATCGTGATCCCAGCGCGCCGACGCCGCGACACGCGCTTCGAAACGCTCAGTGTCGGCACGCGCGGTGGCGAGACTTTGGCGGCGCCGGCGCTCGCTGCATCGCCGGCCAATTGAGTCGAATGATCGCCGCCGCGGACCAGCTCCTGAATCGCGGGATCGCGCTCATCGAGCCGCAGCGGCTCAATCGGATACTCCAAGGGCACGACTGCCGGCAGCGGCAGCTTCCACCCCATCCGCGCTGTAATAATATGGCTGCGCCGGACCAACTCGTTCAGCAGCGGATGTAGGGGGGAGAAGTTTTGGCGACTATCGGCGTGCAACACCGGCGCTGCGAACAGCTTCTCAAAGTCGTTGCCATGCCGCTCCAGGAGCAGCATCGCGCGCCAATTGGCGTAGCGCCGGACACTCCACCCTATCGCGGCGACATAGACGAAGACGGCGGCCGTCAGCAGCAATGCGAGCAGAACAGCGGCGTATTCGGTGAGAATGCTCAGCCGAGTCGCGAGCTTTTCTGCGGCGGGCTGAAACAGAAACATCAACGCGATCACGCCGCCGACCGCTGGAGTCACCGTCAACAACACAAATAGCCCGTGGGGCGGAACGGTCAGGAGCCGGGATCTCCAACTGGGGAGTTGTATCTCAAGAACGGTCGGCTCCGTTGCCGCGGATGAAACAGGATCAGCGAAGTTTGGCGCTCGGCCGGCTGCGCCGCTGGTGATGGCGACCGTCGATCCGTCTGCGCCGTAGTCAGTCGATGACCGATCGGATGCATCTGCTGACATGGTTTCCGCTCCTGAAGGTCACCATGTGACAGCCCGCCGCATAAGCCTGCGGATCGTATGCGCGGCTGCGATCTCCCGTCCGGCCGGGTGCGCGCACGAATCGCGCAGCCATCCACGCGAGTAGCTGATCGAAACGAGTCGCCGGCTACGCCATCACATGGGATCGAATATACCCGCTGCGCAACTGGCACGCCTGCGCCTCCGCCGTTCAAAGCTCGGCATGCGATACCGCGGATGCGCCGGCAAGCTCGACTTCAAGCTCCCGAAGCTGGCGCCGGCTACCCACACGAAATAGCGAGGAGGAAAGACAATCCTCCGGCCACGACTGCGCTGCTTCAGAACGCCCATCCCGCTGAATCCCCTGAAAACCAGCCATCCGCCGGCGGGTGTGTTACACTCCCACAATCCGCCGATGAACAAGCTGGCGGCCCCAGCGCAAACTCCCGCCCGGCAGAGTCCGGCGACGGGCGCGCTGCCACTGGAAACACGCATGCACCCATTCAGCCCCATCGAAGAGATCCTCGCCGAGCTACAAGCCGGCCGCATGATTGTGCTCGTCGACGACGAAGACCGCGAAAACGAGGGCGACCTCATTTGTCCCGCCGAGTTTGTCACCCCCGAGAAGGTCAATTTCATGCTGCGCTATGGCCGCGGCACGCTCTGTGTCGCCCTGACGCAGGCACGCTGCGTCCAACTCGGCCTCGCTCCGCAGGTCGCCGTCAACACCACTACCTATGGCACCGCCTTCACCGTCACGATCGACGCCGCTCCGCGCTTCGGCGTCTCGACCGGCGTGTCAGCCGGCGACCGGGCCACGACGATCCGTCGGCTGGTCGAAGAGGACGCGGCGCCCGAGGATTTCGCCCGCCCCGGCCACGTCAATCCGCTCGCGGCCCGCGACGGCGGCGTGCTCGTGCGGGCCGGCCAGACCGAAGGCTCCGTCGATCTCTGTCGCAGCGCCGGCCTGATGCCCGCCGCCGCCCTGATCGAGATTCTCAATGAGGACGGCACCATGGCGCGCGTGCCGCAACTGACCGAGTTCTGCCGCGTGCACGAGTTGAAAATGTGCACCGTCGCCGACCTGATCGAATATCGCATGCGCCGCGAGCGGCTGGTCGAGCGCGTCGCCAGCGCGCCGCTTCGCAATGAATGGGGCGAGTGGCTGATGGTGGCTTACAAGACCCGCGCCGATCAGGCCACGCACGTGGCGCTCTGTTGCGGCGGCATCGGCGAGCCGGACGAGAACGGCCAGCCGCGCATCAGCGCCGAGCCGACGTTGATTCGCGTGCATAGCGAGTGCCTCACGGGTGATGTCTTCGGCTCGCATCGCTGCGAGTGCGGCGAACAGTTACATGCCGCCCTGCAACAATTGCAGCGAGCCGGCCGCGGCGTGCTGGTCTACTTGCGGCAGGAAGGCCGCGGCATCGGATTGGAAAACAAACTGCACGCCTATCGGTTGCAGGATCAGGGGTTGGACACGGTCGAGGCGAATCTCGCGCTGGGCCTGCCCGCGGACAAGCGCGACTATGGCGTCGGGGCACAAATCCTGCGCGACCTGGGCCTCTCGCAGATCCGCATCCTGACCAATAACCCCAAGAAGGTCAGCCGTCTGCAGGTCTACGGGTTGCAGGTGGTCGAGCAATTGCCGCTCGAAATTCCGCCCAACGATCAGAACCGCCGCTATTTGCAGGCCAAGAAGGAGAAGCTCGGTCACACGCTCCATAACGTGTGACCGGCGCTGAAGCAGTCAGGTCTCGCCGCCGGCCCGGCGGCGCCGGAAGAACGCCCGAATCAACTCCCCCGCCGCCTCAGCCAGCACACCCGGCGTCGTGGGGATGCGATGGTTCAGCCGCGGGTCGCATTGAATCGTGAAAAGCGATCCGCAAGCGCCGGCCTTCGGGTCGGCGGCCGCATAGACCAGCCGCCCCAGCCTGGCCAGCACGCACGCCCCAGCGCACATCGCGCAAGGCTCCAGCGTGACATAGAGCGTGCAGCCATCGAGCCGCCAGCTCTGCTTATGGCCGGCGGCGGCGGTCAGCGCGATCATTTCGGCGTGGGCGGTCGGGTCGCGCAGCGCCTCGCGCTGGTTATAGCCGCGTCCGATCACGCGCCCCTCGAAGACCACGAGCGCCCCGATCGGCACGTCTTCGGAGGCCAGCGCCGCTTCCGCCAGCTCCAGCGCTTGGCGCATATAACGCCGATCGATTTCATCCTGATGCAAGCCCGCGAGCATCACCGGATCGTACCGCGCCGCCAGCTTGCCTTGCGGGCGGCTTGAAGGTTGGGCGGCACACGGATGCTGCAAGTTAGGTGCATACTCATGGTTGGGTGGCATGCTCTGGCTCAACTCAGCGTGAGCATGTTGCGGGCGGAAAGCGATCGCACACGCCGCCGGCTGGCTCCAGCGCGAGCCAATCGCGCGCATCCAGGCATGCTTACGCGGAGTACCGCGAGAGCATGCCGCCTACCGCCACGTCAATCCCAAAGCGTCGGTGCATCATTTTTCGGTGGCGTCGTACGATCTATGGTTGCTGTGTGCGGTAGTCACTGACGTAGCGCTCAGGGCGTAGTGGGAACGTGGGAACGGGAGTGCGAAATCGAAGCGCATCGGACGATCAGGCCGACGCCGCCGAGCTATAAGAGATTGAGCCAGTCGCCGAGGATGAACTTGAATCGCTCCGAAAGGAGCGCGATGCGCCCCATCACCGTATATCCAAAGCCCGCGCCGAACGTGATCATCAGCACATAGACCCCTGCGCGCGAAGCCCGCCCCACCAGTCCCTTGTGCTCAATCGAGAAGAAAAAGTAAAGCAGGGCGCAGAGCATCCCAAAGACGATGATCATGTTGCTCGTCGAGGCATAGATGGTCTTGCTGAGCGATAGCGTCAGGCGGCCGCCGCTCTCTTCGTAGACCGGCGCCCAGAGCGGCAACAGCGAGGCGTCGATCTGCCGGACGAAATCAGCTTCGAGATAGCCGAGCATGCGCACGCCGGCAGTCATCCCGATCAGGAAGGCCAGCGGCCAGCGAGCCATCCAATGCCCGCGCGGCGCCAACCGCATCAGCAACATCACGGCCAGCGCCACGGGAATCCAGAAGAGCGGATCCATCAACTGCCACCAGGCCGCCCGGATGCCGTCATCGCCGGCGGCGTCATAGTCAATCAGGCCCGCGAACCGCGACGTCTGATTTTCGAGCAGCGCACGATCAAGATTGATCGCGGGCAGAACCGTCAGCTTCATCGCGCGCGGAAACAGCTCGGCCAGCGCCACGGGCGCGATCGCCGCCCAGAAGCCCGAGACCATGTAATACGCCGCGGCGATGCCGACATAGAGACTCTCCGCCACGCGATAAAAGGGATTGTCTTTGTAGAGCAGCGACAGGATCGCCAGCGTGAGAAAGCCGGCGATCCATAATCCCAGCGTGCGCCAGCCGCTCCAGTGAAGCGACGCGCCGGGCGCGGCGGGCTGCGCGGTCGCAACGTCGGCCATCGCCGGCGGCTCTGCCGGGTGAGTCGTCGTGGCCGGCGCGCCGGCGGATATCGGCGTGGTGACGGACGCCGAAGCTCGCCGGGCCAGCTCTTCGCGGGCGTCGGCGGCGCTGAGCGTCTGCGGCGTGCCATCGCTCTTGAGCTTGTAGTAGACCTCGCCCGGCCGCGTGCCGCGCGTGACGTGAAGACCCGCGACCAGCGTCGCCAGCGCAAGAACGATGACCAGCAGAATGGCGTTCTCGCGCGTCACGCGGCCCTCCGTCGCCAGCGATCGGCCAGGAGCAACAGATTGCCCAAGACAATCAACATGAGGATCAGGCAGTGCGCGATGAGCTGCGGCCCCATGCGCTCGAGGCCCTGCGTGAATTCCTCGCGCGGCCGACCGGCGGCGTCGGTTCCATACTCCGGGTACTTGGTGGCGAGGGCCGCTTCATACTCGGCCGCGCCCTTGATCGCGCCGAGCATGCCGATCATTTGCTTGGGGTAATAGGGAAACAGCAGGGGGGCTTGCACGCCGGTGCAGCCGGTCGCGATCGGAATGCCGTAGGGTGTGGCGCAGTATTGAATCCATTCTTTTGTGCCGGGGTGGCCGGCGGAGCAGCTCAGGATCAGATCGACGGCTTGAAAGTTGAGCAGGCCGGCGGTCAGCGGCAGCTCATTGGTGCTGGCGCCATAGTGGTCGGTGGGAAAGGTCTCTTTCAGGTTGCGCGCCAACGAGCGGATGACGATTTCGAGGCCCGCCTGCCAGCCGAGGAAGACGTAATCTTCGCCGTAGCGCAGCTCCGGGTATTCGTTGACGAGGGCCTTCTCGATGATCGCGTGCAGCATGTTGGGCGCGGTGATCCAGGTCGTGACGATGATCATCTTCAGCCGCCGCTTGGCGCAGTGCCACAACCAGGCCTTGGCCATCGGCTCGAGCTCCGGGCGGCTGCCCGGCTCAAAATCGAGCGCAAGCACGACGCGCGCCCCTGCGGGCAGCGATTCGATCTTGTCAAAGACGTTCTGCACGAGCGGCGTCGTGAATTCGCGCGGGCGATAGTGGAAAATGATGGGCGTCACGACGGCGACGCCCATCAGCAGGAAAATCCAGCGCCGATCGAGCTTCAACAGTAGCGTGATCCAGCGATCCACGATGCGCCGCGCCTCCCTTATTTTTCCGCGCCCAGGTAGGTGCGCTCAATGCCCAGCAGCAGCTTCAGCGACGTGCTGACGATGCCCAGTGCGATGCCGATCATGATGGCGCGATTGCCGGCGGTGGCCCAGCAGTTCATGATCCAATCCGTCAGATTGGGGATGAACAGCAGGGCCAGCGGTCCTTCGCGCGGCGCCCAATCCGAGAGGAACACGCCCAGCGCCGTGCGTCCCAGCAACACGATGAACGCCGTCCCGAGCAGCAGCATCGATTCGAGGTTGCGCGCCCGGAAGGCTCTGAACGCCGCCGACGCGATGAAGAACGCCAGCAGCGCGAACATCATCTGCTGCAGCGGCTTGAAAAAAAACTCGAAGATGAACCAGAGCGCGCCGCCATCGGCATTGGGCTGGCCGGTGTACCAGGCGTGCGCGGCCAGTGTGCCGCGCAGCTCATCGCCGATCGCCAGCGCGTAGGTTTGCCGCCGGTCGAGCCGCAGCAGATAGTCGTGGTGGGTGTCCTGATCGGTCGCGCTGGCGCGAACTTTCATGTCGGCCCGGCCGCGCTCGTTGGTCTTCAGCGTGCCGAGCAGGATCGGCTCGGCCTCGAGGCCCGCCAACGTTACCGGATAGGCTGCTGCCGGCGTGGCGCCGCGCAACGTGATCTCCAGCGTGCGCTCATTCTCCTTGAGCAGCACGTCGCAAAAGGCCGCCGGCCGGTCGTCTCTGAACTCTCCCAGGGCGGCCGCGAAGCCCGGCAGGCCCGGCACGCCGATCTTGAAAATCCCGACAACAAACGTGATGGCGAACGCAAGCAGGGCGATCGTGCTATAAGCCCAGCCCGCTTCGCGCTTGCGGATTTTCGCGCTATGGCTGCGGATAAAGCTGCCCGCGCCGAGCACATAGGCCGTCGCCGCCAGCAGGATGAAAAAGCGATTGGCGAGCTGATTCAAATCGGAGAGCGCGGGAAACAGCTTGTGAATGAGCAACAGCGCGCCCGTGGCAAAGCAGATCAGGATGGGGACGGTTCGTTTCACTGTGCTCGCGTCAACCTGTGCTTCATTCGATTAATCGCTTGTGCGCAAGACCACCTCGCGCAAGTAACCGAGCGCCTCGCCGGCCCAGCCATACTTCTGCTCGCCGAGGCTCTCAATCGTCGCCAGCGTCACGCCGACCGCCAGAAAGAGCATGAGGATGGCCTTGCCGATGTCCTGCCCCTTCAGGCTGCCGAGTTGCCGCGGTTCGCCTGAGAGATAGGCCGAAGCGGCGAAGAACTCCTCACCCATCAGCGTGTAGTCGCACGCCGCGACGAAGAAGGGCAATTGCGCCGGCTCGGCGGTGCCGGCGATCTGGATGCTGCCGATCGCGTTGCCCGTCTCCGCCAGAATCAGCGAATCGGCGAAGAACGCCCCCATGTAGACGCACGCGGCCGGCTGCTTCCGCAGGATGATGCCGGTGACGCCGGCGGCGAAGCCGAACTGCTCTTCCGTCACATAGTAAATCTGCTTCTCATCAAAGCCGTCGGGCCGGCCGGCGTTCATGTACGCCGCCGAGACCGTCTCGCGCGCCGCGGTCATCACCAGCGCGCGATTCGTCGGCACTTCGATGGCGGCGTCATGTTCGGCAACGACCCGCGCGACGCGCCCGAGCACCGTCAGCCCCGCCACCGTCTGAATATTGTCAACATCCTGTGACCCGCAGACGAACAGCACGCGCCGCCCCATTTCCGTCGCGCGCCCGACGGCTTCGTCGAGCGCCTCCAGCCCGGCGATCTTGCGGATGCGCAGCTTCGCCCCGCGCTGGGCCAGGCCGATGTATGTCACGACCGCGCCGCAGATCGTCGCCATGAAGCCGTAAAACGCGAGTTTGCGCGTGTTCAGCAGATCGAGCCGCGGACGTGTCGGGCCGGTCTGGCCAATCAACTCCTCGCGGTGCTCCGCGGCGGCGCCGAGCAAGGCAGTCAGACGATACTCATATTCACGATCGGTGCGCAGTTCGCTACTATCTTCGTAATAGACCGAGTCGGCCACCGGGAGGCCGCGCGCGCCCAGCAGTAACCACGCCGACTCACTTGCGCCGGGGGCGACGATCATCCGCCGTTCAAGACGATAGCCGTTCACGCCGGCCACCGGCGGCCAGATCACGATCAGCTTTTTTCCGTCGTCGTCGGGGCGATCAAACGCCGCGAGCGGCGGCAGGCAGGAGAGCAGCGCCTGCTGAATGGTGGCGATCGCCGCTTCCAGCCGCGCCTGCGCCGAGCGCCGCGCCGTGATATCCACCGCGTATTCCGCCTCGTGCAAGAGCTTGTCGATCTCGGCCGGCGGCAGGCCCTCGGGCCGGCGCTCATACCGCGCCGCGAGTTGCAATCCGCCCTGTAGTGCCGTACGCAGCCGGCGGCGGTTTTCGAGCGCCGTGTAGGTCTCCCAGATTTTCGGCCAATCCGCCCGCGCCGCGACTTGCGGAACATCCACTTCGTCCGGCGAGAACCGCGGTAGCGGCGCCGCGTACACCCATTCGGCGGCCAGCCACGCGCCGAGCAAGAGAACCAGCGTGAACTGAGTTTGTCGGCTGCGCAACGATTCGTGCGCCGGCGCGACGCGCGCGGCAGTCTTTGCCGGTGCGACGCGCGCAACTGAGCGCGCCGGCGAGCTGTTCGCTGCCGCGGCGGCCATGCCAACGTTGCCCGGCGCGTCGATCATCGCGGCGCCTGCTCGGCGCTGGCCGCTTCGAGCCGGGAGCAGAGATGCTCCATGCTGCCGTGTCGCTGAAAGTACCGAAAAAGAAGGCTCAGATCGGCCTGCGTCAAGAGCAGACCCACGGTCGGTTGCGCGAATAGAAGCAGTTGTCCAATCAGAAAATTCAATGGGCGCGAGGCTTCGAGCAGCAACAGCGCCGGACCCGTCATCCGCCGCCGCACGATGGCCGCCACCAGCCGCTCGATTGCCGCGGCTTCATCAGCGGGCAGCTTGTCGGCGGAGACGCGCTCGATCGCGAAAGCGTTGCGCAACCAGTGCGGCACGCAGTTTCCTTCCAGAGCGTCGGTTGTGGGCGCGACGATCCTTCGCCGCGCTGCGCCTTTGAGGCGCTCGGGGCGGAATAGTACTTGGCATCGGCGGCGGAGGTAAAGAGTCGCGGTAAAATCTGAGGCGCGTCATGGGCCGACGCCCGCACTCCGCGATAAGTGAATTGCACGGGTGGGGCGGGCTTCCAGCCTGTCGATGCTGCTGGCTACCGGTCAAACCCTGGCATGGAAGGCTACCCCAACAGGCATCGGAAGGCTGTCCCTCGTATGGATAGAGCGTGTCCTGGCATACGAGGAAAGCTGGTTCGAGCCTTGCGTCAGCGCGAACCAGGGGGGGGCAATTCGATCACATCCGCAGGCAGCTTACGGCACTTTCGGAAGGTCTGAACCGGGTGAGGCCGGTGGCGGGCTACTTGGCGCCGGCGACTCACTCGCGGGTGGCGAGCTGGGCGGCGCGGCGCTCACGGGGGGCGCGCTGGGCGGCGCCGTGGATGCCGGCGGCGGAGAGGTCGGCGGTGTG
>CAYQLG010000076.1:0-20634 GCA_964418235.1 uncultured Planctomycetales bacterium
CAAGGGGCCGTGAAGACTCTCATAACAGATGGATCAGTTTGAGGGGAGCAGGCCAGAATAGCACCTTTTTTTACAGCCTAATATTTTATCGGACGCATATTGCGGGGGTCCGAAATCGCATGATAGGCGGTCCCTAACGCGTGCTCCGGGTAAAATCCTGTCTCATGAATCGTAACTCAGGATCAGCGAATGTAGAAGAACTCGTCGCAACGGTGCACGATACGCAGTTCAATCGATATGGCAAGCTTGGCGGGCCATCTACGGCTCCCATCAGCCTCTACAGCGAACGTGAACGGGCTCAATTGGCGGTCCTCGCGGGAACTTCGCGTGACGTTTTCAGTCGAATGCCGGGGAAAGTGACGGACTGGTATGCGCGGCTTGCAAGCCGCAGTGCGGCGCTTGCGGAAATGGTGAAAGCCACGCCTGCCGAAACGGAAAACATGGATGGGGACCTTGGCATTTCAGATCAGGCGACGTATTCGCCGCGACGCGGGATATCACATATGTATCCCGAAATTGCGCGGTTCAGCATTGGTCCGACATGCTCCTGCTACTGCCGATCGTGCTGCCAAAACGTATACCTGAGTAAGCCGAGTGACGGTCTTGTGAGTATTGATGATATTGTCTCATATATTGCCAATCTGCGAGCATCCGAGCGAGAAGCATTGGCAAAAGGAACACCAGTACCTGTGCTGGAAGAAGCGCTTTTGTCGGGAGGCGATCCTATGACGCTCCCCAACACGACCCTCATAAAGTATATGGCATCTATTGCCGAATTAGGACTGTCCGTTATCCGCATCGGCACGAAAGAATTGTCGTTCCATCCATATCGCTTCGATGATGCATTCTTTGAGGCGATTGACGCTTTCCATCGGCAATATCCACTAGTACGGCTCGTGTTCATGACGAACTTTGTTCATCCAGACGAATTTTTGGACGTTGAGCGCTCGGGCCTTTCCGAACATTGCTCGCATCGATGTGTGTGGTTGGAAGAAGTGGCGGTTCCTGTAGCAAAGCTATTATGCCGAGGTCATTTTGTTTCCCTAAAGAACCAGACGCCAATACTAAAACGAGTAAACGACGATCCGACGGTTCTGAGGCAGTTGCAACGAGAGCTGTCATACGGAGGCATTGAGAATCAGTATTTTTTTCAATGTCGAACGATTGTAGGACACCAGCACTTCGCTGTTCCGGTAGAAGCGGCCTTGGAAATAATTGAGGAGTCACAGCGACATTTGTCCGGCCTAAGCAACAGAGCTCGTTTCGTTATGGCTACTACGCTTGGAAAAATTGAAGTGATAGGGGCATGTTCAGAGGCCCCTTTCGCAAGCGACGGCGCTGTAATGTTCAAGATTGTTCGGGCGCCACGCGGACACGAAGCCACGCAGGGAGCTCTTGTCGTTGCCAGGGAGAATCCAGACGCGCTGTGGCTGAATGACTATCTCGATAGAATTGTGGTCGATGGTACGGGACGACTATCGTCGATGGCCGAGCTTACACGATAGAAAGCCATAATAGGGAGAGCAGTATGTCTGGCTTGATCGAGGCATCTGTCGATCGGGATGAAATTCTGAAGGAACTTCGCGAGATATGCTGTGTATCCAGTACCAATGGGAGTATTGTCTTTGGCCGCTTTGGGTTTGCTGATGTGATTGAGCGCGGTGGTCATGGGATCGTATGTAAAGTGCAGTGCGACCAGGTCGAATATGCTGTAAAGATTTGCCGGCACGCCGCCGATCAACGATTCCAGCGGGAAATCGGGATCACACGCAAACTAAATGAGCTTGGATTTTCTATTCCGCGCCTAGTTGAACATGGTAAAATGCCGAGAGGGCATGACTTCTACGTAATGACCTTGTTACGCGACAGCACATTACGGCAACGCCTAATTCACGAACGACGTTTGCCCTTGCCGACCATTGCGTCAATAGGTGTTGAGCTGTGCGCGGCCTTAGATGCCCTTCATTCCGTTGGAATTGTTCATCGCGATCTTAAGCCCGGAAATGTCTTTCTAAGTAAGTACTCGGGCCATGCGATTATCATTGATTATAGTCTTTCGGGATGCAGTGAGGCTTTCGCGGTGGCCGACATTACTAAGATTGAGGCAGAGAAAGTAAGAGCCGGAAACCGGCCATTACGATTGATGGGCACGCCTGGATATGCGTCGCCCGAGCAGGTTAAGTATGGCCTAGGCAGCACATCCAAGTGGAGTGATCTATATTCTGTCGGAGCGATCTTACATGAGTGCTGGACTGGTCTGTCGCTGCAACCGCAAGGGGCATTCGCTGACGTTGCGGATTTCATAAGAAAAAAGCGCAGCAGCGCGGCCGATTCGACGGCGGACCCTGCACTTACGAATGCTACATGTGACTCCTTGGGGCGCGAGCTAGGGGCCGTTATCAAGGAGTTGCTCACGATTGATTTAGACTTGAGACAAAAGAGATTCGATGATGGTGCGTTATCTGCGCTCCGCAAATTAAGCACTATACGAGAATCCTATGTGCAGCGGCCCGAGCCCAGGCGTGTGCCTAAAACGGTCACAGCAGTCGCGGTGCCAGAACCGCACACCTGCATACGATCATTCGGGATTGCAGCGGATGGAAAGAGCCTCACCGTAGTCGCTCGACCACAAACCGCAGAGGAGTACCATCGGTTATTTGGTTCGTTTTGCAAAGGCAATCTGCGGGCGTATGGAGCTCCATTTGGCTTTGAGGAGCGTAGTACGGAAATGCGGAGAGCCGCCCTTTCAATTCTTGTTCAGAGGGTTGAGTCGCTCGAGCGTTTAAGATATCTTTTTTTGGATAGGGAGGCAAATGACAACGCGGAAAAATTGTTTGAGGAGTTTGGCTGCGAGTACCCTGGAAAAATCGATATGTTTCGCTCGAAATACAAAGGATTGCTGGTATCCGCAGCAAATGTGCGAAATAGCGAAGGAGCGACGTTGGCTCAGGCCACGTACTTGGTCGGGAGTACCGAAGCCGGAACGCGCGCGATATTGTACGTTCCAACGCAGGCAAAGGATGGCCCTCACGCCCTCGTCGTCGCTGACGGAGTAAGTGACTTGGCAAGCCTCCTAGAGTCGCATTTTGAGGCAGCGTGGGAAGCGATTCATTAAACGAACGTGGATGAGAGGACCCTGAGATGCCAAGCTTGATAGTGGTTGCAGGTCCACACAAGGACGGCCTTGACGTGAATCTGTTGTTTCGCGATCTTGCACCAGGACAGCGAATTGGCCTTATGATCGGGCGGACGGTATCCGCGGGATTACTGCTATCACTTGATTCAAAAGTCTCTGAAAGGCATTGCTACATTGATTATGATGGCAAGTGTCTATCGGTAATTGCGCTTAGATCTAAGAACGGCACATTTGTCCATCAATACGGTTCTCGGATCAAGGTCGAAGAGGGCGATACGTTTCCGTTGATGGAAGGAGACCGCATTGAGGTAGGGGATAGTATTATTGAGGTTGTGTCGCATACGTTGGCCGCCGGCAAAACCGCCGCTGAGAACATACTGCGAAGAGACATGCACGTAAGAAGCGCCAATACCGTCGAACAACCAAAATCGCCGTTTCCTGACACGCGTTAAGAAGCGGCGGACACGTTGTCATGACTTGGCAAGCTCAAAAATCATGTACACGTTGTGCAACCCGGGAATGAAGCTTGAGCGGTAGGTTTTGCGGCGGCTGCCGACGTGATGGCTGAAGCGGATGATATCGGTGCAGCACTGGCGCAGGCCGAGCGCGAAGGCGAGTAGCCTGGTGTGCGCGGCGCGCGGCATAGAACGGATTGATCAGGGTCGCGTTCACCACGAGCTCCTTCGTCTGAGCCGGTGCAGAATCAGGATGGCGCGCTGAAGGTCTGTCAATTGCTGCAAGGTATCGCCAAGGGGGATCAGCCCGCCGATGGCGGCAGTGCGCTGGCCGGCCTGCATGTCGGCTTGAACGACGGCGAAGTCGCTCTGCGCGCGGGCCAGCATTTCGGCCAGGGACGTTTATACCGGTCTCGATAGCGGCGTGGAAAGGCGTGTCATTCGTCATAGATGTTTCTCCTTCGCTTGATTGACGGCCGCGCCCATCGCGGCCTGACGGCAGGTGAAAAACATCCGAACCAGGCGGGGCGCAGCGCACCGTCAACGCGGAAAATGGTGGGTCCCTTCAGGGGTAACGATTTTCCGCTTGACGGCCCGCCGACGGATGTACCCTGCCAAAGTCAGGCGGCGATCAGTGGCGCGGCGAGAAACGGCGAAGGAGAAGGACGAACGCTCAGATCATTCGACGCAATGCCGCCAGCGCATAGGGGACGCGTCGCCATGCACGCCACCGGCAACCTCGCGCGAAAGGCGATGGGGAGCCCACAGGTCCGCTACGGCAAGCAGGTTTACGATTGACGCGACATAGCTTATAAGCTATATTTAACGAATGTGGCAGGTCCGGACGACCGAACCGTTCGACGACAGGTTCTCGAAACTGGGCGACGACGGCCAGGTGGAAGTGATCGCCAAGGTCGAGTTGCTGAAGCTGTTTGGCCCGCAGCTGGGCCGCCCGCACGCGGATACGCTCTAAGGCTCCACGCATGCCAACATGAAGGAGCTGCGGGTGGCCACGCGTGATCACGTCATCCGGATCGCCTTCGCATTCGATCCGAATCGAAGCGCGATTCTGCTGGTGGCGGGCGACAAGGGCGGCATCAGCGAAAAGCGGTTTTACAAGCAGTTGATCGCGAATGCCGATGAATTGATGAGCGCGCATCTGGCCGCGCTCAAACAGAAACCGAAGGGAAAAGGGACGTAACATGGCCAAGTCTTTTGACGCATTGGTAAGGCGGACGGCGAGCAAAGAAGTCCGCGCGCGGGCGGCCAAGCGAACGCGGCAATTGCTCGGCGAGCTGCTGCTTTCCGAAATCCGCCAGCGCGCTGGCAAGAGTCAGGCGGAGGTGGCGCAGGCGCTCGGCATCCGGCAGCCCAGCCTGTCGAAGCTGGAAAAGCAATCGGACATGCAGGTTTCAACATTGCGCAAGATCGTGCAAGCGCTGGGCGGCGAACTGGAGATCGTGGCGCGGTTTCCCAAGGGAAGCGTGCGGATCAGCCCGTTTGCGGGCACGCGCCGCATGCCGCCGCGTTCCAAGCCGGCGGCAGAGCTTCCATCGTTTGTTTAACCAAGAACGGGACCGATTCTTGCCGATTCTGGCAAGCGAGTTTCTTGGCTCGATTCGGCTATGGAATTGGCTACGTTACAAAAGCGACAGCAGTGTTGGTTGTTCATTCGTCGGCTTATTCTCGGCGGAGTTCGCTAATCGACGCGAAAGCAGTGAGCGCACCGAAGCCGACGGTAAGCTCGCGCCAGCCGAAGCGCGATCGCTATTCTCGAAAACAGTTCGGTAAGCTGTTTGCTAACCGCAGTGGGTTAGCTATGGCTTGGCGCGCAGTGCAGCGCGAATCCGCTCGCACGCATAGCGGAAGTACACCTCGTCGCGCTCGATGCCGACGAAGTGTTTGCCGGCCAGGAGGGTGGCGACGGCGGTGGTGCCGCTGCCCAGGAACGGGTCCAGGATCGAGCGACCGCGGACGCCGTCGCAGAAGTATCGGACTTGGGCCAGGGGCCGCGGACATGGGACGGGATTTTCGCCGCGATAGCCGTCCCACGGACGAAGGTCGGCGACGTGCCAGTCGCGCGGAAGCTCGTTCCGAAGCAATGAACGGCCGCTCCAGAAGATGACCGGGTCCCAGCTCAGACACCGCTCTTGTCGATCGCAAGCGGGATAAAGCTTGCAGGCGGCGACGATGCGCCAGCCCTTCGGGAAGTATCGGTGCCACTTGTCGGCCTTGAGCGGGCTTTGCCAGACAAAGCACGGGCCGTTGTTGGTGATGCGGATCAGTTGCGGGACCAGCTTGGCCATGAGCGCGTCGTACTCTTCCGCGCGGTCGTCGTAGCTGCGGTACTTGAAGTTGATGCCATAGGGCGGATCGGTGACGACGGCATCGATATTGGCCAAGTGCGGCAGGATGTCGAAACAGTCGCCGAGATAGAGCGTGGCATCGCCGATGACGACTTTGTCGCGGTAGCTGCCGACAGGCGGAACGCAGGCAGGGATGATGTCATTGTCGAGGCAGATGTCGAACGACGCGATGTCGGCGTGGCTGTTACTGATGCGCGGTGCGGGCCGACGATCGACGGCGGATGTCCTTTTCGTCAGCGATCGAGTTCGGGCGGCGTAGAACGGGTTGACGGGGTGTGCGGCGCGGCGGCTGCTGTGTCGAGGCATGATGGTAGACTCCTTGTGAAGGTAGAAAGGGGGCGGGTCGTGGTGACCCGCCCCGGTGAGTGACGCGTGGCTACTCTTTCTTCTCCGAAGCGACGCGAAGCGTGATGCGTCCGTCGAGCGGCACGACTTCGAGTTGCACGTTGAATCCCTGGCCGTCGGCGTGGGCCCAGGCGCTGCCGATGCGCGTCCAGTAGCTCTTCTTGCCTTCGCGATCGCGGACGTGATAGGCGACGTGGCTGGGGGCCTTGGACGTGCTGGTGTTGGCGTTGGTGTTGTGCGTAGACATGGACGTTCTCCTTTTTGAGTTTCCGGCCGCGCCCATCGCGGCCTTGCGGCCCGTTTAAGACGCCGGATCAGCCGGGGCGCAGCGCACCGTCAATGCGGAAAATGGTGGGGCCCGCGTGCGGGGAAACGATTTTCCGCTTGACGGCTCGGCGACGGCGTTAGCTTGCCGCAAACAAAGGCCGTGTGGGGAGGACGGAGCCAACCGGAGAACGCCCCGCGCACGACGACAAAACGACAAACATTCGACATGAAAGCCACACATGCCGGTCCATGCTGATCGCAATTGTAGAAACAGCTGCTGGACGCGCGGCGCCGACGGCACACGCCGATGGCAGTAATGGCATCAACTCGGTGCGATTGCCGTCTGAGAACGGCAGCTTCGAGTCGCTACGGGAATGACAGACTGCGTAACATCAACGGGGCGGAGCGAACCGATGGAGCCGAGGAGTGCCTCGAATGCGATAGCGTCGACCGTTCCACATTTCGGGCTGCCAAGCACGTTGGCCCGGTCGGCCATCCTGAAGATCAAGCAACTACTGGCGCACATAACTCTCGCCCAAAATCATAGTTGCGCTATTTTGTGTCGCGCAATGGCCGCCATGACGTTCTTTTTTGCCCGCTTTGAACAGCCGCCCACGAAGAGCGTATTATGATTGCATCGTGTTGAAGCGTGCAGTCAGTGTGATTCGAGTGAAAGCTGCACGCTGCGAGTGACACGGTCACAGCTAACCGCGATTGCGGTGATGCATAGAACGATTGCGGTGATGCATAGAAAGAGTGTTTCGGATCAGCGCCGATTCGATCGGCGGACGGTCTCTATGGGGCAATTGGTGGGAGTCAGGCCATGGCGGGATGGGTTTCTTCGTGTCGTGTCCGTCGCGTCGCTGTTGCTATGCTTGGATGGGGAGTGGTCCTTTCGTCGGCCTTCGCTGCGCCGGCGCCGGATACATGCAATCGTCCATGCGCGCCTCCGCCCAACCCGTTGCCCGAGTGTCGGGGTGACCCGCTGCCGCCAGCAGAGCCGTGCTCTGGAGCCAATTGCTGGACTGGAGACCCTCCACCGATCGTAACGATCGGCGGTCCTGGTGCTGGGGCCACCAGCGATCCTGCTGGTCCGAAGATTTCTCCTCCGCTCAGTCAGCCACCTGTGCGAGTGTGCGTGGGAACGGTATTGAACATCGTCGCCGCTGCCGGCGATTCAGATCTATGTCCAGATCAGTGCTGCGGCCCATGCTATGCCGATGAAATGCTCTGCGTCGACGGCGGATTCGTAACATCATTGACCCGCTCAGGCGGAACCTTGCGGTCCGAGCCGTGTAATTGCGATGGGATGGCTTTTGGCAGCGCTATGCGATGCGAGAAAGTAGCCGGCCCAGGCGATTTTTCATACCGGGCGAGGGGAGACGATTGCGGTTATCT
This sequence comes from uncultured Planctomycetales bacterium, assembly GCA_964418235.1. Classification (GTDB taxonomy): domain Bacteria; phylum Planctomycetota; class Phycisphaerae; order UBA1845; family Fen-1342; genus CAYQLG01. The sequence continues at coordinate 7,968 of CAYQLG010000076.1, forward strand.
TGCCGATGATACAGACGTTGGGCCGGCACGAATTCGGTACGAGGGATATTGTTGGTTTGGTGACTTGGGCGCCAGTCCATCGATGATCTGTCCTGATAATGAATCGATCTCGATCATCTCGGCCGCTCCTTGCAACAGTCCTGTCAATAACATCTCCTGGTCGTTCGTAGGTGCGAGCCAGGGCTGCAAGCTCGAACCAATACCGAACTCGAATTCGGCGATTCTGCGAGCGGGGGACAAGGCCGGCGAAGTGCGCGTGCGCGCCAAGCGTATCGATTACCCGAAATGCAAAGACGAGGTCACCGTCCATCTCAGTTGCGGCGATTGCCAAAGCGGTAATTGTTCGCCGGGGTCGACGACGGCGCGGCTTGGCCAAAGCATGCAGTTCCGCATCGCGTTGGGGCGGGACTCGAGAGCCGAGCCGGTCAGTGCACTCGAGATTTACAGCGAGCATGCGGAGGAGCGTCTGGTGCAGCCGCGCGGGCTTCGCTTCCCGTACATCGGATCGGATGGTTTTGATCCAGACGACATCGATGTGCTGCGCGATCCCAGCACGAAGACGATCCAGCAGATCAAATTGCCGGCATGCCTTGTAAACGTGACGAAAGTCGTCGATCGCGGTGATGCGTACCACATCCGGCTTTATTCTCCGCCCAGCGGCGGATTCACCATCAATGGCAGCCAATATGCGCTTCCGGTAGCCGGACCGTTTCGCACGTTTCTGGTCGAGCGGCCGATTGATCTATTGCCGCAACCGCACAACCCGGAAAGCGAAGATTTTTCGATGATCCGGATCCGCGCATACGATGGCGATCTGGACGATAATTTGATCGAGCAGCATCTTTTCACATATACCGACGGCGCACCGCTCAACGGCTGGACGTGGCAACTGGCGTCGGGGCCTGGAACTGCGGCGCCGACACGCGTCGAAACCGAATCGTGGCAGGATCTGGGTGACGGTGATTGGAAGCACACGTCGTCTATCACGCAAGATGGCGGCATCTGGTCCGAGATTGAGGAACTCTGGAAAGAGTATGAACCCAGCGATCCGATTGGGAAGGTGCTGAAACAACAGAAGATTAAGACCGGCGATGCCGCCCCGAATGACTGGTTGACGACCAGCTTCGATACCTACCGCGATCTTTCAACTTCAGGGTCGCCGAACGAAAACTGGCGGCAGATTAACCCTGATGGCTCGTGGATCGTGCATCGCACCTATGACGATGCAGTAATGGGTGAGCATGTCGTCGAAGAAATCCGACCTTGGCTCGACAGCGCCCCGCCGGCGACATTGGCCGAGGCAGAAACAACACCGGCTCGTATCATTGAGTATCGCTATCCTCAGTTAGGTCCGACGGCAAGTCTCTTATCCAAGATCAGCGAACGCGTCAACACCGGCAGCCAAGTCGTCGTTCTTGGCTATACCACCTACGAGTACACGCTGGATGGCGACGGCCGGCATGTCGATCATCGCATCGAGCGCCGTTACGTCTCCGGCGAGACCGTCCCACATGTGACGGAAACGGAATATGACCTGAACCAAGGTCCAGGCAAGCCGGCGTGGATCAAACATCCGGATGGCCGATACGACGTGTATGAATATGCTCAGGTGACCTTCAACGGCAACTTGATTGCTCCGGCATTTACCCCCGGCGGGAACTTCCTTCGCACAGTCATCACTCACCAGCGATTTGGAACTCCGGGCGTGAATGTCCCCGGTCTCACGACTCAAACCGCCAGCATCGTCAATCCACAAGGATTGGTTGTCCTTGAGGAAATGTATGCCTATGGCGACGCGGGCAGCGGCAACGGCTTCCATCGCGTCGCGTGGACCGCTCGATCGTATGACGATCAAGGCCGTATCGCCGTGGAATCTCGCTCGAACGGCGCCCGCGTCGAAACCACATGGTTTGATTGTTGCGGAAGTCGCTCCGTTGCCGACGAGGCTGGGGTTCTGACGACCTATCAATATGATGCGACGCGGCAGCGCGTGAAATCGACGACCAAGGCAGGTTTCGGCTCGCAACCGGCCATATCGACCACGATGACGTGGAGTGTCGGCGCAGCAAGGCGCATTGAGACGACCGCAACGGTGTATAGCGGAGGTCAAGACACTCTTGTCGCCATCAACGAGTATGACTTGGCTGGCCGGCTTCGTAAACGCATCGAGCCGGCTACATCACTGACTACGACATATAACTACGAAGCAGGCGGCCGCATCGAAACGACTACGCTGCCGGGCGGCCAGACGAGCATCGCAGAAGCGTTCGTGGATGGTCAGGCCAAAAGCGTTACCGGTACGTCCGTCGTGGAGACGCGTTTCAGCTACGCTGCTGCGTATGAGGCCGGTGCCGCCGTGCTCGTCACCCGAGAAAGCATCGGAAATGACGGCGGCAGTCCGCCTGACGCCACCAAACGCTGGCGTGAATCAACCGTGGATTACATAGGACGCATTCGACGGGAGGAGCGGCCTGCATTTGTGGTTACCGGCGGGCCGTCGTCGATCCTTACGATCAGCGAATACTACCCGGCTGCCGTATCCGGCGTCGGGGTAGGGCAGGAAGGCCGACTAAAGAAAATTTCGACCAATGTCGGCATGGCCGCGACTCTTCATGAGTATAACGGCTACGGGCAATTGACTCGCTCGGGGCTTGATATCAATGCGGATGGCGATCTCGATCTGGCGTCCACGGATCAGATCACCGAGACGCAGACGATCTATAAATTCTATCCGCAAGCTCCGACCGGCAGCGGCTCGCCGACGATACCCGAGGAGTCGGAAGTGGATACCGGCGTCTCGCCGCCCAATACATCGCCGCCTCCCATCGAAAACGATGGCGAATGGTGGCTCGAAACGACGAAGCTGGTTTATGCCGCCGCCGGCCAGGCCACCGCGACGACCACCGGCGTCGATCGCCGCCGTCTGACGGGATACGAGTACTCTGCGGTCGGCGATGTCATGGTTAGCGAAGTTCACCGTAGTCGCGGCACGCCGACGCCGGAAAACACGACCATCAGTCGAACCTTCCATTCTCGCAGCGATAAGCGCGTGACTGAAACCATCCGCACGCCCAATGCCTCGCTCGATATCATTCGTCAGACAGTCAATGGTCTCACGCAGTTCGCACAATCGACGGGCGGCGTCGCGACGCAATTCGTCTATGACGGCTTCGGCCGGCGCACCGGCGTCGTCGATCCGCGCATGACTTCCGCAACACAGCCCTATTTGACGCACTACGACAGCGCCGGCCGCGTGGATTGGACCGAAGATCCGGCGCAAAATCGAACCCATTATGCCTACTACACAACCGGGCCGAATATCGGCCGATTGTACTCTGTCACGAACCCCGGCAATAAAGTCACATATTACAACTACAATGCGCGTGGCGAAGTCACCAACGTGTGGGGTGAAGTGCCACAGCCCATTGCCATCGGTTATGACAATTACGGTCAACGCGCTACCCTGACCACGTACCGAATCGATGCTGGGTGGAGCGGCACGAGCTGGCCGAATCCTCCGCCAACTACGGCGGATACGACGATCTGGTCCTTTGACGACGCGACCGGGCTGCTGAAGAAGAAGACCTACGCCGACGGCACGCACGTCGACTATGGTCATACGCCCGACGGTCGTTTGGCTTCGCGGGCGTGGGCGCGCGGCATCACGACGATCTATTCGTATGATCCGAACACGGGCGTGCTTTCCGGCATGGATTACTCGGATGCTACGCCGGATGTCACCTACGCCTACACGCGCGACGGACGCATGAACACGATCGCCGATGCCGTGGGCACGCGCTCATTCGGCTACGACGCCGAATTGATGCGAATCTCCGAAGCGATCGATGGAACCAATGACTACTACGACAAATTCGTGACAAATCGGTGGGATCGCGGACAGCTTTCGGCTCTGGCCGTCGGTCCGACGAGTCAAACACCGGAAGCTGACTATTTGGCTGAGTACATCTATTACAGCAATACCGGACGAATGCAGCAGATTGTCGGTCCCGGGCTGTCCGGCGGCGCCGGGATGCAAGGCGGCGCGTGGTACGCATACGCAACCCAGAGCGATTTAGTCAGCAAGGTCCAGTTCAAGAATGCGTCCGGAACGGCACAAGCCGAGATCGTGCGCGCCTTCGAGAGCAATCGCAATCTGCTCGATTCGGTCGAAAACCGCTGGGTTCAGGGCAGCACGACCACGCCGTTCTCGAAGTACGACTACGCCAACGACGCCCGTGGTCGGCGGACGCAGTGCGTGCGTACCGGCCCGGCCTTCGCCGCCGCGCATTATGACGACTGGACCTACAACGATCGCAACGAGTTGATCGGCTCCGACCGCTTTAGCGGCGTACCTACCGGGACCGCATTGCCGACCGAGGATCGCCTCTATGCCTACGATCCGATCGGCAATCGCACGAGCTTCACGCCGGGGACTAACACCGCCACGACCTACACGGCGAATCGGCTCAATCAATACACCCGGACCAACGTGCCGACCACTCAGCCGGCGTCGCAGAGCTACGAATACGACCTCGACGGCAACCTTACGAACACCTGGTTCTCCGGCGACATGAATTGCAGCGGCGCCGCGGACTTCGGCGATTTCGACGCCTTCGTCACGGCGATGATCGGTCAGGCCGCGTATGAGGCGGCTTACCCCGGTTGCAACTGGCTCAATGGTGACCTCGACGGCGACGCGGATGTGGACTTTGACGACATCGCCGGTTTCACCTCGATTCTTAGCAGCGGCAACAGCGCCGGGCCGGCGATCACGTATGTCTGGGACGCCGAGAATCGGCTGACGGAGGTCCGCCCGACCTTCCCGGCGGTGACGGCCGGCGCGAAGAAAGTCGTCTTTGCCTACGATTACATGAATCGCCGCGTGCGGAAGCAGGTGTACAATTGGAACAGCGGCGGCGGTAGCGGCGCGTGGGAAACGACTCCGTGCCTCGACCGGCGGTTCGTCTACGACGGCTGGCTGCTGCTGCTGGAGCTCGACGGTTTGAGCACGCCGACGACCAACGCGATCGTCCGCAAATACACGTGGGGCCTCGATTTAAGCGGCCTCAACGGAAACCCGTCCGCGTCCGGCCTCCGCGCCGCCGGCGGGATCGGCGGGTTGCTCGCGGTCGAGCAGTTGGCGCTGCCGGCGCAGTGCGGCCAAACGGCGCTCGCCGCCAAAAGCTACTGGTATTTCTACGACGCCAACGGCAACGTCGGCCAATTGATCGACGAGGCCGATGACGCGGGCCTGACCCCGCCGCAAGCCTGGGCCGCGTCGCGCCTGGCCGCGAAATATGAATACGACCCGTATGGCAACGTCACCGCGCAGAGCGGGGTCTATGCGGAGGCGAATCTGATCCGGTTCAGCACGAATCAATACGAGCCGGAGATTGGGTTGGTGAATGGGAAGATGAGGTATTACAGCGCGAGCTTGGGGAGGTGGCTAAGCAGAGATCCAATTGACGAATCAGGAAATTTTAACTTGTCATGCTATGTGTACAACACTCCGACAAAAGCAGTAGACCCGCTAGGGCTTATCGATATCCCAGAGCTACCCCAATCAATTGAGGAAATCCAGGAACAACAAGCAAAGATTATTGCCGAACTTGCGGAGTATCGAAGGAAATACATTCGCCAGTGCTATAATCGACTTGAACGACTATGCATTAACTTGTGCTGCAAGGACTGCAAATACTACGCGGCTGAACTATGTGAACGCTACGTTGATGGCTTTCTTAAATGGAGGCGCAACCAGCCCCATCTGTCACACCATGCATGCATGGATCTTGCAGATGCGATAGCCGGACTCAAGCTAGATAATAAGTGCTTCCATGTGCGTGTTGTTCAGAATCCTAACAACACTCATGTATTCGCCGGCGTATTTAGAGGCGCCTGCCCTGGGTTAGGCTGGCGCAAGAGGACTGATGCCACGTTTGATCCATGGGACTTTCTTGACGGCACAACGCTATTCAGAAGCTACGATCCGGAAACGCTTGGATGTCGTGATATTGACCCACTGTCATACTAAGTCGCATCGCTATTTATGAAAATGCTCGAATGGTTCGCGTGAGCATTCCGGGCAGAATCTGTATGATGAAATGGTTCCAGGTTATGACAGCGCAATGCTAGAGATAGATATACGCGCAATTTCGGCACCACGACGCGTTACTAGGCATGACATGAACAGACACCGTATTATTCTGTGTTGGATTGGTATAGGCTTGTTAGTATGCTTGATTATCATTTATATGCTTGCCGCAGTCATTGGTTTGGGTGCAAAGTCGTCCCAATTTCAGTGCGCCATTTGCATACTTCTTTGTGCTTCCGGTATTTATGTCATTGCATGTGCTGTTTTCGTGATAGTGAATTTTTGTAGGGGCGGCAATGGGTGGGGACGATTTGCGTTCTTAGGCGGGATTGTACTACTATTATCACTCCCGCTGCTTCAGGCGTATTTGTCATTGCAACGTGATATCGAGGCAGTATTAAAGTACAATCAAGCGAAGAAAGAGGCCGGCTCAAAACAAGAGTAGAGTTATCGAATACTAGATATGATGGATGGCTCCGTTGGTTTGGCGTGCTGCTGCTCTTGAGCGGTGGCTTCGATGCTCAGGTGTGTGTTCAAAGAGCGGGGCGCATGGGAGCATTGGATGTTCGGTGGCGGTGTGCGTACCCGGCATGACCTGGCTCGGCTGGAGCCAAACATCGAGAATCGTGAGTTTGCTCATATCCATTCAGACCATGCCACTCAGCGGACGTAGGTTCTGCCGCTCATCCGTTGTCATTCTTCCTGTCGCGTGGCGGGACTCTACATGACGGCGAATCTTCGTGAACTCGCCGTTGGCCGCGGAGGGCCGACGCTACAGCCGAGGACTGGCGCTGCGGCCCGATTTCAAACTGCGCGAATCGCCCGCTTCCCGGATGCATGTGGAGAGAATCGCCGAACGACCCGACCCCGAAATCGGGTGAATAGCCCGTATCTACCCATCACGATGCCTTTTGTGTCCGCCATTAACAGCGTCAGGTTCTCGATTTCGCATTTCGGCCGAGCAGCAGCAGCCCGCCGAACGCGAGCAGCGTCAGCGTTCCCGGCTCGGGCAGGAGGACGACGAAGCCCTCGGTGCGGCCCTGCGGGTTGCGGCCGAAGCCGGCGATCACGTATGTCTGGGACGCCGAGAACCGGCTCACGGAAGTCCGGCCGACCTTCCCGGCGGTGACGGCCGCGGCGAAGAAAGTCGTCTTTGCCTATGATTACATGAATCGCCGCGTGCGGAAGCGGGTGTACAATTGGAACAGCAGCGGCGGCGGTAGCGGCGCGTGGGAAACGACCCCGTGCCTCGATCGGCGGTTCGTCTACGACGGCTGGCTGCTGCTCCTGGAGCTGGATGGCTTGAGCACGCCGACGACCAACGCGATCGTTCGCAAATACACGTGGGGCCTCGACTTAAGCGGCCTCAACGGAAACCAGTCCGCATCCGGCCTCCGCGACGCCGGCGGCATCAGCGGCTTGCTCGCCGTCGAGCAGTTGGCGCTGCCTGCGCAGTGCGGCCAAACGGCACTCTCGGCCAAGAGCTACTGGTATTTCTACGACGGCAACGGGAATGTCGGCCAACTCATCGAACCGGCCGACGACGCGGGGCTTAGCCCGCCGCAAGCCTGGGCCGCGTCGCGCCTGGCGGCGAAATATGAGTATGATCCGTATGGCAACGTCACCGCGCAGAGCGGGGCCTACGCCGAGGCGAATCTGATTAAGTTCAGCACGAAATACTATGACGCTGAGCTTACTCACTATTATTATGGATATCGTCACTATTCACCGACACTAGGTCGGTGGCTGGCTCGTGATCCTAAGGGGGAACAAGGAGGGGCATTGCTTTACGGATATGTTCAGAATCGCCCTACGTCTTTGTTTGATTCTCTGGGCTTATCTCCAGACTCAGCAGATAATGCCATTGATCCAAAAAGCAAAGTACGAACCCGGCTAACTGAATTTGAAAAAAAGCACAAAGGAAGCTGCCACTACGACCTTATCGTTAAGCCGGCCTTGGATAGGCTAATGAGAGCACTCGACAATCATGTATCAAGCGTAACTTGGGAAGATGGTGTGAATGACGCAGTTACTGGCACATATTCTTGGTGGTGGAACAGCTTGGTGTTTTATTCGAATGTCAGTGATGGCACGATAATACATGAACTTGTTCACGCGTACCAGGATCTGGAAAGTCACAACGCGGGCAAAGGACTTGGCAGTGAACCCGACGCATACATTACGGAGGAACTGGTTGCTCGCTATTCGAACCTTTGGCTGGTATTTGAGCGCACGGCTACAAATGGATCATGCGACAGAGCAGCAATCTCAAATGTATGGCGATCAAATTGGGATCGTGCAGTGTCTATCCGGAACGGGATACCCTATGGATATAAAGAGCAGTCAGCGACAACAACCTCCAAGCAGTTTGAAGATGCAGTCAGCTTTATGGGTATCAGGGTTTCATGCTCTGCAATGAGGGCTTGCTTGCAGAAGAAGCTTGATCGCGCGGGCTGCAAGTGCATTACGCTTACGTGCGAGCCCAACAGCGCACAGCCCATTGCTGACAAATGTGGAGCTGGGCTGTCAGCAGAACTTCCGTCTTCACTAAGATAACATCGAGACATGCGTTCCTCTTGCAATACATTACTTCACCAGATGGGCTACACGATCCCGTCAAGAAAGCCGCTGTCGCTCTAGAACTAGGCTGCTTGCGATGGCCAACCATATTGGTGCCTGATGGAATGCTTGAGTATGCTTTTGGTTATAGCTTGATAAAGATAAGGTATGCGGAATCTCGGCAGTACAAATACAGTTGTAGCGCGGCACTTGCGATTTCAGCTTATCTCTGTGTGTTCTTTTGTTGTGCTGTTATATGCGTATTGGCAAATTGGAACTGAGCAGATTACTAGTAGGTGGGTATCGGTTGCCAATGGCGACATTATTACTGAAAAGTGCCTTAAATTATGGCCGCTGTATAGACATATAGTTATCGATCGTAATGTGCAGCAAGTGAGATGCAGTGAATTGATCCAACTGGTGCTGAGTCGCAGAAATAACGCATTGCGCTTCGACGCTGAGGCTGCTAGATGCTTGGTTAGCGTCGCAAAGAAAGAAGGATCGGCATATAATCTTCCTGGCCAGCGCATCGTTGATGATCTCAACTCGGCGCGAGTATGCGCTTTTCTTTCTATGTCTTACGAATATCTGCTATATGAAGAAGTTGATATCATTGTGCAATCCTTGCTTCGGTGCAGCCATTCACCACGGATGGATTGGGTTCTTAATTCGGCAAATTGTCCGGAGTCACCATCTTTATCAATGGAGGAGTTTGTTCGCTGGTGGCATGAGAACGAAGAGCTGATCTCTTACCTTATCTGTTCTACTACACAGAATGATTAGCGTCCGGGCGCGTGGCCCTGCTGATCTGCATGTGCCACTGCTCGCAGGGCGGATTTCGCTCGGTCCGGCCTTGATTGACGCAGGGACATTGATCACCGAAACGAGTGCTGTGTGCGGTAGACGGCTACCGCAAAATCCGCTCGAAGAACAATACCGATTGAGAGCAGACTCTCATGTTCAGCGTCCCCCCTGCATCGCTCTGTTCTCCGAGCGGGCCCCGGCGGCCCGCCGGCGAGATACTGAGTCGTTCGCAAGGCCCGCTCTGCGAACAGTGGGACGCCGGCAATATGAGGCGGCTTACCCCGGTTGCAACTGGCTCAACGGCGATCTCGACGGCGACGCGGATGTGGACTTTGACGACATCGCCGGTTTCACCTCGATTCTTAGCAGCGGCAACAGCGCCGGGCCGGCGATCACGTATGTCTGGGACGCCGAGAATCGGCTCACGGAGGTCCGCCCGACCTTCCCGGCGGTGACGGCCGGGGCGAAGAAAGTCGTCTTTGCCTATGATTACATGAATCGCCGCGTGCGGAAGCGGGTGTACAATTGGAACAGCGGCGGCGGTAGCGGCGCGTGGGAAACGACCCCGTGCCTCGACCGACGGTTCGTCTACGACGGCTGGTTGCTGCTGCTGGAGCTTGACGGATTGAGCACTCCGACGCCTAATGCGATCGTCCGCAAGTATACGTGGGGCCTCGACCTGAGCGGCCTGAACGGCAATCCGTCCGCATCCGGCCTCCGCGCCGCCGGCGGGATCGGCGGGTTGCTCGCGGTCGAGCAGTTGGCGCTGCCGGCGCAGTGCGGCCAAACGGCGCTCTCGGCCAAAAGCTACTGGTATTTCTGCGACGCCAACGGCAACGTCGGCCAATTGATCGACGGGGCCGATGACTCCGGCCTGACCCCGCCGCAAGCCTGGGCCGCGTCGCGCCTGGCCGCGAAATATGAATACGACCCGTATGGCAACGTCACCGCGCAGAGCGGGACCTATGCCGAGGCGAACCTGATCCGGTTCACTACAAATCAGCACGATATAGAATTTGGACTAGTATATGGCAAAGCAAGGTATTACGTTCCCAATTGGGGACGATGGATCGGTCGCGATCCTATTTCAGAGAGTGATGGACCAAACGTATTCGCTTATGTTAGCAATGAGCCGCTAGCATCGTTTGATGCAATTGGCTTACACAAGACACTGACAGGCTGCTGTGGTCCTGACATAAGCAAGCCGTTGACCCAAACACTTTCTGCAGCGCAACGATATTTTTTCAGCTTAACTGACAAGCAACGATGCAGTCTCTGCTTCTCGATTTGGAGAGATCCGTTACTCTCGCAGACCCGCGAAGGTTGGGACATCTATGAACTTCATGAAGCCGGATTAGCTGATGGATTAGCAAGCGACCGTTCTCTTCAGAATGCATCATGCGGAACCGGAACTTGCGCCGGAACTGTGCGTGCATTTGGAATATGCAGTCGCGCTGGAGAAGTCAACTATGCTCTTTGGGGCAAGCTGAATAATCTCTGCAATGCTACATATGAGGCATGGACAGTACAAGAAGTTCGCACTCGGGGAGGGTGGTATAGAACAACTATATGCGGGGAATCATATGAGGTAGGCGGCATGCTGGATGGACCATGGAGCCTTGATGACGCACTGTTAGCGATCATGATTCATAGAGCAATTCCGAGGGCTGGAGCGAATGCGTCAGGGCCCGGCAACGTCGTATGTCGGCAGATATGGACAAAGTATGGCTGGAATAATGACCCCTCAGAGCTTCACTATTGCACGGCCTTTGGATGCAAAACTGGATGCTGCGGGAGTTATCCCCACAATTTCACCACATATTTAGGTGGCGACCATATCATACACTGACGGCCTGTGGCGTCAACTTCGCGATCTGGCGCTCGAATTAGAACCTCTCTCTATACCATGGTTCAATGGGTATTATGGAAACCGAACATTCGAAAACCGGATAAGTAAATGTTCTGAACTCCAGAGTTGTATAGTTTAGGGGGGCTCTGGCGCCCTATAGTTAATTTCGAGGCTCGTGTCTGCATATGCTTGTATTTCGACTATCTTACTCTTGGCTGATTTGGGCAATACTAGTATCGACAGGGCTGGCCTGCCTGTACTTTGCAATTGCCTACGCAACAAATCGGCCTTGGGGGGCCCAGCCGCTGTTTACGTACGGGCACCTAACTGAACGTGGCTGGACCTGGCGAAAGAATGTCGCCATCCTAAATGACAGTCGTATCTATTTCGATGATAATTATGGCCTAATCACGATCGTGACAGGCCGAAATGCTGCCCAGCTGACATCGACTTCTGTATCCGCATGCCTAACATACTCCGATGGCTATTCCCTTTGCCTGCCGGTTCGCGATGTCAGGAATCATGTTTTTGTAGTAACGCAGGCTAGAGAGGTGGCGGTGTTTTTAGCGAACCGGCCATTGACAGGTTGTGCGAAAAGCATGCCCAATCCAAGAGAGGGACAACATGCCTTTGCGGCATGGGTGGCTAATTTTGTGGTTGATAGGTCTCGATTTCTGGACATGATCCGTTCTATTGAGAAGGAATATCATCAGAAGTAGCGCCTTTGATGCAAGAACTACTGCGCAGCTATTTTGCTCCTGACTATGTGGTTGTGAGCGGGAACTGTGGCCCCCCTTGGAAATTTGCGCCGGAAGCAGGTATTCATACCGACGAAAATAGAACCGAAAAATTTATTCCGGCACCCCGCAAGTCCAATGTGCGAGGATCGCGTGGCAACAACAGTTGCGGGTAGCCTTGTTGGTCTGAGTGTGCCACTGTTCGCAGAGCGGATTTCGCTCAAGCTGGCCTTGATTTATGCAGGGACATCGATCGCCGAAATGAGTTTGGTGTGCGGGAGATTACCATTGCGAAATCTGCTCGGAGAACAGTGCTGATGGAGTGCGGGCTCTCATCTTCAGCGTCTCTCTCGCTTCGCACTGTTCTCCGAGCGGGCCGCGACGGCCCACCGGAAGGATACAGAGTCGTTCGCGCGGCTCGCTCTGCGAACAGTGGCACACCCGCGTCAGGTTCTCGATTTCGCATTTCGGCCGAGCAGCAACAGCCCGCCGACCGCGAGCAGCGTCAACGTTCCCGGCTCGGGCAGGAGGACGACGAAACCTTCGGTGCGGCCCTGCGGGTTGCGGCCGAAGCCGGCGATCACGTATGTCTGGGACGCCGAGAACCGGCTCACGGAAGTCCGGCCG
>CAYQLG010000077.1:0-20454 GCA_964418235.1 uncultured Planctomycetales bacterium
GGGCGGCGTGCACCTGATGCTGTTTGGGGCGTATTTGATGCTGATCTTTGACTGAAGGCCGGTCGCCGGGCGCCATGCCGAAGCCTTTGAATGGTGCCATGCCGACGGCCTTTGCGTCGGCATGTCTTGGAGCGCGCATCGGTCGTCGGAGTCAACGTCGGTCGCGAGATTCACCGGCGGCTCCGATCGGCGGGGATGGATTCGAAATCGATCCGGATCGGCTGATCATCGCCGCATTGGAATCGACTCGATGCGCTCCGCCGAAAACCGCACCCGCAGCGGAATCTCATGCCGACGCAAAAGCCGTCGGCATGGCACCCGGCTGATCATCGCCGGATTGGAATCGACTCGATGCGCTCCGCCGAAAACCGCACCCGCAGCGGAATCTCATGCCGACGCAAAAGCCGTCGGCATGGCACCCGGCGAAAGGGTAAAAGGGCAAAGCGAAAAAGTTACTCTGTCCCCGACGCGACCCGGAAACCGATGCTGTTGTTACGGTAGTCGGGAGTGCCCCTGCAGCGGTATGCGGAGCGGCAGTGCCTCGGAAGGTTGAACCAGGACCCGCCGCGCAGGACACGGTCGGTACCGCTCCCGGAATCCGTCGGATCCACTTTGTCACCAGCCTCATACGGTCCAAACCAGCTCGCGCACCATTCCCATACGTTTCCATGCATATCATGCAGTCCCCAACCGTTCGCCGGAAAGCTGCCCACCGGCGTCGTCTTCTGGCGATACTCGCCCTTGCTGCCATTTGCATACGTGTGGTTGCCGTCGTAGTTCGCCTGATTGGTTGAAATTGTCGGCCCGAAATGAAAAGGCGTCACCGTCCCCGCTCGGCAGGCATATTCCCACTGCGCTTCGGTAAGCAACTGAATCTCGCGACCAAGCTGCCGGCTCAGGTTGACGCAGAACTCCTTGCAATCATCCCACGACACTCTCTCGACCGGGTGATTGCCGAAATCCGCCGGCTTGGGCGGCGTGCTGCCCGAGAACGCGCGGGCGATGCTCTGCAACACCCCCGACGAGTCCGCCTTGGCCTGAAAGTGGCTTGGGTTATTGCCCATCACCGCCCGCCACTGCGCCTGCGTCACCTGAAACTTGCCGACCCGAAACGGCTTCGAGATGCGCACGCGATGCTGCGGTCCTTCGTCCTCGTAGCGCTCAGCCTCGCTGCTCGGCGAACCCATCATGAATTCCCCCGCCGGAATCAGCATCATGTCGAGTTTCACGCCATTGCCGATGTCGAGTGTTTCCATTACGGGCAGGCCCAGCGCCTTCGCCGCCGCGCCTTGAACCGCGCGAGCCTGCTCGGCGGTCATTGGAAACGTCGCTTCGATGAGCTCCTTCTTGGCCGGAACGACCACCTTGGGTGTCGCCGGGACGACGATGCGGGGTGGCGCGGGGTCAGGTGCGGCGGATATGGACCGATTCTCCGGTGCAACGAATGGCTCGGGCGACGTCGCGCCGAGGGCGCGAATGGCGTCGGCCAGCGCGGCGCCGTCGCGCGGACGCTCGCCCATTTCGCTGTCGAGGCAGGACTCGATCAGCTCGAGGTGTGCGTCACTGACGCCCTCGGTCCGCAGCTTGCGCTTCCACGAGGGGCCGCTAGGGTTGGGGGCGGAGAAATCGCGGCGCAGCATCTGGTACCAGATCACGCCGAGCGCGTGTACGTCATTACGTGGGTCGGCGGGCGCGCCGGCGATCTGCTCATGGGGGGCGTAACCCGGCGTGTGCGACCCGAGCGCGTTGACCGTGTAGGAGGAGCCATGCTGAGCGAGTGTGCGGTGCAGCGTGGCTTCGCCGGCTTGTTCCGCGGCGCGCAGAATCACGCCGATGCCGAAATCGGTGATCTTGAGCTGATATCCCCGCGCGGTCCGCGCGACCAGCACATTGCCGGGCTTCAGATCGCGGTGGACGATCGGCTCCGCCGCGCCGCGCGGGCCGCGATGGCCATGCGCGACCTGCACAATCTCCGCGAGTTGCGCGATCAGTTCCGCCGTGGCGGCGGGGCGGTCGGCGTCGCTGAGCCGGCGCGAGAGCCACCACGCCGCGAGGTCCGGACCGGCGACGAATTCGTATTCGAGACAGACCGGCACATCGCCGTATTGGGGATGGTTCGCGCACGGATGGATTTCGAGCAATTGCACGATGCCGGGGTGTTCGAGCCGCTGGGCGATGCGGGCTTCGTGGATCAGGGCGGCGTCATCGCCCAGGCAGAACTTCAGCGCGACGCGGCGGTTGTCGAAGCCGACCTTGGTCGCCTCCCAGACTTCGCCGAACGTGCCGACGCCGAGGACGCGGACGAGCCGGCGGTTGTAGATCGGCATGTCGCCGGGGCGGAAGCGCGGCATCGAGGGCAGCAATCGGGCCAAGTCGAGCGGCGTGCGAATCTGGAGCGCATCGGGCAGCGTGCGCCCGGTCGGGTCTTCGGCCCGCTGCAGCGTTCGCCGGATGCGGTCGGGCAGCATCGCGGCGTAGGCTTTGAGTTGTTCACGGCCGGCCAGAAGGGCGTCGCGCTGCGGCTGTGGCAAGGAGGGGGCCAGTTCGTCGATCGCGGCCTCCATCGAGGTTTGCAGTTGTTCCCCGGAGGCTTGCGCGATCTCGGCGACGGCGGCGCGCAGCTCACGCTGCGCCTCCGGGTCGAGCGCTCCGCCGATCGGCAGGCGTGCGGCGGCTTCGCGCTGCGATCCGCCCAGCTCTTTGCAGATTTCTTCGATGAATTGAAGCCCGACCTCGACCGCGTTTTCGCTGAGCGTGCCGAGGCCGACCTGTGCGCCGGCGACATAGGCGGCCTTCTTGAGGCCGAGCTTCGCGCCGGAGAAGGCGACGGCTCGGAAGAACTTGGCGAGCATCTGCATGTTCGGTCTCTCCGCCGCTCGATCACTTTATTGTCGGAGCAACAAGCGGGCGCGCGTGGGGCGCTGCCAAAGCGTAAGGATCAATCCCTCCCGCGCGGCTCAACCGCCGATCGAACTGAGCATGGTGCACCTACACGAGCAAAGTATCCTTCGACTGGATGACACGTCAATCCGCCGGCACGGCGCGCGGGGCTTCCTTTCATACGTTCGACGGCAGGCGCGGCATATTTTCCGGCACGTGCCTGGCTCTGTCGGTAGATGTCGGTCGGGCGGCGCCGGGCGGCAGACGCGGCTATTTAGTCCTATAACTTTAGCTTTCTCAGTGTCCTGACTCGGCAGGATTGACTCGACTTTCGCGGCAGCCCAAGTTTGCGACTAGACTACCCGACAGTTTCCATGATGTGGCCGTTTGATAGGACGACTTCCCGGCGGCGCGAAATTCGCCGTTCCCGCGCCGAGCGGGCCTTGCCGTGGCACCAGCGCCTCGGAGAATTTGTCCAGCTTCGTCCCCTCTTGATCACGGTGACCGCGGCGCTCCTGACGAGCGTCGTGATCACCGCCGGCGGGGAGGTGCTCGACCTCCGCGTGGGGCAATGGATGCCGCGCTCCATCACCGCGCGGGTCCCCTTTCGCATCGAGGATCAACAGCAAACGGCGGCGCTGCGTGTCCGGGCGAGCGAAACCGCGCCGGACTACTACGTCCTCGATACCGCTTTCATCGACGATCTGCGCGGCCGTTTTCAGGCGCTGGCGCGGATCACGCGGGAACACGCCGCCGACCCGGCCAGGCTCCGTGGCGAACTGGTCCGGCTGGGGCTGACGCTCGACGAGGCTCTGTTCGAGCAACTGCCGCGCCTTGCGCAGGAATCGAATGGGGCGTTCCTGCCGGCGGCGTGTGATCAACTGATCGACACACTCAGCGAGCAGCCGCTGATCGAGCCGGACGCGACCGGCGCGCGCGGCGGGGCGCTCGATGCCATTCTCGTCGAGCGGGACGGCGGCGAGCGCACGCTGCCGGCGCGAAATCTGCTGAATGCCGACGCCGAGGGGGCCTTGCGAGCGGCGCGCGAGGCCGTGAAAGTCTTTCCGACCGAACTGCGCGAAAACGTCGCGACACTCGTGCTCGGTCAGCTCCGGCAGGAGAAGAGCGCCGCCATCCGCCCGCTCTATCGGCACGATGCGGCGCGCTCGGCGGAGGCGGCGCGGCGGGCGTCCGCCGCGGTCCCAATGCAGTACATCGAATATGCCCGCGACTATCCGCTATGCGACGTGGGGGCGATCAGCGAAGCGGAACTGCGGCAGGTGCGCGAAGAGTTTGCGACGTTCAAGGCCAATCGGCGGCACCATCAAGCCGCCGGCACGTGGGGCGCCTACGCGGAGCCAGCGCGCGGGCTGCTGGGTTTTCTGGTGGTGCTGGGGCTGGGGCTGTATATCTCGCTTTATCGTGAGACGCAGCTTCGCAGCACGGTGCAGCAGGTTCTGATTGCGCTGCTGCTGATTGGCGATCTGTTCGTCGTGCGGGCCGCCTTTGTGCAGACGGGCGTGGCCTATTACGCCGTCGGCGGACAGGCCTTCGCCGCGGCGCTGCTGGCCATCGTCTATCCGCAGGGATCGATTTTTGCGCTCTGCGGCATGCTCGCGTTATTGATGGTCTTTGCCACGCAACAGAGCATCGGCTTCTTCGTCGTGCTGCTGGTGGTCTCGATGATCTGCCTGTTCGGTCTCAAAGACATCCGCAACCGCGGCAAGATTGTTTTTGTCGGGTGTCTGGCCGCGGCGGCGGCGCTGCCGACGGCGGCGATCGTCGGCCTGTCGGAGGGACAGATGCTCGTCTTCGCCTTCTGGCATCAGGCGTTGCCGGCCGTCATGACGACGCTCGCGGCGGCGTTTCTGGCGGAGGGGATTCTGCCCGCGATGGAGCGCTTCTTCGGCATTACGACCAGCATGACGCTGCTCGAATGGTGCGACGCGAGCAAGCCGCTGCTGCGCCTGATGGCGGCAGAAGCGCCCGGCACCTACAACCACTCGCTCATGGTCGGCACGCTCGCCGAAGCCGCCGCCGAATCAATCGGCGGCAACGGCCTGCTGACGCGGACCGGCGCGTACTATCACGACATCGGCAAGATCAACAAGCCCGAATATTTTGTCGAAAATCAGCAGCTCGGCGGCGCCAGCCGGCATGAACGCCTGACCCCTGCGATGAGCCATCTCATCATCATCGGCCACGTCAAAGACGGCATCGAGATGGCTCGTGAGTATGGCCTGCCGACCGCGTTGCACCCCTTCATCGCCGAGCATCACGGCACGACGCTGGTCGAGTATTTCTTCGCCGCGGCCAGCCGCAACCGCCGTCCCGACGACCCGGAAGTGCCGGAGGAGACCTTCCGCTATCCCGGGCCGCGACCCCAATCACGCGAGACGGCGATCGTGATGCTCTGTGACGGCGTCGAGGCGGCGGTGCGGGCCATGCCTGAGCCGACCGCCGGCCGCATCGAGGACACCGTCACCAAGGTCGTGCAGAAGCGCCTGCTCGATGGCCAGCTCGACGAATGCGACCTGACCTTCCGCGAAGTCGAGACCATCAGCCGCGCCCTGATCAAGAGTCTTTGCAGCATCTATCACGCCCGCATCGTCTATCCGTCCGATGACAACGAAAGCCCGACGAAAGACGACAAACTCAGCAAGTCGCGCGCGTCATGAAGACCGCGCAAGCGACATCCAAATCTCCATCACGGGGGCATGTGCCGAGCGTACCGAGACCGCCGCGCGTCGAGTTGGCCTGCCGAGCCGGGCAGGCGTGGATCGATCAAGCGCGGCTGTTGCGCGTGGCGGCGTTTGCGCTGCGGGCCGAGGGGTTCAGGCGCGGCGCGTTGTCGCTCGCTGTGGTCGGCGCACAGCGGATGAGCGCGCTGCACTGGGCATTTCACCGGGTGCGCGGACCGACGGATGTGATCACGTTTGACCTGGGCGGGGCGCCGCGCGCCGGGCTGATCGAGGGCGAAATCGTGATGTGCGCGAATGTCGCGCGGCGCATGGCCCGTCGGCGCGCGGCGCAACCGATCGCCCCCCCCCGCGCTGTAAGGCACGGCGCCGGCCGATCCCGGCGCCCGGGTCCGAGCCTGGAAAACGAATGGAATCGCGAGCTGTGCCTCTATCTCGTGCATGGCATTCTGCATTTGTCGGGCTATGACGATCACACGCCGGCGGATTTCGCGGCGCTGCACCGGCGTGAGGATGAACTACTCGAGCAGGCTGGAGTCGGGCGCGTTTTCGCGTCATAAGGCCGGCGCCTGTGCGTTCTCAAACTGCGCGGCAATGGGCCGTCTGACCGCCCGCGCTCATAGGCGCTTCGCGAAGTGAATCAGCCGGCCGGCTTCGTGATAACCCAGCGCCAGATGAGCGCGCCGGCTGACATCGTTCTCGAGTTGCGTGTCGGAGGCGACCTCGGTCGCACCCTGAGACCGGCCCCACGATTCCGCCGCGCGCATCAGCCGCGCCCCCCAACCCTGGCGGCGCAGGTCGGCATCGACATACCAGCCTTCGATATAGGCGACGTGATGCGTGGCGCAGCCGATCGCGCGCGGGTGGATCGTCGCCTCGATGAAGCCACCGAGCTTTCCGTCGGCGCGGCACAAGACCAGCGCGATCTGCGTTGGGCCGGCGCTCACATCCGCCATTTGCGCACGATGATCGGCGACGCTGTCTTCGGGCCACAGCGCCAGACGCAGTCGCAGCCACTCGGCCTGATCTTCCGGCGCGACCGGACGCACATGCAGCTCGCTCGCGCGACCATGCGGCACGGCGACGAAGCTGTTATCGGGGTCGTTCATAGTCCTTTCCTGTGCATCAAAACAAGTGATGCCACTGGCCCGCCGCGCCGATTCTACGGTATCGCCGCGCTAGAGCGTCGGCCCTCTGTGGCCGAGAGCGAAGCGAGAATTGCGAAGTGCGAAGAGCGAAGAACGAATTCATTGGCTTGGCCCTGCGAACACCCATGCGCCGGACCGCCCGACCGGCATGAGTGACAACGCGCCCAACGCCGCCGACGCCGCGGTGCGTCGCTGATTCAGTACCGCGGACGAGCGGTTTCATGGACAGCGCGAGTATGCAAACTTTGCATTGCTTCACGCGCACGGTATCGGTATAAGCAATACCTGAGCAGGTTTGCACTCAGTGGCGGCGAACCAGTTGCTGAACAGTCCGGGGCATACGATGATCGTCTGGTTTAATCGGCATGGCCTCCGGCTGGCGTTTCCGCCTTTGAGCATGACGACACTACGACCCGTTGAATAGGAGAAGCTGGCATGTTCGGAAAAATCTCTACGTCGATCATCGTGTGC
The DNA here is from genome assembly GCA_964418235.1 of uncultured Planctomycetales bacterium. GTDB lineage: Bacteria > Planctomycetota > Phycisphaerae > UBA1845 > Fen-1342 > CAYQLG01. The sequence continues at coordinate 7,199 of CAYQLG010000077.1, forward strand.
GGGTTTTTGTCGGCCATCGCGGCCGCCGACGTGGTGCAGGAGTGGAGCGATCACACGTTGGACGCCATCCGCGCCGACCGCACCAATCCGCCCAAGGCGGCCCGCGCGCTGGCGATGGCGCATATCGCCATGTTTGACGCGATCAACGCCATCGACAAAACCCATGAGCCGTTTCTAACGAATGACTTCAACGCGCCTGCCACGGCCTCGCGCGAGGCGGCCGCTGCGACTGCGGCGTGGGTTGTGCTGCGATCGCTCTATCCCAATCAGGCCACGAACTTCGACAACTTCATCGACGCGACGCTGGCGGCAATCGCGGATAGCAACAGCGAATTTCAGGGCATCGCGCTGGGTGAGGCGGTCGGCTACGCGATGATCGCCGCTCGCGCAAACGACCGTTTCGATGCGACCGTGATGTATACACCCGGCACGCAGCCGGGCGATTGGCAGCCCACGCCCCCGGCGCAGGCGCCGGCGCTCCTGCCGGGGTGGGGCGAGGTGCTCCCATTCTGTTTGGAAGATGTGGCCACGCTGCGGCGCCCCGGGCCGCCGCCGCTGACTTCGGCAGAGTTCACCACCACGTTCAATGAGACGAAATCACTGGGCAGCAAGACCAGCGCGACGCGCACGGCCGACCAGACGCAGATTGCGCAGTTCTGGGTCGATGGACCCGGCACGGCCACGCCGCCTGGGCATTGGTTCCAGATCGCGCGCGACGTGGCGAATCAGCGCGGCAACACGCCGGCGGAGCGCGTCCGGCTCTTCGCGCTGATCGGCATGGCCGTGTGCGATGCGGGCATCTGCGCCTGGGACAACAAGTACACTTATGAAGACTGGCGCCCGATCACGGCCATTCGCAATGCGGACAACGACGGCAATCCTGACACGATCGCCGATCCGGCGTGGGAGCCGCTCATTCCGACGCCGCCGTTCCCGGCCTATGTTTCGGGCCATAGCACGTTCAGTGGCGCCGCGGCCAAGGTGCTCGCGATGTTTTACGGCACCGATGAGATCGCCTTCACGACCACGAGCGAAGACGTGCCGGGCGTGTCGCGCTCCTACACGCGCTTTTCGCTGGCGGCAAATGAGGCCGGCCGCAGTCGCATCTACGGCGGCATTCACTGGGAATATGACAATCAGGACGGCCTCGCGCTGGGGCGCGAGATCGCGGCGGACGTCGTGAGCAATTTTCTCGTTCCTAAAGAGGCCGGACTGCTCCAAATTCGCGCGTCGGAGATTGTCGATTGCGGGCCGTTCGGCTTGATTCCACTGGCGCTGACGTTGGTTTCACTGGCGGGCATGCGCGGCGCGCCGCGCCGGCGCCGTTGAGCGCAGAGACGTGTTTCCAATCGGCAATCGTCGGGCGGCCCGCCGCAATGCGCCGCCCGCCGGCCGTGCCCAAAAAAGCACCAGGTCAAACGCACAATCCCGGCAGTCGCCGAGTGGCTAGGTTGTAACAGGCATCTTGACTGTCCGAAACAGGCTGGAAGGTTGTTCCCACCCGGTCTCTACGCCGCATGAGCTACGAAGCGTTCGCCCAGAGCCATCCGCGCCTATCCTGCTTGGAAAGACACTTGCGGCCCGCTAACGATTGTATGATGCGAACTTCTAGCGCATAAAGGAGCGCGGCGACGATGCGGCCTGCAAGCAAGACCCAAACGTTTTCTTCCACCAAGATCACCGGGCGTCCGCACTGGTTGGCTTTTGCGGCGCTGGTCGCCTTGACCACGCTCGGCGTCGGCGGCGTCTGCACCATTACGATCGATGACGGCGGCAACGGCAACGGCGGCGGCGGGGGTGGCGCCAGCCGCGATCCGCTCGACCAGGTTCGCGCGACAATCTCCATTCACGAAGCCGCCGGTGCGACCCAATCCGACGTCCGCGTGCGCTTGCAAGGCGCTCGCGGGGGCGATCATGTGCTTTCCGCCGGGCAGGCGCTCAGCATCAACGGCCAGAGCCTCGGCGCACCGAGCGGCGACGGCACGTATGCCCTCATGCTGCCCTCGGCCACGGCCTATCTCGTGACCGTGACGGAGCCGACTCGCGGCGTCGAAACCACTACGCTGACCGGACCGGCCGATTTCGCCATCACGGCTCCGACGGATGGACAAAGCGCCTCGCTCTCGGGCTTTACGCTGACATGGTCGGGGGCTGATCCGGCGTTCAAGGCGCGCGTGCTGCTGAGCCAATCACTCTTTGGCGAAGCCCGCACCAAAGACTTTGCCGAGGCGGATGACGGCGGCGCGTTGAACATTTCCGCCGGTGATCTGGCTGCATTCCGCCAAGGCGCGAACATCGCGATCGCCGTGACCAAGCGTGCCACGATCAACGCCATCAATGGCCTCGGCGCCACCACGGTGCAGATCGAGCGAACGCGGCGAATCTCGATCGTGCCGACGCCGTGAGCCGTTCCTTACGATCGCGCCTGGCGGCCAAACTCGCCGGCGCGCAGCGCTGTAGCGTTGGGGCTCCGTACCCAACGCCGGGTCGGGCGGGCGTTTTCTGCTAACCACATACGCCGTCGGCCACGGAGGGCATGGCAGTGATCAGGTGATCAGGTGATACGGCGCATGACGCGTTGAATTCGACCTGCTTCGCGATTCCATTCATTCTTGTCATTCGTTCTTCGCGCTTCGCAATTCGCAATTCGCTCTTCCCGCTTCGCCGTCGGCCACGGAGGGCCGACGCGACAGCAACGCAATTGTCGCATTAGATTCCGACATATTTGGCATAGAGGCTACGCGCGATGGCCGCGTCGGTCGTGCCCTGGATGATGGCCCGCCCATCGGGAAAAACCGTCACGACGCGCTCATCCACCACGAAGCGCAGCAGATAAGGGGTCAGCTTCGGCCGCTGCACGGCGCTGAGTCGCTCAGCCAGCCGTCGCAGATCGACTTCGCCGGCGCCGCTGGGCAAAATCTGCAGCGCATCGCGCCCGCACAGCCCGATGGACGTGGCGCCGCGCGCCCCGCGCAGATACGCACGCTCACCCCGCGCACAGCAGGGACAATCCTGCCGCGGCGTCACGCTGGCGCGCAGCGCCGTTCGTACGACGCCGCTCCACGCATCGATGACCAGGCAGCCGCGAATGAGCGCGTGGTTCTGTCCGCTGAGTATCTTCAGCGCCTCCTGCGCCTGCCAGCCGGCGACGAGGCTGACGATCGGCATCAACACGCCGGCGGTGTCGCAGGTCTCAAGCGTGCCGGGCGCGGGCGGCTCCTCCCAGATGCAGCGGTAGCACGCCCGTGCGTTAGGTATATATGCCAGCACCTGCCCCGCCGCGCCGAGACACGCGCCGAAGACCGCCGCCACGCGCGCGTCGACGCAATAGTCGTTCATCAGGAAGCGCGTCTCGATGTTGTCGGTGCCGTCGAGAATCAGGTCGGCGTCGCGGCATAGTTCGCTGATGTTTTCAGCGGTCACGTCGGCCACTGCGGCTTCGACCTCGACGGCGGAGTTAATGCGGCGCAGCTTGCGGGCGGCGGCTTCGGCCTTGGGCAGGAGCGCGGCCGCGTCATCCTCGTCAAAGAGCGTCTGGCGCGAAAGATTCTCGATCTCGACAAAATCGCGATCGACCACGCGCAGGCCGCCGATGCCCGCGCGCACGAGCGTGTTGGCTACGCCGCAGCCGAGCGCCCCACAGCCGATCAATGTGGCGTAAGAGTTTCGCAGGCGCCGCTGGCCGGCCTCGCCAAACGGGGCAAAGAGCATTTGTGTGCGATAGCGGGGTGATTCCGACATGCCGCGATGATACGCGCCCGTAATCCGAACCGCGCCCGTCAGGAAGCGATTCGATTCCCGTCGAACTGGATCTACCCACGCCGTCTGCACGCGATCAACCCGCGCCGACGCTACGCGCATGCAACCCGCTCTGGCGCAGCGTGCGAACAACCATCGCAGCAGCAAACGAACGCGCTGTAGCGTTGGGGGCTCCGTACCCAACGCCGGGTCGGGCGTGCAATCTGCGCTAACCACATACGCCGTCGGCCACGGAGGGCCGACGCTACAGCGCGCTCACCGTCGGCAATCGCGCCGCGAACCGCGCCCTGCATTGAACCGAACCGCGCCCGTCAGGAAGCGATTCGATTCCGGCGGCGTCTGACCCAAGCTTCCCGCCGGATGCCCGCGCGAAGAGACGAGAAAAGCTGCACGGACCAGCGGCTGATTTGACCTGCGCGAACAAGTGAAAGATGAAGGCATAAGGCTTCGTCGCTGCGTCGCTTTTTGCCTTCGTTCAGCGTGCTGCGTCGCCTGAACGCTTCCTGACGGGGGCGGTTCGGTTTGAATTGAGGCGTCTTTGTGGACGCTCGGGCCGAAGACCCATTCCGCCCGCGTGGGCGGGCACGCCTTGTTTTGAAACGGAAGCACTCAAGCCGACGCTTCAACCACAGCGCCGGGCTAACGCTGCTCGATCGCGACATATTTCCGCTCGTCCGGGCCGGTATAGCGGCTGAGCGGGCGAATGATCCGGTTGTTCGTGAATTGCTCGATGTAGTGCGCCGCCCAGCCGCTGACGCGCGACGCGACAAAGAGCGGCGTGTAGATGTCGATCGGCAGGCCCATGTAGTAATAGGTCAGCCCGCACGGATAATCGACATTCATGAAGATCTTCCGCTCTTCGTGCATCACTTTCTGGATCGCGTAATACACGTCCATGCGATATTTCTCGGCGTGGGTCTGCGCCAGTTTGGCCAGCTCTTTCTCCAAGATCCACGAGCGGTGGTCGCCGTTTTTGTAGACGCGATGGCCAAAGCCGACGACTTTCTCTTTCTTTGCAATGGCGTTGAGCGTCCACTGACGAGCCTCGTCGCCGCTCTTGAACTGCTGGATCAGGTGCATGGTCTCTTCGTTGGCGCCGCCGTGCAGGGGACCTTTCAGCGTGCCGATGCCGGTGACGATCGCCGAATACATGTCGCTGAGCGTGCTGGCGGTGACGCGGCAGGCAAAGGCCGAGGCGTTGAATTCATGCTCGGCATAGAGCACATAGGTCAGGTTGAGAATGCACGCCTCAAGCGCGACCGGCTCCCTGCCCGTGGCCAGCCAGAGCGTCTGCGCCGCATGCGACAGGCCCGGACGCGGCTCAACCGGCGTCTTGCCCGCAAGGAAGTGCAGCCGCGCGCCGATGATGGTTGGAACGATCGCGAGGAGAGCCGCGGCCCGCTCCAGCAGGGCCGGCTTGTCGTCACCCTTGACCGGGTCAAAATGCCCGAACATCGAGACCGCCGTGCGCAGAACGTCCATCCCGCCGGCCGATTTGGGCATGAGCCGGATGGTCTCCATCACCTCTCGTGGCAAGGCGCGATAGCGATCGAGCGTCTGGCAGAACTGTGCGTATTGAGCTTTGCTGGGCAGAGCGCCATGGAGCAGCAGGAAGGCGGTCTCCTCGAACGGGCTGTGATCAGCCAGCTCTTCGATCGCGTAACCGCGATACATCAGGCTGTCCTGCTTGACGGCGGAGATGTCGGTCTCGCCGGCGATAATGCCTTCCAGTCCGGGACGATACAGATGTTCGACGGGTTGCGCCATGGTCGTGATGCTCTCCTATGCCGCTGCCCGAGTACTGGCTTGCGGCCCGCCGATTGTAGAGCAGACGCAGCCGCGCCGCAGCGCGGCGCTCACGCATGGGCTGGCTCGCTGGCTCGTCCTGACGACGCGCATTTCTGAAACAGCCCTAACGCGATCCTCACATCTTGATGACCACCGCTTTGCGCGGCGGCGCTACCGTCGCCTATTCAGCGGGCGGGCGCGGCTGGCGCTCGACGTGGACACCACCAACTATTTTGGAGGCAAAGAATGCGGAATCTTCTGTTCAGCGCGACACTCGCGCTGTGCGCGACCGGAACGGCCAGCGCCGAACTCTTCGGCGTGGCGTCGTTTGCGCCCTTCGCGTCACAATCGCTCTATCGCATCGATCCGGCGACCGGCGCCGCAACCGTCATTGGCAACACCGGCCTCGACGAGATCAATGACATCGCCTGGAGCCAGGCCGACGCCACGCTCTACGCCTATACCTCGCGCGCCGATCTCTATCGCATTGACATCACCACCGGCGCGGCGACGCTGATTGCCGCCCGGACCGACACCGTGCCAGAGGGCAGCTTGACCGTGTCTCCCGCCGGCATGCTCTTTTCGACCGATGGCCTCGAGCTGGTGCGGGTCGATCCGTTGACGGCGGCTCTCACCACCGTCGGCGCGATCGGGCCAGATGCCCTGGATATCTCCGGGCTGGCGTTTGGGCCTGGCCAGACGCTTTATGGCTACGACAAGAACGGCACGGGCGACGATTATCTCGTCACACTCGACCGCACGACCGGCCTGGCGACCCGCGTCGGCCAGACCGGCACGACCGATGCCGGCAACGTCGGCGGCCTGACGTATGACCCGACCACCGCGCTGCTCTATCTGACCGACGGCAGCCGGCTCTATACCGTCAACACCATCACTGGCGCGGCGACGCCGATCGGCGCCCACGGCGTCGGCGGCATGAGCGGCCTGGCCTACGTACCCGAGCCGACCACGCTGATGTTGCTTGTCGTCGTGGCGGGGCTGATTCGTCGCCGCTAGACGGCGCTGCCGCTGGTCCTCAATACCTTGAATTCGAAATCGACCTCAATCGAGTCTTCAACATGGAGCGCAAGAATCCCATGACTTCGTTTCTCTTTCGCAGTGCTGTGCTGAGCGCCGCGCTGGCCGGTGTCGCACTGGCCGGCGGCAAGGCTGCCCCCACGACCAAGCCGTCGTTTTCACCCAATGTCGCGGCCGACGTGGCCGCGCCCGCCGGCGCCGAGATCTCCCCGACTTCGCCGACCGGCAACAACAGCGGCAGCAGCAATGGCGCCACAGTCGCCTATTGGCTCACGATTCTCCACAACAATGATGGCGAGTCGCAACTCATCAACGCCGGCGCCGGCGCCCTGGCCGATTTCGGCGGCGTGGCCCGCTTCAAGACGCTCGTCGATCAGCTCAAGGCCGCCGCCGCCACCTATCCTGCGGATCCGGCCGAGCACGGCGTCGTGCTGATTTCGTCCGGCGACAATTTCCTCGCCGGCCCGGAGTTGACCGTCAGCCTCGAAGCCGGCCTGCCACTCTATGACACGCTGGCGATGCAGAGCTTCGGCTACACCGCCTGCGCCATCGGCAATCACGAGTTTGACTTCGGCCCGGATTTGCTGGAGGACTTCATCGGCGGCTTCGTCGCGCCGATCCCGCCGTTCCTCACGGCAAACCTTGATTTCACCGCCGAGCCGGGCCTCCAGGCGCAAGTCACCAGCGGCCGCATCGCCAAGAGCGTCGTCGTGACTGTCGGTACGCAGCGCATCGGCATCGTCGGCGCGACCACTACCGACCTGCCCTTCATCAGCAGCCCGCGCGGCGTGGTCGTAAACCCGCTCCTGCCAGCGATTCAGAGCGAAGTCGATGCGCTGGTGGCTGATGGCGTCAACAAGATCATCCTCACCAGCCACCTCCAGGGTCTCTCCAGCGAGTTCGGCTTGATTCCCAGCCTGCGCAATGTCGACGTGGTGATCGGCGGCGGCGGCGGCGAGCTGCTGGCCAATCCCGGCGCGCTGCTGGTGCCGGGCGATACCGCTTGGCCCACCGTTCTGGGCGGCACCGGCTACCCGCGCACGGGAACTGACGTTGATGGCCGCAGCGTGCCCGTTGTCACCACGCGCGGCGACTATCGCTATCTCGGACGCCTCATCGTCGGTTTCGACGCGACCGGCAACATCGTGACCGTTGATGGCGCCAGCGGACCGGTCCGCGTGAGCGGCATTGCCCCCGACGCGGTCACGCCTGATCCGGTCGTCCAGGCGACGATCGTCGATCCGGTCGCGGCGGGCGTCGCCGGGCTGGCGGCGCAGCAGATCGCTGTCAGCCAGATCGGCCTCGATGGCCGCACCAACGAAGTCCGCGCACGCGAGACCAACCTGGGCAACATGATCGCCGACTCACAACTGTGGCAGGCCGGCGTGCTGGCTCAGGATTTCGGCGCGGCGCAGCCGAACGTTGCGCTGCAGAATGGCGGCGGCATCCGCAACAACAGCATCTTCCCAGCCGGCCCGCTCAGCGTGCTCAACACGCTGGAGGCCCTGCCCTTCGCGAACTTTGTCAGCATCGTTGAAGGCGTGACCCCGGCTCAATTCAAGGAAATCCTGGAAAACGCGGTCTCGCGCGTCGGGCTTTCGGGCAACGGCCGCTTTGCTCAAATCGCCGGCTTCCGCTTCACCTGGGATGCGACCGGCGTCGCCCAGGTTCTCGACGCCACAACCGCCGCCGTCATCACCCTCGGCACGCGCGTTCGTGAAGTGATCCTGAACGACGGCACGGTCATCGTCCGCAACGGCGTGGTCGTCGCTTCGGCCCCGAACATCAACGTGGCCACGATCGACTTCCTCGCGCGCGGCGGCGATCAGTATCCGTTCCGCGGACGGCCCTTCCGGTCGATCGGCGTCAGCTATCAGCAGGCCCTGCGCAACTACATCGAAGGGCCGCTTAGCGGCCAAGTGCTCTCGATTGAGTATGCCGTCGGCGGCGAAGGCCGCATCACGCGCCTGAACTAGCGCAGTTTCGTTTGACCTGTAGCGTCGGCCCTCCGTGGCCGACGGCGAATCGGCTGCGATCCGCCGTCGGGCAGGGACGCCCGACGCTACAGGAAAAATGAAAACGCTCTAAAACTAAAGGCGCAGCGAAAAAACGAGCTGATGGCTCATCCCGGCGAAACGGCGCCGCGCATTCAAGGTGGCGCCGCTCGCCGCGGGGCGCCTACCAGACGCGCCGTGACCGCACGTATGCGAAGGTTTGTCGCCGCAGCTCGCGGAATGTCGTGTGTGGGTGTCCTGCCCGAGGGGCAGATGATCCCCGGCGGGGATTCCGCGAGCGGCGACGGCACGAACGGCCCAGACGACGCGAACTGTGTAATAAATCCACTTCGCCCCACCACGCGCCGCCCGAATTCAGCCGTCACGTCTATTTCACCCGACAGTCCGGCCCGTTCGTCCGTTGTCAGACTGTCGGTTGGCCGCGGCCGGCGGGCCGGTGTTAGGTCGCGCTCGCTATCGGCCAGTCCGCCTCATAGAGCGCATAGTTGCAGCGGCTCATTCCCAGTGATGCGTAGACCCGCTGCGCATGCTGATTTTCCAGATCGACATAAAGCCGCAAGCCGCACACGCCCGGCGTACTGCGGGCCAGTTCCTCGACCCAGCGATGCAGGACGGCATAGACGCCTTGGCCGCGGTGGGCCGGCACGACATAGACGCTCTGAATCCACCAGAATAGCCCGTTGCGCCAATCGCTCCATTCAAACGTGATCAGCATGCATCCGACCACAACGCCGTCCAGCTCCGCGACGTAGTACGTTCCCAGCCGCGCATCGCGCAAACAGTGCTCAACGCCGGCCTTCACGGTCGCCGCGTTGAGCGCGCGGTTCTCGGTCTCGCGCGCCATGGCGAGTTGAAAACCGGCTATCGCGGCGGCGTCACTCACTTGGGCCGTACGGATGCGCATGTTCTTGTTCTCTCGATTGCCCTCAAGCTTGCCAGTACGCCAACCCGCCGCGAGCGCCGGCGACTGGACCGATCAGCATACGGCCCGATGAGGACAAGGCCCGACCTCCGCCGTTATCACCTTATCACCTTAGGACCTTATCACGGTTTTCGCATCGGCCCTCCATGACCAACGATGCGCCCTGTAGCGTCGGCTCTCCGTGGCCGACGGCGTATGCAACCAGCATGAAGCGTCTCACCGACCTGGCGTCGGGTACGGAAGCCCCGACGCTACAGCGCGCCGCTGGCGGCGCCCAGCATCATGTTCACGCCCCGGCCAGCCACGCTGCCAACAGATCGACCGTCGCTTTCGCGTCTTCGCGGTGGATCGCCTCCGCCACGGTGTGAATGTAGCGACACGGCACCGAGAGCGTGATCGCCCGGCTGCCGCCGCGCGAGCGCTGCAACGCGCCGGCGTCGGTGCCGCCGCGCGGCAAGACCTCGAGCTGATGCGGAATGCGCTTCTTACGGGCGAGCGCGAGGAACTCATCAAAGAGGCCGCGATGGCTGATCGTTGAAGAATCCATCACCTTGATGCCCACGCCCTGGCCAAATTGCGTGATCGCGTCGTCCTTGGGAATGCCCGGTGTGTCGCACGCCAGCGTCACGTCAATGGCGATGCCGACGTCCGGCTCGACCGTGTAGGCCGCGGTGGTGGCGCCGCGCAGACCGACCTCTTCCTGCACGCAGGCGACGAAATAAATGTCATAGGGCGAACCGGTCGCGCCGCCGCCCTTGCGCGCGCCCGCGCTGTAGAGCTTGCGAACGGCGTTGATCCCGACCCACAGGGCGATGCGGTTGTCCATCGCTTTGCCGGTGATGGCGTCGCCGACCCATTCGGTGGTTTGATGGAGCGTGACGGGGTCGCCGATCTGCACCAGTTCCGCGATCTGCTTCTTGGGCATGAAGAGATCGACATAGAAATCGTTGACCTCGGGGATGCGTTTTTTCTCATCCTCTGAGGCGATGTGAACGGGGCGGTTGCCCGGGTTCAGCACACCGACCAGCGCACGCCGGCCATGGACAACGACGCGCCGCGCAAAGAGGTTGCGCGTGTCAAACCCGCCGGCGTTGATGACGCGCAGCCGGCCGTCGTCGTCGATGTAGCGCACATAAAAGCCGATCTCATCCATGTGACAGGCGATCATGACGCGCTGCGGGCGATCTTCGGCGTGGAAGCGTCCGTTGCCGTTACTGCCGGCGCCGAGGCCGGGCATCGCCCCGCCGGCCGGCTTCCAACGCGTGGCGCGTTTGACACAGATGAGGTTGCCCATGTTGTCGACGTGGGTTTCGTCCCACAGGCCCTCGGTTTCGGCCAGAATGATCTCGCGGATGCGCTCTTCGCGGCCCGGCACGCCCGGCGCCTCGGTCAGGCGTTTGAGCAACTCAAATTCGCCGAAGGCGTGTGTCCCGACGGCGGGCGCGCCGGCGCTTTCGCCGCGGGCCGCGCCGGATGGGGCGCGCGACGAGGAACTCTTGGCCTTGCTGCGACGCGCCGCGGGCGCGGCGTTCGGACGACGAGACGATGAAGGTGAGCGGCGAGCGGGCACGATCAGATTCTCCTGAGGTCCGGCCATCGCCTAATGAAGACGACGACCATCGGCGATTGTGGCGGCGGCCCATAGCGTGGGTGCCAGACGCGTACGCCGGCGGCGCGCGCCGCCTGCGATCCGCGCGAGCCGGCACTGACACACCCATCGTAGTTGCTTCGCGGGCACTTTTGTAGACGCACGCGACGACCCCTTCCGCTCGCATTGTGCGGCGCGGCCAATCCGCGCGCCGGCAAGCGCCGTGTCGATCGTCTCGCACACGGCCGTCAGCCGTCACGCAATGAGTACGGCTCCGGCCCGTCGCGGTCCTCGCTCCCCGCGGCGCCGGCGTGGGGCGCAGCCGAGCTTTCGGCGGCGCTGGTCGAGTAGGTCTGCGCCGCACCGTCGGTCGGTTGCACCACATGGTCGGGCGAAGCGGCGAGCGTGGCTTCGAGCTGGGCGCGCTGGGCGCGATAAATTTCGCGCACCTGCGTGAAGAAGGCGTGATAGCGCGCCGCGCGATAATCAGGATAGGTCCAGACGCCCTCCTGCCAGGCGCCCTGCACGAAATGGAGCGTGACCTCGGCGTAAATGCCCAGCCCCAGATAGACGCGATGCGCCCGGTCCTTCGTCGTCGCCAGCACCAGCCGCGCTTCGTCGATGTAGCCCGGATCGACATTCACCGGCCGGATGATCGCCGGCGAGAAGGCCTGCTCGGCGATCTGCTCTTCGAGCCGGTTGGTGTCGCGCTTGATCTCCGCCAGTCGCTCGGGCCGCACCTGTTTCTCAAAGCTCACAAATTGCCGCAGGAGCTGATCGCCCATGTCGGCGGCGTAATAGTCGGTCGCGGAGAAGGGCCACAGCTCCGTCTCGGCGTCGAGCGGGCCGTACATGCGCGTCAACAGTTGCCGCGTGCGACGCAGTAAATCCGCATCGGCCCCGAGCAGGCCGACAATCAGCTTCACGGGTTTGGCTTGGCGCGGCGTTCCCATCGAGAGTAGCTTACCATGTGATGAACGGGGGCCGAAAAACCGCGGCGTGCGCCAGCCGACGATCGCGCCAGCACGCCAAGAATCCAAGGATCACCGCATGTCCATCGACCCATCACCCAAGGCCGCGCCGCCGTCTGTCGCAGCGTCTTCGCCGCAGGCCGTGAAGCAACCGATTTCATCCGCGGCCGACATCGGCCCGCTTCAAGCCATGGACGCCCCGCTCGCCGCCGCGGCACAGGACGGCGCCAGCGCGCATTCCGCCGTGCCCGATCCGGCGCTACGCCTGCTTCACGTCGCGTGGCTGGCGATTGCGCTGGGGTTGTTCATGCATCTGCTGAACGTGCTGGTGCTCAGCGCCGCCGGCGGCGCCATCGGCGATTTGGCGAAGCAAGTTGCCGACGCGGCGCAAAAAATCAGTTGGGCGACGATCGTATGCCTGGGCGTCGCGCTCGGAACCGCCGCGGCGAAGGCCCGCGCGGCGTGGGCGGGGCTGGCCGGCATGCTCGCCGCGCCGGCGGGGTTCATTGGCGCCCGCACAATGCACAAAGGCGTCAGCGCCGCGGTCGGGTCGGCGCCGCCGGCGGTGATCGGACCGGCGGTGTTTTGGACGCTGGTCGCGCTGAAGTCAGTGCAATATGCGCTTTTCGGCATCGTGCTGGCCTACATCGGCGGCAAACGCTGGGGCACGCTGGGCGTGCATGCGTTGGTCGGCGCGGGTGCGGGCGTGCTCTTCGGCCTGCCGGGCGTCGCGGTCGGCTACTACGCCGCGGCGAAGGCGCCCACGCTCGGCGTGCTGATCGGTCAGATCGTCAATGAGGTGATTTTCCCGGCGGGCTGCGCGATGGTGGTGCATACGGCGTCGCGCCTGACGCCGCGGTAGAGTTCAAGCCCGCGCGAAAGGCTACGGAGCCGCGCCCATGCAGATGCGGTCATCGATGCTCGCCGGGCAATCAGGCCCTTGCATCATCACACTTGAATTTGCGGGTTCGCAGCAAGGGTAGCATAGGCCTCTGGCTCGTGCGTTCGGTGATCGCGAGAAGGTGGGAAGGTGGGAAAGTGGGAAGGTGGGAATGTGGGAACGTGGGAAGGTGGCAAGGGGAAACGTGGGAAGGAGAAATGGATTGGATGTCTATGTCCTTTGCGCGGGTAGCATGGGCCTCCGAGCCTGTGAATTTTTCGCCTTGACGCGAGTG
>CAYQLG010000078.1:0-20233 GCA_964418235.1 uncultured Planctomycetales bacterium
CTCGGCCGGGGCCGCGGTCTCTCCGCCGTCTTCGGCGCGCGGCTGTACCGGCAGAACCGTAATCTCAACCGTGTCAGTGGCCGATTGGCCGCCCGTCGCCACGACCAACTGCAACACCAGCCGGGTCGCCGCCGTCACGCGCGGCGCGGTGAGCGAGAGCCGCGCCCGATCCGGACTGTTCAGCGGCTGATCGAGGGCGCCCTCCAGCAAGCGCCATTCATAACGCAGCGCCGTCCCGTTGGATGCGCGGCTGGCGGAGCCGTCCAGGCCGAATGATTCGCCGCTCAAAACGGTGCGGTCGTCGCCGGCCAGCGCCGTCAGCGTCAATGGCGCGGCGCCATCGGCGAGTTGCGACGTGCCGGCGTCGCGCGGTGCGGGGTTTGATTCGGCCGCCGCGGCCGATTGATTGACTTGGCTTCCGCAGCCGGCGAAGAGCGCCAACACCGCGAACGCACACCCGGACGCCAGGAAAATCGAACGTGCCATAGAATGCGCCTTCTTGATCGCTGCCGATTGCTCTTATCGAGCAATCCTGGGCCGCGACGAAGCCGTAAACACCGTAAATGTCGATTCGATCAAAATTGCCATGGCAGCGCCGCCGCGGCATTTCCAGCGCAATTACCAAGCTTGCATTCCGACCGGCGACCGGGGCGGCAGCCTATCGGATTGATCCAAGTAGAACTTTGGTAATCTGCGTGAGCCTGTCAATTTCGGGATACGCAGGAGAAATCGACAGTCGCTTCTTTCCCAAGCTGGCAGGATATTATCAGGATGCCGCTCGAACGGCAATTCTGAATGGAAAATTCATCGCCGCGTTAAGAAGGGCGAGCAGAATGGCTGTCCTTTGGCCGCGCCACGCGGGGGGCGGCCGCGCTGCTCAATGCCCGTGGCGCAGCCATCGCTCCAATGCGTCAAGCAGAGGGCGGCGCTTGTCACGCTGCACCTCGTAGCCCAGCCGCTCCAGCTCGGCCAGCGCGTCGGCGATCGGCCAGCCCTGCCGCCGCACGCGGTAGGCGGCGCAGAGTACGCCGGTGCGATGAAAGCCCTGCTCGCAATGCACTAGCAGCGGGCGGTTCGCCGGATCATCTACCGCTTGCAGAAATTGCTCAAAGACATCGGCTGTGGGGGCGGCTGCGTCCGAAAATGGTACGTGAATCAGCCGCACGCCATTCGCCGCACACCAGCGCCGCTGCAGGCGAAACCACCGTCCGCGCAGCGGATGCCGCGTGCCTCCGCGAGCGCAAAAGACGGCCCTCAGCCCATGCGTCGCCTGGACGTGGATCAGATCGCGCACGCGCGGCTGGCCGCAACGCAGCAGGACGCCAGGCTCAACGACGTGAAAATGCCGCAGGCCGTCGTAGCGACTGCCGAAGAGGCCGGCGAGCCACATCAGAACTTGTTGGCCGGTCGTCAGTCGGGCGCGGCCCGAGGCGGACGCTGAAATCTCAATGCTCCCCGATGTGCGTGCCGAGCCGCTCACCCAGCACGACGCGCCGCAACGTGCCCGGCCGGAACAGGTTGAAAACGACGATCGGCACTTTGTGCTGTTGGCAGATGTCGATGGCGGAGACGTCCATGACTTTCAGCCGGCCGTCGATAACCTGATTAAACGTGATGTTTTCGAACAGGCGCGCTTCCGGGTTGTGCACCGGGTCGGACGAATAGACGCCGTCGACCTTGGTCGCCTTGAGCAGCACGTCGGCGCGGATTTCGGCGGCGCGGAGCGCGGCGCAGGTGTCGGTGGTGACGTGCGGATTGCCGGTGCCCGCGGCGAGAATGACGATGCGGTTCTTCTCCAGATGGCGGATGCAGCGACGGCGGATGAACTGCTCGCAGACGCGCGAGATGGTCAGCGCGCTCTGCACGCGCGTGGCCGCGCCGAGACGTTCGAGCGCCTCTTGCAAAGCCAGCGCGTTCAGCACCGTGGCGAGCATGCCCATGTAGTCGGCCGTCGCAACCTCGATGCCAAGCTCTTCGGAAAAGCGCGCCCCGCGCAGAAAATTTCCGCCGCCGACAACGACGGCGACCTGCACGCCGAGCTGAGTGACGTCGTGAATTTCGCGCGCGACGCGGTCAAGCTCCTCGCGCTGCACGCCAAACCCGCCGCGCGCACAGAAACCCTCGCCGCTGATTTTGAGCAGCACGCGCCGATATCGAGACTGTTCCGTGGGCATGCGTTAGATCATCGGCGCAGCGGGGAAATTCCGCAACGGGATCGCAGGGTCGATTCCGCGCCGAATAAGCCGCGGCGCCAGTCACGCGCGACGAGATGACGAATGCAGCGCGAGGCCGGCCGGCGACCGGCCCCAACCTGGTGGAAACTCGAAGCCGTGGCGAAAAGCTCGTGCTTCGTCACACTTGAATTTGCGGGTTCGAAACGAGGGTAGCATGGGCCTCCGGCCCGTGCGTCCCACGACAAAGACAGGCACGAATCTCATGCCGTGACGTCGGAGCTCTTTTCCGCTTCATCCGAAAATTCAAGTTTGACGAAGCGCTAGCCGGCTCCACCGGCGGAGAACGACGGGAAGGCCTCTTCCTCGGCCTCCTTCTGGATGATGATTTTGGCCTTAATCAGGATGAGCAGCGTGCGCGTGTCTTTGACGGTGGTGGAATTGCTGAAGGCGCGCTTCAGCACCGGAATCTTGCTGAGCACCGGAACGCCGGCGTCCAGCTCGACCTCGCCCACCTGCTTCAAGCCGCCCAGCAGCACCGTGCCGCCGTCGGGCACTGACACGGTCGTACGGACGGTCGCGAATGACTGATCGCGGAGCTGCACGAAGACGCCCGGCGAGTTACCGCTGCCACGCGAAATCGTGAACTCACGCAGCAGCGGCTGATCCGACTGCTGGGCCGTGACCGTCATGGTCACGTAGCGCCGGTCGGCGCTGATCGTGCCATCGACGATCAATTCCGAACCCTGGTTTGCGGGCAAAATGATCGGCTGTAAACCGACCGCGGCTTCGGCCAGCAGCGGCTGAATCGACGCAACGTAGTCGCTCACGCGACCGACCGTGACACGCGCCCGCTGACCGTTGAACAGAATCAGCCGCGGCGCCTGCACGATGCTTGAGCGTCCGTTGGCCTGCGTCGCGCGAATCAGGAAGTCCACCTGCAGGTTATCGAGGAACGACCCGGCGATATTGAGCGCCGGCGTCACCGCCGCCGGACCGGTGAACGACCCCGGCACGCCCGTCACGATCTGATTGGGGCTGGTCAGCGCAAACGAACCCTGTTGCGCGCCGATCGGCGTCACGTTGCTAATCTGCGGAACGACACCCGTGCCAAAAGGCACCAAACCTGCCTGCGTATAGGGCTGATCGGGCACCGCGCCCGGCACCAACGGCGTGCCAAAGCCCGGCGAGTTGGGCAGATTGCCGATCTGCGAGAATTGCCGCGGAATCAGCACCGGCGAACCGGTAAACGGATCGACCACCGGCTGGCCGGCGTTGAACGCCTGATCGAAGCCGGCCGAGCCTTGGTTGAAGACGAAATCGAGGTCGATGCCGAACTGCTCGAGGAAGTTTGACGTGACGTTGAGAAAGCGGCACTCCACCGCGATCTGCAGGGCGCGCGTCTCGCGGAGTTGCGAGAGCAAATCCTGCACCTGGCGATGGGCGTCAGACGTGTTGTAGACGATCAACTGTCCATTCAACTCGCGAATCGACGCATCACCGCCGCCGGTCTCGCGCCAGGAATCGGGTTCGACGGTCTGGCGAATGATGTCGATGATGGCTTCAGCGCCGGCGCCGCCCTGATCATCCGGCTCATCATCCTGCTGACCCTGGAAAATCTGTCCACCGCCGCCACCACCGCCGCCGCCGCCGCCAGCGCCGCCCTGAAGACCCACGCCGCCGCCCTGACCGGCCTGTTGCAGGGCCTGACTCGGATCGAGCGACGCCCGGCCGCTGAAACGCGGCACGACGACAAGCAAGTCGCGAATGTCATAGACCAGCACGAGCTTATCGCGATCGAGCTTTTCCTTGGTGGCGATCCGCAGCAGACCATCGCCGACCGCGTAGCCGATCTTCACGTCGCCGCCGACCTGTGTCAGGATTTCATTGAGCACCGTTGCGAACTTGACGCCGGCCAGCCGCACGGTCACGCGCTTGTCGCGCTCGATGCCCTGGGCGTCGAGGTCTTCCCAATCAACGGTGATGTTGGTTTTCGTGAAATCGGCGATGTAATCCATCACCGAATCAAACGGTTGATCCTCAAAGCGAACCTCGGTCGGAAACTCGTCCTTCAACCGGCGGTTCAGCTCGGTGTCTTCTTCCTGCAAGCCGCCGGCGGCAATGCCGGCCGTGTTGCGGCGGCTGGTCAGCTCCAGCCAGTTTTTGGGGTAGAGAATTTCGTAGTCCCAGGGGATCAGCGCCTCTTCGGCCTTGACCAGCGCCTTCCGCGACTGCTTGAAGACGTCGCGCTGCCACTCCTTCTGATCCATCAGCGATTCATAATCTTCGGTCACGTCGAGCTGGTCGCGGGCCTTCGCGTTGTCTGGGGCGATGAAGAGAATCTGCCGCAGCACCTCCGCCGCCTCGCCAAAACGACGCTCGGTGCGGAGCTGCGCCGCGGAACTGAAGAGCTGCTCGATCTTCTCGGCTTTCTGTCGCTCCAGCAGCTCCTCGCGCTTGGCCTGGCGCTCGGCGATCTCCTGCCGCTCTTTGTCGGCGTCAGACCGCTCCTGCGTCTCGGCCGCGGCGGCGACCTCGTCCTGAAGCTGCACGGCCATCTGCCGCGCCTCGGTATAGCGCAGCTCCGGGTGGGCATAGCTGCGAGCGGCCTCGACCAGTTGCAACCCCATCGCAGCCAGCTCACGCGCCTCGGCAAATCGCTGCTCGCTCACGGCGGTGCGGGCCTTGCTCGCGGCTTCCTGCCATTTCGCCAGCGTGCGCTGCCACAGCAATTCATCGCGGAATTTCAACTCGTCGGCAGGGGTCATGCGGGCCGGTGCGTCGGCCGGCATGCCACCCGCGGTCGTCGCCGAGCCGGAGCCGGAAAATGTAAAGCTCGGCGACGTGCCCGCGCTGCTGCCCGCGCTGCTGATGTTCGGGCTGCTGATGTTCGGGCTGCTCGGCGGCGCCCCGGAAGGTTCGCTCGGCGATACGACCTGAACGCTCGGGCCGCTGGGCGTCGCCGCCGGCGTGACGGAACGCGGCGTGGTGACGCCGGCGGTCGGGGCGGCGGGCTTGGCGTCGGACTTGGCGTCGCCAGCGGCGGGCTTGGTTCCACCCGCGCTGCTCGTGCCCGAGCTAACGTCTCGGGCCGGCACCTCCTGCACGCCGCTCTGCGCGAATATCGTCGCCGGCTGATGCAGCAGCAGGCTCAAGGAGAGCGCGGTCGGAAGACAGTGGATCCAGCGTGGTGAGCTGCGCATGGGGAAATCTCCTTGATGCAGGCTGGTTGCTAGCGCTCGCGGGCGGGGCGCTTCAAGCCTCCGCCGGCCGAAGCCGCGCGGCGCCCCATCGAAACCCTCTACAAAGCCGGTTCTCGCGACGTGGTGCGACAAGTTGTCGAACCGCGTCGGAAATCGTCGGGGGCAGAGTGTAGCTAGCCGTCCAGCGCCCTGCAACGGGATCGCGCGGTTTCGGGTGGTACGGGCAGGGCGAAGCTATTCGGGTTCGAGCGGCAGGCGACAGCAGGGGTGGGACAGGCTTTCATCAAGTTGGGACAAGCGGCAGCAGGAAGGAACAGGCGACAGCAGGGGTGGGACAGGCTTTCATCAAGTTGGGACAAGCGGCAGCAGGAAGGAACAGGCGACAGCAGGGGTGGGACAGGCTTCCAGCCTGTCGAGTGCAGACACAAGGCTCGCGGTGAGGAAGCCGGAAGCCGATCCCGGCCATGATCTGCGCCGAGCCTGTCCCGCCCAGCGGCAGTTCCTGGTTGAAAGCCGAATGCGTTGACCCCGTTCTCTTCACTTGCCGACGGCCCGACAACGATGCGACTATTTCGCTTGATCGACTTTCGACGCGCGTCTATGCTCAACTAGGCTCTCGGGCGAACCACTCCCGGAATGCCACGTATCACGAGTGGTGGCGACGCTTTTCGGAGCAAACATCATGTCCAAGCAATGGTATGGCGGAGAAAACTACGACCCGGATCCGAATCTCAAGATTTGGATGACCGGCAAGCTGGTGCCCGCGCCCGAAGCCACCGTGAACGTCTTCGACCACGGCTTGCTCTATGGCGACGGTGTTTTCGAAGGCATCCGCAGTTATAACGGCCGCATCTTCGAGCGCTGGGCGCACCTCAAGCGACTGTATATCTCCGCCAAAGCGATTCAATTGCCGATCCCCTTCACCGCGCAGCAAATCAGCGAAGCGATGGATCAGACGCTCGAGGCCAACGGCCTGCTCAGCGACGATCGCGACGCCTATCTCCGACTGGTGGTGACGCGCGGCGTCGGCGTCCTCGGGATTTCACCCCGGCGCACCTGGAAACCGCAGGTTTTCGTGATCGCTTCCTCGATCGAAATGTATCCGAAGGAAGCCTATGAGAACGGCCTGCCGGTGATCATCAGCAGCATCACGCGCAATCACCCCAATGCGATGCCGCCGCGCATCAAGTCGCTGAATTATCTCAACAACATCCTCGCCAAGATCGAAGCGCATCAGGCCAATGTGTTTGAGGCGATCATGCTCAACCACATGGGCTTCGTGGCGGAGGCGACGGGCGACAACGTCTTCATCATCCGCGATGGCCAGCTTCAGACGCCGCCGACCTCGGCGGGCCTGCTGGAGGGCGTGACGCGCGCCACGGTGATTCGCCTGGCGCGCGAGATGGGCATCGAGGTGCAGGAGAAGGAGCTCGAGCGGATGGACCTCTACTCCGCCGACGAGTGCTTCCTGACCGGTACGGGCGCCGAGGTCATTCCGGTGATCTCGATCGATCAGCGCCCTGTCGGCAGCGGCAAGCCGGGGCGACTGACGCGCGAAATCATCGCGGCCTATCGCGACTATGTGCGCCGGCCGCATGAGGAGACTGTGCGCGAGGAAGAGCTGGCGGCGGTGCTGGCGTAACGAGGCGCCTGGTGCTGGCGGACGGGGCGCGCGGTTGCGCGTGCCGACCCTTGCCATAAGTACTGCGAAAAAAATCAACCGCGGACGACGGCGTTGTTGTCGTCTCCGCGGTTTTCCTTTGGCAATTTCAATCGAAAGGTCGGGGCGGGCTGCTGGTCGGGGGCCTTCGGTCAGGGACCGCCGGCCGGCGCGGCGACCAGCGGCGGGTCGCAGTTCTTGTTGCTGACGGTATAGAAGATGGATTGCGCCAGGGTCGGCGTACGCACCCAGTCGGGATTCAATGAGACCCAGCCCGGCCCGCAGTAGGCGCGCGTATCGGCGTAGCGATTTTCGGCGTGGCCATCGATGAACGCCATCGAGTAATAGCTGAAGCGCTTGTGGTCGCCCAACTCCTGCGTCAGCGTCGGCGAAGAGGCGCTGTGCCGCTGGTTCAGCGCCCAGTCCATCGGGTTTTCCCAATAGAGCACATAGCGGCCGGCCATGCCGGCGCGGAATGTCGCCCGCATCAGCTCGCGATTGAGCAGGTGAAACTTTCGCTCATACCCGTCGAAACCAAGATATTCCGGCTGTGTGTCGAGGTTGGTGCGCAGCATCGCCGTGTAGTTGAGGTGATAGCTCGTGCCGACGTCCTGATAGCCCGATTTCTGCAATTCATAGCCGCTGGGTGAAAACCGTCGCTGGCTCGAGCGATAGTCGCCTGGGCAGCGCAACTGCGACATCGGTGCGTCCGGCTCGGGCAGCGCGTTGAGCAGAATGCGGTTGAGCGGGCGCACGTCCGCGGGCGCTTCGAGCAGGCCGTAATAGCGCGTCGGAGCCGCCCAATAGGGATCGGAGCGCCTGCCGCCATACAGCCAACTCGCCGTCATCGCCGGGCGTGATGAGCTGGTTCCGGTCGGGTCGCGCCGCCGAATCACGATCGGAAAGCGATCATTGTGCTCGGCAAAGTAGACCTGCGTGGCGGTCATGAGGCCGCGCAAATTAGCGAGGCACTTGGCCTTGCGGCCTTGCTCGCGCGCCCCGCTGAGCGAGGGCAGCAGGATCGAGATCAACAGCGCGATGATTGCGACGACGACGAGCAGCTCAATCAGCGTGAAACCGGCGCGCCGCGATAAATGGCATGCTCTTGAGAACATGGACAAGTCATCCGAACCCGGCTCGCATGACGTAAGCATGCAGCCAATGATTGATGCGCGCGGACCCAAGTCACGTTGGGCGCGCCCGTCGATCACAACCTGCGTGCCTGGCCGCCAGCGCTACTATCGGCAGAACATCACTCGCCGGCGGATCACTGCTTAGTACGTGCCCGGCGCTGGGTCGCAGCGCCGTTGGCTTTGCCCGGCGCCGGAATAGAAAAACTCCATCGAGCTGCGCTGCGGTACGCCGATCCACGTCCAGGCGGTCACGATGCCGACCCAGTTTGTGCCGCACCAATTGCGGGTGTCAGCCTTGGCGTTGACCGCGTGACCATCGAGAAAGGCAATCGAGTAGCGGCCCATCTGGCGATGATCGCCCATCACGTTCTTGAGCTTGGCGCGGGTCGCGTCGGCCTCGCCGAGGGCCCAATCCATCGGATTCTCAAAGAAGAACGCATAGCGGGCCGACTCACGTTGCTGCATAAGACGAATGGCTTGCTTGCTCAGATAGAGGAAGTTCTCAATGCTGTTGCCGGGGCCGCCGTGCCACGTCACGAACGTGCCCGACAAGCCGGCCGCTAGCGGCGTCAGGATGCCGCGCTGATTACGCACGTCGTGCAGCGCGACCAGGTTGTAGTGATAACTCGTGCCGACGTCGTCATACCCGCTGATGCGGATTTCATCGACCGGCGGACGCGGCGTCGTGTAGAGCCGCTGGTGCGAGCGGAAGTCCGACGGGCAGCGGACCTCCGGCATCTTGTCGTCATCGCGGACGGTCGTGTTTCGCAGGTAGCGGTTCAGCGGGCGCTGGCTGGCGGTGTAGAAATTCACACGGCTCTGCCAGAACGTGTTGCTGGTCTTGCCGGCGTAGCCCCAACTGCAAATGCCCTGCGGCGCCCCGGCGGTGCTGTACTTCGGATTGACCGGGAAGTCGTCCTTCCATTCGGTCAGGTAGGTCACCGAGGCGACCATCAGCCCACGCATGTTCGCCAGGCACTTGGCGGTTTTTCCCTGCTCGCGAGCGCGGCTCAGCGACGGCAGCAGGATCGAAATTAACAGCGCGATGATCGCCACCACCACGAGCAATTCGATCAGCGTGAAGGCGACGGCCCGGGTACACGCACGCGAAACATGAACACGCATAGATGTCTCCAGCGCTAAGGACCGCGGCGGACTTGTCGGATGGGAAAGCTCAGCCGGTCCATTATTGATCATAACGTATCGAGGGTCAGCAATACAGTCGAATCGTGATTTTACCTTTTGGGGGCGGTGTCACGCTAGGAAGCAGCTGTTAGCGCAGTTTCGATTGACCTGCAGCGTCGGCCCTCCGTGGCCGACGGCGAAGCGGCTGCGATACGCTGTCGGGCAGGGATGTCCGACGCCATCGGAAAAATGAAAACGCTCTAATGTTGAGAGTTCCGAATCATCGCGCCGGCCGCCTTCGCCCGGCCGCCGCGTTGTGTTCGCCCTCCGGCCCATGCAGGGGGGGGGTAGCCCGAAAGCCATGCCTTTACAGGGCTGAAGGCTCAGGCTCCCGCCGTGCGCCGAGCCGGGCGAAAACCGCGACCCTCCTTTCAGGAGGATTTTCCCGGATATTTAGCCCCGAACCCGCGGCCGCGCCGAGGTGTGGAGGTCTAGTGCATCGTCACACTTGAATTTGCGGGTTCGAAACGAGGGTAGCATGGGCCTCCGGCCCGTGCGTCCCACGACAAAGATAGGCACGAATCTCATGCCGTGACGTCGGAGCTCTTTTCCGCTTCATCCAATAATTCAAGTTTGACGAAGCACTAGTGCGGTGAGACCTGGTAGCGCGCGAGAAAATCCGACAGCCGTTCGCGCGTGACCAGCTCGCATTCGATCAAACGCGACGTGCCCCACTCGCGCGTGCCGATCACGCCTTCGACCGCGAAGCGGGCCGCCTCGGCGCCCAGTTCGGCATCCAGCGCAATCAGCATTTCGGCGCTGCGATCGTTCCGCAGGTCATCCGCCAGTTCGATCGAGCCTTGAACCGCGACGTACTGAAACCGGGTGTTGAGCGAGCGCCAGCGGTCCCAATCCGCCGCCGTCGCGCTGCGCCAAGGTTCGCAGCCGAGCGTGATCAACAGGCTGACCTCGCGATAACGCTTCAAGATGGCGTCAACCGCGGCGACCGGCGACTGGTTCGTTTCCGCCAGATCGATCTGCTCAAAGATGCGGATTTCGTAGCTTGATTCGATCGCCGAGAGCAGGCGTTGCTGCGTTCTGCGGCGGGTTTCGGTTTGACGGCTGTCACCGATGAAGACGGCGGTCGAGCGGCCGGCGCCCGCCTTGGCGAGGTTTTCGGCCAGCTTCTCCACGCCGCGCAGCCAATCAAGCTCGATCGAGGCGAAGACATCACCATGCTGAGCCGGCGTTTCGCCGACAGTGACGGCGAACATATTGGCCGCTTTGCAATGTGCGACGAGCGGCGCGAGCCGATGGTCGGGATAGTGGATGACAGCGGCCTTGAATTTTTCCTGTTCAACACGTTCGATCAGTTTGTCAATATCCGGCGGCGTTTCGCCTTCGGCTAGCAGCGTTGTGACCTCCAGGGGGTCAATTCCGGCGAAGTATTTGGCCGCGCCGGCGTGCATGCCCTTCCAGCCGGGAGCATCCTCTAATAGCCCTATAATCGCGACTTTGGTGCCCTTATCGGGGAACTTTACCGAACGCTTATCTTCACAACCTGTTGTCAGAATTAATGTTATAGAGAAAAATAGCAGCCAGGCGCGGCTCTCTCCGCCGCAGACGATGGGAAAAAAACTCGACTTCGACCCTTCGTGGGAGATCAAGCCGCGGGCCGTCGGGCGGTGCGGCCAAGACCAGCCCGGCTTATCTGGGTCGTCGCGGTCCGGCGCAGGGTGCATCTCTGGCTCCTGGGGATCGATATAATAAGACCGGCTAACTGTACGGCATGAGCCGCAAAGACACCAATACGAAGGATCGAGTCATGATGCGCATGCGTCTAATGATCGGCGTTCTGCTGGCGGGTTGCACACTCTCGGCCGCGCTGGCCCAGTCCACCACGACGGGCGCTGGCGCCGCCAACCAAGCTGCCAGCCTGAGCGATCGCACCGTTCGCCAAAACGCCCAGGCCAACGCTGTTAGCGAGCGTTCGCCCGGCGCATGGATTCGTGCCGCCCAGGCCCGCCACAATGAGCTGATCAACGAGCGCGTCCGGGCGCGGGGCCGTGGCGAAGAGCCGGAGACGCCGGATAACTCCAACAATGCCAACAGCACCGCCACCGCCACGACCTCCAACGGGTTGGCTGGGCTGCTCGGCTCGCTCAGCTCGCTGGGGTCGCTGATTTCCAGCGGCGGATTGACGACAAATCCATCCGCGGCAGGCGGCGGAACGGGCAGCCAAACCGCGACCACAGCGCCGCCGGCCGCCGGTGGCACTGTGCCGGCGGGTTCGGATACGACGAATGACGGGCCGGCGGGCGGCAGCGAGTTTGACCCCAACAGCGGTGAATCACTGGAAGATTTCATCCGACGCCGCGCCGAGGAAGAGCGCGCCGCACAAGGCCAGACCGCGGGCGGTGCCGGCACGACTCCAAGCACCGGCACGACCCCAAGCACCGGCACAACGGCATCGATCCGCTTCAAGCCGGGCCGGCTCCAAACGGCGAACTCTGGCACGGGCAACGGCGGCAGCGCTTCTAACCCGCTCAACCTCGGCGGCGGCTTTGCTCGACTCCAGAAACGAGACTATGGTCAGCGCGAGCAAAGCATCACCGACCTGCTCAGCCTGGCCGGCGGCGGAACCAATCAAGACCAAAACGTTGAGCTCCCCTTCCGCACGCGCTGGTCCAATGCGATGCTCACCGCCTTCTTCACTGCGTTGAACGTCGGCATCAGTTCGCCGGCGTTTGTCGGCATTCTTGCGGACGCACTCCGCCCAATTTTGCGCCCGGAGACCGCCTCGGACACGGGTGATTCCGGCGACGGGTCGAGCGGCGATGGCAGCGGCGGCACCGGCGATGGCGGCACGGGCACTGATGGCGGCGCCGGCGTCGAAGACGTCGACCCGCCCAGCGATGGCGGCGGCGGCTCCACCATCTAGCTAGTATTGAGAAGCAGGCCGACGGTGAGCGCATACCCTGAGGGCGGCGCCGACAGGTCTGGCCTTGCGGCTGAAACAAATTGCGGCGGGCAATGGGCGGCTTCGAACCCGCCCCGAATTCTCGACCCGCATTCATGCGCTGTCGAAGGTGTTAAATTTCACGGGCGCCGGTAGATCCGCATTCTGGCGGATGCTGGGACTCGGCGCACGCATGATCCGTCATCTTTGATGGCCAAGCCCACTCGTGCGTGCGGCTGGTCGCATTGCCGACGCTGGCGTCGCGTTTCTATCGTCGGCGTCATGAGTATTTGGCCTGCCGGGATCATGGACGATACCCGGCGCCGACTGTGAGTATGGACAGTCGGGCTACCCATCCAATCCGCTCATGGAGGTCACGGCCATGTCGAATGTGCCGAATCAATTCGCCGCCACGCGGCGGCTGGCTGCGATCACCGTTGTTGTCGCCTCTTGCGCCGCCGTGCTGACGGGCGCCTACGGCGTTTATGTCTGGGTCGCGACGGGACAGGCGCTGCCGGGCGTGGCGCTGATTCTGGCGGCGGTCTTTGTGCAGATCTTCGCGCTGCTGCTCTATGCCCAGATCGTCCTGATCCACAAGTTTGTGGCCAATTCGTTCCGCATGTATGACGGCATGCTCGAGGTGGCCGACCTGCTGCGCCGCCAGGGCGAGTATGCGCGGCGCGTCGCCGAAAACAGCGCACTTTCCGACTGGGCCAAGCGCACGATCTATCGTGAGAAAGACTATGAGTTCCTGCGCGACTCGATTCAGAGCGCGATCGTGCGGCAGGATTGGGAAACCGCCGAGCACATGATCCGCGACCTCGATGAGCAGTTCGGCTTCCACGACGAGGCGGCCAGCCTGAGCGAACGGCTGCTCGCGGCGCGGCGCTCTACCAAGGAAGAACGGCTCGAGGCCGCCCTGCGGCGCTTCGAGACGCTTTGCTCCCAGGCCAAGTGGGAGCAGGCCCGCGGCGAGTGTGCCCGGCTGCGCGAGCTGTTCCCCAGCGATGCGCGGATCGGCGGACTGCCGCGCGAAATCGACCTGCGCCGCGATGAGCACAAGCGCCGCCTGCTGCAGCAATATGATGAGGCCGTGCGAAATGAAATGGTCGATCAGGCTCATGCGCTCTTGATCGAGCTGGATCATTACCTGACGCGCGACGAAGCGGCGGCGCTGAAGGAATCGGCCCGCTCGATCTTTCGCGCGCATCTTGAGCAGCTTCGGGCGCAGTTCACGCTGGCCGTGCAAAACAAGCAATTCTCCGACGCGATCGAGGTCGGCGAGCGTGTCTGCCGCGAGTTTCCCAACAGCGGCTATGCCCGCGAAATCGCCGGCATGCTGCCGCGCCTGCGCGAGCGCGCCACCGGCGCCGAGTCGCAGGAGGCCGTCGCGGTCTCGACCATGTAGTAGGTTTTCGAAACGGGTCTGTCGCCTCTGGCGGAGCCGCGACCGTAAGGAAGCGGAGTTTGAAGTGAATATTTACGGACAATCAAACCACTCCCGCACGGTCGTGGCTCTGCCAGGCAACGATCATGATCTGCCAAACGACTGAGCAACTCTGACAAATCCCGACACTGTCAATCGCCGACGACGCGGCGTCATCTTCGGGCCGATGAATAACCGCGAGTCGGCGTCCGTCCCTTTTCGCGATCCGCTGTGCATGTCGAGCTGACACGCCGGCCGGAGAGAAGCCATACGGCCTTGGCCGCGTGCGGCGCCCATGCAGGAGCGCCGCCGGCCGGCCCAGGAGCATCACCATGAAACGCCTGATGAGTTCAACCGTCGCGGCCCTGGCCCTCTGGATGAGCAGCAGCGCCTTCGCCGCCGAAGCCACCGCCGTCTCCATCGCCACCAATGGCGGCAGCGCCTCCAGCACCGCGATCGCCACCGGCAACGCCAACGCGACCGCGATCTCCGGCGCGACCAACGGCGGACGGGCCAACTCCGTCGCGACCGCGACCGGCACGATCAACGGCTATGCCCAGAGCCGTTCCGTCGCGACCGCCGACCGCGGCCTGGCCCAGAGCACCGCAAACGCCGACGCCCGCGGCCTCTTCGGCGGCAGCGCGATCGCCGACAGCGAGTCGATCGCCGCCACGATCGGCGGTGTCGCCCTGAGCAACAGCGACGCGATCGCCGACGGCGTCTTCAACGGCCACGCCGTCAGCCGCTCGAACTCGACCGCGCTCAGCCAGTTCGGCTCGGCGGTCAGCGATTCGCAGGCGATCAGCCGCGGCGTCGTCGGCGGACAGGCCCTCAGCACGAGCGACTCGCTCGCAACCGGCTTCGGCGGCCGGGCCGACTCGCGCACGCGGGCCATCAGCGACGCCCGCTACTTGGCCCGGGCCGAAGCGAACGGCCTCGGCCGGCACGTGAGCGGACGGCGCTTCGTCACGCCGGTGCGCGTGCACGCGGAAAGCCGCGCGGTGCGCAACAGCTTCGGCCAATCGCGGGCCGTGCGCGTGCAGGTTGACTAGCGGTTGACGAAAGTGCATTCACAAGACCTGTAGCGTCGGCCCTCCGTGGCCGACGGCGAGCAAACTGTGCGATCGGCCTCCGTGCCGACGGCGAATCTGGCGAAGATACGCCGACGGACGCCAAACGGCGGGCGGCATGCTCTCGCGGTGCGCCGCGTGAGCATGCCGGCTTTCAGCGGAGGCCATCCGGACGGCGGACGGAAAACCGCCCGCTCATATCAACGCGCGCTTGCCCCGCGACGGCGCAGAAATGCCGCGCCGCCCAGAACCAGCCCCGCCGTCGCCGGCTCGGGGATCGCGATGCCGAATTCGCCGATCGCGAGCCGACTGATCTCCACGCTCATGCGAACATGGGTCAACACCTCATCAGGCTCCGTTACATAGAACCCGAAGCCGCGCGCCCCGACAAATGCGGTGGTCAATTCTGTGATGGTTTCGCCCGTCTGGCTGGTGGCACGGATGCGATCGTCGCCGCCAGCGTCGCCATGGCCATAGATATAGAACGCCCGTGTCTCCGGCGGAAGCGTCACTTCGATCGGCTCGCTTAATGGGAAGGGGACCGGATTGAGGTAGACATTCCCGATCCAGCTATGTGGAGCCCAACCCGGCCATGATACACCGGGCGTTCGCCGATTCAGTGCACGATTGAACCGTAGCGATCCGCCGAGCGGCGAGGGGACTGATTCCACGAACTCCCGATCCGGCCCGCCGTCAAAATTCGGAAAGGGCGTCATGGTGTAGCCACCCAGCACGGCCGGCGGCGGCCCGCCACCGACAGGGCCAATGCCCGGACCAATCGAGACGATGCGAATCTCCGCCGAAGCTACATTGAAACTGGCGATCGTCGCAAGCAAAAGACAGCTAATGCGTCGCATGAAAATCTCCCGTGGCAACAACGGCTATCAGCAATCATCGTAGCAGGCGGCATGCTCTCGCGGTGCGCCGCGTGAGCATGCCGGCTTTCAGCGGAGGCCATCCGGACGGCGGACGGAAAACCGCCCGCTCATATCAACGCGCGCTTGCCCCGCGACGGCGCAGAAATGCCGCGCCGCCCAGAACCAGCCCCGCCGTCGCCGGCTCGGGGATGGCGATGCCGAATTCGCCGATCGTGAGCAGCGCGAAATCCGTCGACAGCCGCACCGTTGTAAGCACCTCATCCGGATCCGTCACATAGAAACCAAACCCCCGCGCGCCAGCGAATGCAGTTGTTAATTCAACCAACGTCTCCCCGGTTTGGCTGGTGGCGCGGATGCGGTCAAGCCCAGTAGAAGTTGTCGTCCCGTAGATATAAAAAGCACGCGTTTTAGGTGGCAAGGTGATATCGATCAAGCCGGGCAACTCTGTGTCCGTGTACACATTGCCATCGAATTTGCCCGGATGCCAAGATACGGAAAACGTGCTGACTCGCCGGAGTGACGTGCTAAAAAGAATCTCACCTCCAAGCGGCGAGGCCACCCTGTCGGTTCTGCCGCCGAGCGGACCGCCGTCATAGCCGGGAAAGGGCGTCATGGTGTAACCACCCAGCACTTCCGGAGGTGGACCGTCGCCGCCACCACCCGGCGAAGTTGGAAAACCAATCAGCCGGATATCCGAGCGAGCGCTTGGTGAATACAGGAATGCGATTGCTATCACAGTCAAGAATAATCGGTGCATGACCAACTCCATTTTCGAGATCTCAAGCAGGAAGAGTGTCACTCTCAAACTACTGAACAACTGAACGCTCCAGCATCACCGTCAGACAATCCAGAAATCCCTCGATCGCCCTTATTTCGGGCGCGCCATACCGCGTCGCGACCAGCAAAGCGAGCGACGATTGCAGCTCTAGTGCCAACTCGCGGCGTGTATGTGTCATGTAGCGAACGGCCAGATCACAACCCTCCGGCGCGATCGCCGCCGCGAGGGCCGCCGGCAATCTGGAGGACTCCGGCGCGCCAAGCAGGCCCAGCCCAGTGCAATCCGGCGGCAGGCCGCACGGCCCGGTGCAATCACACCGCGGCAACCCCATCGGCCCCGCGCCCGAGTAGACGCGACCAAGATCGTCTAAATCGAGATCTCCGTCGTCATCCATGTCGAGCGCGGCGCAGGGCGAACACTCCGCCACGGACGCCGACGTCGCGACCGGGTCGGGCCAGCAGACGGTGCCGGGCTTGATGAGCGCGCCGTCAAAGTCGTCCAGATCAAAGTCACCGTCATAGTCGCCATAGGCGCGCAAGTCGATCGTAAACGCGTACATGTCCGAATTGGATGCGATGTGATCGGCCCGTGTGCCCGGAACCAATACATAGAATTTGGAAATTCCCTCACGTGGATCCGCGGCGAACCCAAGGTACTCGCCTGGAACGCCTGCATTTAGAAAGTTCGCTGAGACTGCATTGAAGAAGGGCGTGCTCAGACCCAGTTCCGTCGGGCACGGGCTGTTGGGGTTATTTCCGTTCAACAGCCCGGAGATGCGCCGCTCGCGCCAGGTGTCGCCGCCGTCATGACTCCAGGCCATGAACAGGTCACAGGTGTCGCCATCGCCAAGCACGCGATAGCGATGATCGACCCAGCAGATCGCCACCGTGCCGCGCGTATCGACCGCGATTTTCGGATATTGGCTGAACGTCCTGCAGCAGGTGGTGATTGTCTGCGGCGCGGACCATGTGGCGCCGTTATCACAGGAGTGCACAAAGCGAATCCAACCGGTTGTGCCACTTTCGGGCAGGCTGGTCCGCTCTGGATAGGCGACATAAATACGCCCGCTGCGCGATCCAGGAAGTCCATTTACAACTGAGTTATCGATTGCGATAGCCGGCGCACCGGTTTCGGTTGACTGAAATGGTGCGCCTTGCCTGTACCACGTGTCATAGGTTGTCGGCATACAAGGCTGGGTCGAGGGCGCCGGAATCGGCACATCGCAAGGCTGAGTCTCAGGAGTTGTCAGGATATATGTCGCCGGTTGATAGAATGATCCAATCGACGGCGACCACACCCCCGCCTCGCTTCGGCGACGGTGTCGCAGCGTCCCCTTAAACTCGCTGCCCCTAACCGTGCTCCAAATCACGCTCAGATCACCACAGCGATTGACCGCCCCAACGGGGAAATTGACGTGCTCACCGTCGTTCGCGCATTCCTGTGCCGGATCGTAGAGCCGCGTGAGTTCGCAATCGACGAGATCGCCGGTCCACGTGTTGCCGCTGTCCGTCGATTTGCAAAATGCTATCCCCTGCGGAACCGGCCAGGCGATATACGACGAAAGTGCATAGACATCATTGCGCGTAGCTTTCGGGCTGGCCGCGATCGACTGCCTTTCCGAAGGGGGTCTGCAGAACTGACACAGATGTCGTACCCGTCGATTGCTCGCCTGGACGACAAAGTCGTTCGCGTTTGGCGTGATGCCGTTGCTTCTTGCGAAAACCACACCGCTATTGACGACTCCGACGGAGTTATTGGCAAGATAGAAGTGCCCGTTTCCGCCGACCGCGGCCCACGGCTCGCTCCCACCCCAGGTTTGAGGATCGATGATAAGCCCAGGCGCCTGCAGAGGATCCGCATATTCACAGCAACTGAGGGCAACGCCGTTGCACTCGGTATCAATGGGAGGTGTGCCGCCCGATGTGAAGTAGCAATCAGTCATCGTTCGACGTAGTGAAGGCGAGCCGCACGTATCGCCCGGCGGATTCCACGCCAGTCCGTCCGTAGACCATGAAACCGCGATCTGATTCTGTGGAAAGCCCTGATCAATCCAATTCCCGAGCAACATGATGCCACAACCATCCGTCGCCTTGATTGCGAGCGAGGCCTCTCGCTGCACCCCCGGCGTTCCCAAGGCGCCGGACTTGAGTTGCGACCAGCACACGATCGGCTTTTCCGCAACCAGACAGGTCTCGGGATAGTTCCTTGCCGTCTGCGGCACGGAGCAGGTATCCGGAATCGGGCATTGGCCGCGCGCTTCAAAAGTGATCGACATCAGCAGCCCCGCCAGCAGCGCTACCGACGCCGCGGGAAGCGGCGGCGCATAGGCGTGCCCCCCCCCCCCCCGCATGGCGGCGGGGTTACGCGGCTGACGCTTGGCCCCCACCCATTTCGCCGGAACCAGATCGAACCCGGCCATCCTCATTTCGCCATCAACGACCATCGCACACCCCTTTCGTTTTTTTCCGTCACCGCGCCCGCCGGGCCAGATTCGCCCCGCTCTCGCGCGGCTCGCCTGAGTTTGTCCCATCCGCGAGAGTTTCTCACATTCGCGAAAGTTTCTCCCTCCGCGTGAGTTTGTCCCACATCATGCAGCCTACCGATCCAGCGCGCAAAGATCAAGAAAAATATTCGGAACCGCCTGCGGCTGCGCGGCTGCTTTGCGACCCAGTGTGCAGTGGGCCGGCCGGCCGCTCGACCACACTTATCCTTGCAATCGCCAATCGCTTGCGATAAGACGCTCGCAGCCGTTCGATGCGGGTCGTTGGCTGAGGACGGACCGTCCTCCTACGACCATTCCGAAAACCGCCGAGGCATGTCATGGCCGAGATGAAAGCGCTGATCAAAGCTCTGAACGCCGTCTGCCGCCGGGCGCTTGAGAGCGCCGCCGGCGCGTGCATCCAACGCACCCACTATGAGATCACGATCGAGCACATGCTCGCGCCGCTGCTCGATGCGGCGGCGGGATCGAGCGACCTGCTGCGGATCGCGGAGCAGGCCGGCGCGGATGTCGCCAAGCTGCGGGCGGCGATCCTGCGCACGCTCGATGAGCTGAAGACCGGCAACAGCGGCCGGCCGCAATACTCGCCCTTCCTGGCCGAGTGGCTGGCGGAGGGTTTTCAGGTCTGCTCGTTGGAGCTGGGGGCGCGCTCGATCCGCTCCGGCGGGTTGCTGCTGGCGCTCTTGCGCAATCCCAACCGGGCGTTTTTCACCGAGTACACCGAAGAGCTGAACAAGATCAGCGCCGCCGACCTGAAAAATCAATTCGCCAAGCTGACCGCGGAGTCGAGCGAAAATGACGACGCGGGGGCCGCCGGGCCGGCCGCAGCGAGCGGGGCGGCGTTCTCCGGCGCGCCGGGAGAGGCGCTCCAGCAATTCACCAGCGACCTGACCGCGAAGGCCCGCGAAGGGCGCATCGATCCCGTGATCGGGCGCGAAAAGGAAATTCGCCAGTGCATCGACATCCTGATGCGCCGCTATCAGAACAACCCGCTGATCCTCGGCGAGCCGGGCACCGGCAAGACCGCGATCGCGGAGGGGCTGGCCTTGCGCATCGCGCAAGGCGACGTGCCCGAATTTCTGCGCAACATCACGATCCGCGCGCTCGACGTCGGCCTGCTCTCGGCGGGCGCGAGCGTGAAGGGCGAATTTGAGCGGCGGCTGAAGGGCGTCATACAGGAGGTCCATGCCAGCAACGCCGCCGGCAAGCCGATCATTCTCTTCATCGACGAAGCTCATACGCTGATCGGCGGCGGCGGCGGCGGCGGCGGCGACGCGGCCCAACTGCTCAAGCCCGCCCTGGCGCGCGGCGAGCTGCGCACCGTCGCGGC
>CAYQLG010000079.1:0-19998 GCA_964418235.1 uncultured Planctomycetales bacterium
CGCCGCGCGCCGCCGGCGCTGCCCAGCGCGTCGCCGCAGAAACGGACAATCCGCCTGATTTCATTGCCGCAGCCGACGCGCTGGGTTTGCGCTTGCGCGAGCTGCATCCGCCCGCGGCGGCGGAGGGGTTGGACAACTCGCGCGAGTTTGAACTGCATTTTGAAGACAGCTATGTGCCGCTTATTCGGCGCGCGCTGGGCGTGGGGCAGACGGCCCTGGCGTGGTGCGGGTGGGAACAGCCGACAGATCGCCGCTGGGGTGTTGTCGTCGCCGACGGAGAGCCGCTGCGCGGCTATGCCGTGGGTTGCGGCGGGCGGCTGATCGCGCTGGTCGGTCCGGCACTGCAGGTTTATATCGTTGAAGAAGTGAACGTCGTGCGGCTGTAGCGCGAAAAGGTGCGGCCACAAAGATGCGACTGCAGGGCTGCGGCAAACGCCGCCGCGTTGGGTAGCGGCGGTGGTCGCGCTCGCGACGTAGGCAGGTTGTGAGCGCGCGGCGCTCGAACGGTCGACGTTGACGGCTTGCGTGCGCCGCGTCACAGTGCCATGCATGACGGACGCGCGCATGAAGGTGCTCCTGCTCGGCGGCGGCGGGCGCGAGCACGCCCTCGCCTACGCTATCAGCCTCAGCCCTCTACTCGGAGAACTTTTCACACTGCCCGGAAACCCTGGCACGGCCGGGCTTGGAACGAATATCCCCGGCGACCCAGCGGACGTCGCCGCCGTCGTCGCGATCGCGAAGCGCGAGCGCATCGACCTCGTCGTCGTCGGCCCCGAAGATCCGCTCGCGGCGGGCGTCTGCGACGCGCTGCAGCAGAGCGGCATCCGTGTGTTTGGTCCGACCGCGATGGCGGCGCAGCTCGAATCTGACAAGGCCTTTGCCAAGCAGCTCATGCGGCAATACGCCGTGCCGACGGCCGATGCGCGAATTTTTGAGGATTATGAGCTGGCCCGGCACTTCATCGCGTCGCGCGACGAGGCGCTGGTCGTCAAAGCCGCCGGCCTGGCCAAGGGCAAAGGCGTCTTGATGTGCGCCGATCCGGCGGAGGCGCTGCTCGCCGCCGAGCGGATGCTGCTGAAGCATGAATTCGGCGCCGCCGGCAAAAAAATCCTGGTGGAAGAGCGACTCGAAGGGCGTGAAGTCTCGCTGCTGGCGCTGATCGACGGCCGTACGGCTTATCTGCTCGAGCCGGCGCAGGACTACAAGCGTCTGCGCGACCGCGACGAAGGCCCCAACACCGGCGGCATGGGCGCGATCTGCCCCGCCGGCGCGCTCGATGATCGCGGCATCGAGCAAGTGCAATCGCAAATCCTGATTCCACTGCTCGACGCCCTGGTGCATCAGGAAATTCGCTATTGCGGCCTGCTCTACCTCGGCCTCATGCTCACGCCCGGCGGGCCGAAGGTGCTGGAGTTCAACTGCCGCTTTGGCGACCCCGAGACCCAGGCGATTCTGCCGCGGCTCGATAGCGATCTGCTTGAAGCGATGGATCTGTGCGTGCGCGGGCGCCTCGATCAGGCCGAGCTGCGCTGGAAACCGGACGCCGCCGTGAACGTTGTGCTCGCGGCCAGGGACTACCCGGAGGCCGGCGCGAGCGGCGTGCCGATCTATGGCGTGCCTGACAAACTCTCGCCGGAGCTGTGCGTTTTCCACGCCGGCACAAAGATCGCCAACAACAATCTCTTTACTCACGGCGGGCGCGTGTTGAGCGTGACGGCCCTCGGTGAGACGCTCGCTGCGGCGCGCGAGCGCGCCTACGCGTGTGTCTCATCGATTCGCTTTGATGGCATGCAGTTTCGGCGTGATATCGGTGGGGGAGAGTAGCGGGGGACGGAAGCGTGGCGAGTTGCGAGTTGAAGAAGGGCAGGGGAGAAAACAGAGAAGTTCGAAACTCGAAGTGTGTATAGCGAATTGGAGAATCCGGGGGGCCGCTGGCCACATAAGGCCTTATCACATTAGCACTTTATCGCCTGATCACATTATCACGCCGTCTCGCGCCGCCCACAAGCTCGTGCAACCATGCGCCCTTCCCACCTCACCACTTTCTCACGATCACGGGCCGGAGGCCGATGCTACCCGAGCGCGAGCGCCTGGAGTTGGGCCCGCCCTCTGGCGGTCGGCGGGGAATCACGCTACACTGCTTGGTTCAGAACGAAGATGGCCACCGAGCTGGACGGGTGTGACCCGCGCCGGGGCCGAGCCGGATATTGATCAACAGGGAGCAACATGGCTCACTCGCTGTCAGCCAAGAAGCGGATTCGTCAAAACGCGAAGCGCAACCTGCGAAATCGGTCGCGCCGCGCAACCCTCAAGACACAGCTCAAAGACACGGTCGAGCAGTTGCTCCACGGCTCAGCCGAACAGCTCAAGCGCAGCACCGCGGAGTCGATTCAGGCCCTCGACAAGGCTGGATCTCGCCGCACGATCCACAAGAACGCCGCGGCTCGCCGCAAGAGCCGGCTGATGAAGAAGCTGAACGCGAAGGTCGCGGGCGCCAAGTAGGGCCGGCGCCGAACAATCGCATGCGTCATCCGCTTGCCGGGCGGGCTATTCCGTCGGCAGCAGACGGCCGGTGCACTCACCAAATCCGATCCGCACGCGGCCATTATCGCAATGGCCGCGCAGCGTGAGCCGGTCGCCATCCTGCAAAAATTTCCGCGTTTGTCCATTTGCGAGCGTGAGCGGCCGCTCGCCGCGCCACGCCAGTTCGAGCATGCTGCCATATGAATCGGGGGTCGGCCCGCTGATCGTGCCCGAGGCGAGCAAATCGCCGGGACGCAGATTGCAGCCATTGATCGTGTGATGAGCGATCTGCTGGGCCAGGGTCCAGTAGAGATAGCGGTAGTTGGAGCGGCAGATGACATCCGCCGGTCCTGGGCCGCCGGCCGCCGACAGCTCGACCATCAGGCGAATGTCCACCGTGCTCGGCGCTGGGTGGCGCAAATAGGCGGGCGGCAGCGGCTGTTGCGGCGGGGGCGAACAGCGATACGGCGCCAGCGCCGCCAGCGGCACCACCCAGGGTGAAATTGTCGTCGCAAAGTTCTTGCCCAGAAACGGCCCGAGCGGCACATACTCCCATTTCTGGATATCGCGGGCGCTCCAGTCATTCACCAGCACCAGGCCAAAGACGTGCTCTTCGGCGTTGGCAATGTCGATCGGCGCGCCAAGGTTGTTGCCGGGGCCGAGCAAGGCGCCGACCTCCAACTCAAAATCCACCAAGCGGCTCGGGCCGACAACCGGCTCGGCGGCGTCGTCGGCTTTGGTCTGTCCGCGCGGTCGGCGGATGTCTGTGCCGCTGACCACGATCGAGCTGCTGCGGCCGTGATAGCCGACTGGCAACCACAGCCAGTTAGGTTGCAACGCCTGATCAGCGCCGCGGAACATCGTCCCGACGTTGGTGGCATGCTCCTTCGACGAATAGAAATCGGTGTAGTCGCCGATGTCGCAGGGCAGATGCATGCGGACGGCTTCGCGCGGGTGCAGCGCGACATCGCGCAGATTCCCATCATCGCGCAGGCGCGACTCGTTATGCCGCAACAGCCGGCTGACGGTCTCACGCGCCTCGCGCCACGCCGCCGGTCCCATCGACATCAGCCCGTTGAGCGTCGGCTGGCTGAAGACAAAGGTCGCGCCCAGCTCGGGTCCGTCAAAGAGGCCGTGCTCTTCCAGCTCAAACAGATCGAGGACGTAGTCGCCGATGGCGATGCCGATGCGCGGCTCGTCCTCTTCCGAGGGCGAAAACACGCCATAGGGAAGATTCTGGATCGGAAAATCCGAGCCGGCGGGGACATCGATGAAGGATCGCAGCGCGGGGTCGAGGGTCGGGTCCATGTCGGGCGTTATAGCCGCCGTCGCGCACCGGGTTCAAGTCGGCGCGCAGGGGCAGATGCGGACGATCGTCCTCCTGATCCATGAATTGCGATGAGAAACCATGCGGACCGCTTGCCGCGGATGGACAAGTTTCCTGCGTCTGAAACAAGCGTCCAGCGGGCGGGACAGGCTTCCAGCCTGTCGAGTGCTGACACGATGTCTGCCCCACGCTGCCGCTGATGCGCATTCAAACTCTCACGATCGCAGCAGCAACCAATACGCCGCACACAGCGCGATCGTTAGCGCACTCAGCCCCGCGCCAAATGCCGCATTGCGACGGCGGCGGCGGGAGTTCCACTCGATCGATGCGGCCTGAAACGTCGGCAGCAGCGCCCCGACGCCGCTCTGATCCGCGGCGAGCACATCAATGCGCACGTTCGCCGCGCGCCATCCGGCGAAATCGGCTTCACCTTCGAGCAATGCGTCGAGCAGCGGCGCGGCGTCGCTCACGATCACCTGGCGGATGCGCCCCGCGCGTATGGCACGATCCAGGTCATCGACCTGGTCGGCACGAAATACATGCGCAGCTGTGATGCCGCGCGCTGCGCACCACTGGCGCAGGCGCGCCACATCGTGCGCATCCTGCACCAGCAGCGCCGTCGTCGCCGAAGCATCCGCCGCCGGCCGATCGCTGTGTGAATCAGGCAAACGAGCCTCCATCTGCCGCCGCCTCGCGCGGCGTGCCCTCGTGCTCCGTCATGCATGAATTTTCGGGTTCTCAGCAAGGGTAGCCTGGGCCTGTGGCCCGTGCATCCCACAACAAATGACGACATTCATTCGCGCCAAGCCGCCGGAACACGCTCAGATCAACCGAAAATTCAACCGGTACGGACTACGAATGTTGCACAATCAACCAGTTCAAGAGCAACAATGCCGCGACGCCCGGCACGCCCGCATAGGGAAAGATACTCGCACCTACCAGCCAGCCGGGGCCGACATAGCGCACCATTGGGCGGGCCGCCATAATGACCAGAATTCCGCCGGCGTGCAGCCCTAGCGACAGCCACAAGTTTCGCGTCGTCGCATAGGCCGTACAGAAGAGCAGCCCAAGGGCAAGATGTCCGGGAAACGTCCAGTAGCGCTTCACCTTGCGCAGATAGTGAGCGCCGGCGAAAATGAGCGCCCCCAGTGCGACCGCCGCCCAAGCGCCGCGCGATAGGGCCGGCCCGCCCCGCAGTGCATGCGGCGAAGCGCCCGTCGTCGAACTCGCGTGCGGTTCCGAGGGCAGCGCGGCGTCGAGCAGCGGCGGCAGCCACGTCAGCAGGTCTTCCAGCAGAATCGCGCGAAAAACCAGCTCCTCCATGAACGCCGCGCACACCGCCATCGCCGGCACCGGCAGCAACCGTCGCAGTAAGTTCCTCACGCCGTGGCGCACGCCGAAGCGCACGTTGTCCGAAAAGCTCCAAACCGCAAATAACGGCAGCAAGAACAAGAGCGCCAGGAAGACGCCGCGGGCCGCGAGCTGGGCCGCCTCCGCGGGCAGCAGCGTGAGATAATACGCCGACGGCGTGGCGCCGCGCAAATCCGGATAGGCCACCACGACCGCGGCCAGACACACATAGAGCCAGACGCGATTGGCCGATTTCAGATTCGCGGGCAGCTCGGCCCCGCTCAGCGCCCATTGCGGCCGGCGCCCAGTCGCTAGCAGCAGCGCCGTCTGGCCCAGCCATAGCGCCGGCGGCAGCGACGCAAGCAACAGCAGCGCGGTCATCCGTCGCGCCTCGCTTGCGTGTAGGCTTCGTCGCCGGCGAAGACGCGCGTCCAGCGCTTGTCGCACCAGAAAAACCATAGCGGCGTCTGCTCTAGTATGAAGCTTGCGAGTGCCGCGGCGTAGCGGGCGTGCAGCGCTTCGGCCCAGTCACGCGCCCCCGCCGCCGGGGCCGCGCCCCAATCTTCGAAGCTGATCTGTGTAACGGCATGCGCGCCGCGCAGCGGTGAGCGGCGGGCCGCCATCCACACGACCGGCGCGCCGGTCCGCGCCGCCAGCAGCGCCACGCCGCCGGGTAAAAACACCGTGCGCCCAAGAAGCGTTGTCGGCCGGCCCTGATTACGCTTCTGCGGTAAATCAGGCGTGACATAAAGCATCGCACCGGCTCGCACGGCCGCGACCATGCGGCGAAAGCGGCTGGTAGGGTCGGTCTCGCTGGCCGGCTCGGCAATAAACCGCACGCCGACAGCTTCGGCCCAGCGCTGCTTGGCAGCGCGCCGGCGCGGATCCTTGGAATAGCGTAGATAAACTGTCAACGGCGCGATGCGACTGACAGCGGGCGTGATCGTCAGGAAATTCGCGATGTGCGGACCGAGCAGGATAAATCCGCCCCGCTCGGCGTGTCGACGGAGCAATTCGGCGGATGCGTCCAGCGCTACGTCGCGCCGCAGCGCGTCGTCCACGACCGCGGCCGCCGCATCTGGCCCGGTGGGGCATTTCCAGATGGCCAGCGCCTGCGTCAGATGACGGGCCAGCTCGCGGAAATGCGCCCGATGGGCCGCACCGGAATAGCAGCCGGCGGCGCGCATGTTGCGCCGCGCCTGGGCCGCGATCAGCGGTGCGAAGCGCCCCGCCTGTGCTAAGCCGCCCTCAAGCCACGTCAGCAGGGTCGGCGAAAGGCACCGGGCCGAGCGCAAGGCCAACGTGGTCAGGTGGGCGGTGGACCAGCGGCGCAGGCGCTTCAGCGACATCATCGCACATGATCAGCGGGAACCCCGCGCGCCGCCAGCCGAATCGCGCAGCGATTGAGAAGCCGAGCGCGGGCGCCCTGGTCAACCGCAGCAGCGGAGGCGGCGCATCAGCGATTGTGCTTCCACTCTGCGCCGCGGCGTTGCTGCGTGAATTCGTCGCGAATCTCCGGCTGCCGCAGCGATTCGACTCCGGCGACGCTCGATCAAGCCACAACCCCCGATGCGAGCCTCGCCTTCGTGCAATCGTGATTTTCCCCGCAATCAGCGAATTCCGCAGCACGATGCAACAAGCAGCAGGCCGCGACGAGCAGCGCGACGCAACGCGCGTCACACGCAACGCGCAGCACGGCTGCGAACAACCAACCCGGCGCGGCGTGATTCCAATCGCTTCCTCACGGGCGCGGTTCGGTTTGCGGGCGCGGTTCGGTTCAGCAGGCGCGGCCCGTACAATTTGACGATCATGTCGGCGACGCGACATTCCGCCTCCACACCATCGCGAGCGCGTGAGCCGTTGCCCGCGGCGGGATGTTCCGCTGCGCCGGAACCTGGGGATATGTCCGAGCCGTTATTTCCGCCGGGGTGCGCAGGTCCGCCGGGGGGCGTCGGCCCGGCAGCGCCGCCGGCGCCGGCTATCGCTCAGCATCCCCCGATGTCGGCGCGCGCTGATGGACAGCTTTGGCTCTTGCCGCGTGCGGGAACGGCCGCGCATGGCCGCGTGGCCGAAGTCGTGGTCGCGCTGCGATCGCGGCAAACGCGCACCTATGGGGTGCCGGCGGAGTTGCACGAGCGCGTACGGCCGGGCGTGTTGGTGCGCGTGCCGGCGCGGCGGCGCGGCACGTGGCTGGAGGGGCTATGCGTGCGCGTCAGCGACGCGCCGTGGGACCATACGCGCATGGCCCTGGCGGAGGTCAGCGGCGAAGTCTCGTGGCTTTCATCGTCGTTGATTGAGCTGGGGTTGTGGTTGGGCGAGTATTACTGCGCGAGCTTGTGGACGACATTTGAAGCGCTCGCGCCGCCGGCGCTGCGCCGACAGGAGTTGCGCGATATCACGTATGTGCGTCGGCGCGTTGCGCCGGATGCACCGGTCGATACAAGCGCCGCCGAAGCGTCAGCCGCTCGCGGCACGGAGCATGGTGCGCCGAACGCCGTACACGCCGTCGGCGGCGCGCACGCACGCCGACATAATCGTGCCGATGAGGCGCATGCGGATAACCCGGCGGCCGGCGCCATTCCCGGCGGCCCCCGTCGGCTCACCTCGAAGCAATTGCGAATCCTTGATCGGCTTGGTGATCAAGCGGTCGCGAAGCGCGTATTACAAACCGACGCCGGCGCCGGGCCGTCCGCCCTGCGCAGTCTCGAGCGGCGCGGTCTGATCGAAATTTTCACGCAGCGCGAAACCCCGCCGCCCGTCGCTCCGGTTTCCACCGCCGAGCCGTCACTGGAAGATGATTTCACGCTGACGCCCAATCAGGCGGCGGCGCTGGCGGCAATCGCGGCGGCGATTGCGCCGGCAGCGGAGAGCGCAGTTCAAGCCGCGCCCGCGCGTGAGCGCTCGGCGGCGTTGGCAGCGACTCTCGTTGGCGAAACCCGCTTTCGCACGTTTGTGCTCTTTGGCGTGCCCGGCAGCGGCAAGACCGAGGTTTACGTCCGCGCGATGCGAACGGCCCTGGCTCACGGGCGACAGGCGATCCTGCTGATCCCCGAGATCGCCCTCGCCACGCAGGTCGTGCAACGCCTGGCGCGGCGCTTTGCGCGTGTCGCCGTGTTGCACAGTCAGCTATCCTCGGCGATCCGGCGGCGCACGCTTTCGGCGATTGCGGCGGGGCTGGTGGACGTGGTGATCGGGACGCGCACGGCGGTCTTCGCGCCCTGTCCCCGATTGGGGCTGATTCTTGTTGATGAGGAACAGGAGGGCAGCTTCAAGAACCTGGCGACGCCCTACTATCACGCCCGCGACGTCGCGATCAAGCGCGCCCAGCTTGAGGGCATTCCGGTGGTGCTCGGCTCGGCGACGCCGTCGCTCGAAACCTGGCACAACGCGCGCACACTGCCGCATTATCAACTGCTGCGGCTATCAGAGCGGGCCGCGGGCGCGGTGCTGCCGCAGACGCGCATCGCGCAGCACGAATCCAATGAAGCGCGCCTGCTCTCACCGCTGCTTGTGGAAGAGCTGCGCCGAACGCTGGAGGATGGGCAACAGGCGATCCTGCTGCACAATCGGCGGGGCTATGCGGTCTATCTGCGCTGCGAGCGATGTGAATTGCTCGTGAGTTGTCCGCGGTGTCAGGCGGCGCTGGTGGAGCATCGCGCCGCCGGCCAGATGAAGTGCCATCAGTGCCAGGCGCGCATGCCGATTCCGACGCACTGTCTCGACAATACCTGTCGCGGGAAGCTGGCGCATGCGGGGTTGGCGGTCCAGCGGCTGGAAGAGGAGCTGCTGCGAAAATTCCCCGCGGCCCGGCTGCTGCGGCTGGATGCCGACACGATGCGGAAACGGGCCGACTATGAGCGGGCGCTGCAGCGCTTTGAGCGGCGCGAGGCCGACATTCTGCTCGGCACGCAGATGGTCGCGAAAGGGCTGGATTTTCCGGCGGTGCGGCTGGCCGGCGTGATCGACGCCGACGGCGGGCTGGCACTACCCGATTTTCGCGCGGGTGAGCGTGTCTTCCAGCTTGTCATGCAGGTGATCGGGCGGGCCGGGCGCAGCGCGGGCGATTCGCTTGCGGTCGTGCAATGCCGCGATTTTCGCGCAGCGGCGATCCGGCATGCGCTTCGTCTGGACTATGAATCCTTCGCCGGAGAGGAGTTGTTCGAGCGGCACAAGTTCGCGCTGCCGCCGTTCACCCGGCTGGCACGGATCGTGCTGGCTGACAGCAGCGGCGCCACCGTGCGCGAAGAAGCGGAGCGCGTGGCGGCGGCGCTTGGGCAACTCGCCGGCCGCATCAGCGCCGACCTGCGCGTCGATCCGCCCGGGCCGTGCGTCATCGCCCGGCGGCGCGAGCTGTTCCGCTATCTGATTCTGCTGCGCGCGCCGCGGGCGGCGACGCTCGGGGCGCTGCTCAAGGCGGCGGAAGCCGAGAAACTGCTCTATCCGCGCGTGGCGCGGGCGACGATCGACGTTGATCCGGTTGATCTGCTCTGAGCGGCCGCCGCGCGCGGGACGCAGCTCTGCCGGCTCAAAGCTCAACCTGTGCAGGCCGTGAACGACTCGCTCGCCGTCGTCAGTCCACCGCCGCCCCAGTCGGCTTCATCGCGGCCGTGGCCGAATCGCCGGCCACAGGCAATCGAGTATGATCTTTTGAGGTGCACTATGCTGACAATTCACAAACTGACGCTGCATGACGAGGAGATGCGCCCAGTGGCGGTGCAGATTCCGTATGAAGAGTGGCTGGAGATTGAGAAAGCGCTGACGAACCACAAAGCCGGAGCAGCAGCGAGCGATATTGAGGCTTTCCGAGGCGCCATCCGGCTCAACGATGATCCGCTCGAGATCCAGCGCCGCATGCGAGATGAGTGGTGATGCGTTATCTGCTCGACACCAACGCGGTGCGCTATCTGCTGGCCGACCGCTGGGCGGAGCGCGCCCCGGAGGGCGAGTATCACGTATCGGTCACTACCGAGCTGGAACTACTCTCGTATCACAGGCTTAGTCCCGAAGCCGAGCAGGAGCTGGAGCGTTTCATTGTGCAGTCCGCCGTCGTCGATCTCTTGGAGCGAGTCAAATCAGCCACGATTCGGCTACGTCGGCAGCATCGTCTGAAGCTTCCGGATTCGATCATCTCGGCCACGGCCCTGGTGTTGAACGCCGTACTCTTGACGGCGGACGAGAAGCTCCTGAAGTTATCTGAAATTCGGACGCGTGCCGTCCGTTTGCGGACTTAACGGCGTTCTGCGAGCTGCCCCGGATCAATACGGAAAGGCCCCGAATCGGAATGTTCGAACCCCTGCCAGCCGATTTTGACTTCCCCGCCGCCGAGCGGCGCGTGCGCGAGTTTTGGGAGAAGCACGACATCTTTGCCGAGTCGCTGCGCCGCCGGGCGGGCGCGCCGCGCTTCGTGTTTTATGAGGGGCCGCCGACGGCGAACGGCCTGCCGCACCCGGGCCACGCGCTGACCCGCGTCATCAAAGACATCTTCCCGCGCTACAAGACGATGGCGGGATTTCTCTGTGACCGAAAGGCGGGGTGGGACACGCACGGCCTGCCGGTCGAGGTCGAGGTGTGCAAAGAGCTGGGCATCCACACGAAGGAGGAGATCGAGAAATACGGCATCGAGAAGTTCAACTTTCGCTGCATCAACAGCGTGTGGCGCTACATGCGCGAGTGGGAGACGCTGACGAAGCGGCTGGGCTTCTGGGTCAATCTCGAAGAGGCCTACGCGACCTATCACCAATACTACGTCGAGAGCGTCTGGTGGTCGCTCAAGACGCTGTTTGATCGCGGGCTGCTCTATCAGGGTCACAAGATCGTCTGGTGGTGGT
The DNA here is from genome assembly GCA_964418235.1 of uncultured Planctomycetales bacterium. GTDB lineage: Bacteria > Planctomycetota > Phycisphaerae > UBA1845 > Fen-1342 > CAYQLG01. Next base: position 11,029 of record CAYQLG010000079.1, read on the forward strand.
GCCAGGGCGGTACGGCGCTCTCCGCCGGCGAAGTGGGCCTGGGCTATCGCACGACGGATGATCCGAGCGTCTTTGTGAAGTTTCCGCTGGTGGAGCATCCGGGTGGGGGAGGCTTCGCTCTCAAGGGTGGGACAGGCTTCGCTCACATGGGTGGGACAGGCTTCGCTCACATGGGTGGGACAGGCTTCCAGCCTGTCCATTCGCGCGGCATCGGCGCTGAACTGGAAATGCGTCGGCGGAAACTACCCCACTGGGAGCTGGGCGGTTCAACCTATTTTGTCACATTTCGCAGTGCCGGGGCAGAAAAGCAGGGCGACGGCAGCGTGCGTTCGCAGGAGCTTTTACCCGAAGAACGCAACATCGTTCTGAGTGCCTGTCTGCACTTTGATCGCGAGCGCGTCGATGTTCACGCCACCGTGGTAATGCCCGATCACGTTCACATGCTGATTACGCCGCGCGAAAAATCACCCGGCGAATGGTGGTCATTGAGTGATTTGCTCCACAGCATCAAGAGCTTTTCTGCAAACAAGATCCGTGAATTACGCAGCCGCCGGCCTGGAGCGCAGACCGGACCCGTTTGGCAGAACGAGTCTTTTGATCGGATCATCCGAACGCCGGAGGATTTTGAGGAGAAGTTTGCATATATCTCGCGCAATCCAACAAAACGCGGATTGCAAGAGCCTTATCCATGGTTGTTTGTCGAAACCGAGAGCCAGATCGGGGACAGGCAGGATGCCTGTCCCACCCCTGCATCGGATGCCGATCCCACCCCTGCATCGGATGCCGATCCCACCCCTGCATCGGATGCCGATCCCAACACCGGACCTTACTCTGCTGTCAAGCACCCCCCCAAACGCACCAGCCTATTGGTCTGGACCACTACACCCTGGACACTCATCAGCAATCATTTTGCAGCGGTGAATCCTGATCTGGAATATGCATTGGTGCATGACCCGGTCGATGATGAATATCTCTACATCGCGGCGGCGCTGGTCGAGACGATCGCGAAGAAGGTAAAGCGGGAGCTTCATCGCGTAAGCTCCTGCAAAGGCAGTGAACTGCTTGATCTGTTGTATTTTCCGCCCTTTCGGGATGTCTACCATTCGTCCTATGTTTCCCGCGGAACGCAGATCGGCTGGCGTGTCCTCGCCGCCGATTTCGTCACGATCGACAGCGGTACGGGCTTGGTCCACGAAGCGCCGGCGTTTGGCGAAGTCGACTTTGATGTCTTGCAAAAAGAGCGCGCCAAGGCCGGCAGCGCCGGCGCCATCCCCCTCCTCTGCGCCGTCAACCCCGACGGCACGTTCAACCACGACGCCCCCGAGCGCTATCGCGGGCGCTGGATCAAGGATTGCGACAAAGACATCATCCGCGAGCTGCGCGATGAGCGTAAGACGCCCTGGGGCACGCCGCTGCTCTATCACCAGGAGACCTATCGGCACGAGTATCCATTCTGCTGGCGCGCCAGCGACGACCCGCTGATCCAGTACGCCCGCAAAAGCTGGTTCGTGAAAACGAGCCAGTTCAAGGAGGAGTTTCTCAAGAACAACGCCCAGGTGAACTGGCTGCCGGACCATATCAAGGATGGGCGCTTCGGCGATTTTCTGCGCAACAACGTCGATTGGGCGCTCTCACGCGAGCGCTATTGGGGCACGCCGCTGCCGATCTGGGTTTGCGAAATGACCGGCAAGATGGAAGCGATCGGCTCGTATGATGAGCTACGAGCGAAGCCTGGCGCGACCGACGCAACGGCGGAGTATCCGCAGGGCTTCTGGAATGCGAAGGTCGCCGAGCATCAGGCCGCCGGCGACGCCGAGATGCCCGAGCATCTGCGCGTGCACAAGCCGTACATCGACGCGTGGACGTATGACAGTCCGTTTGCGGATGGCGCGCGCATGCGCCGGGTGACCGAGGTCATCGATTGCTGGTGGGATGCCGGCTCGATGCCATTCGCGCAGTGGGGCTTCCCGCATCGGCCCGGCAGCGTCGAAACGCTCGCGCAGCGCTGGCCGGCCGATTTCATCAGTGAGGCGATCGACCAAACGCGCGGCTGGTTCTATGGGTTGCTCGCGATCAACACATTGTTGCGCGACGACATCGCGCGCATCACCCAGGGCTGCGCCGGCGAGACCGAAGAGTCGCTTTCGAGCACCGAGGGCACAGCCCGCGAGGGTAGCATGGGCCTCCGGCCCGTGCGTCCAACAACGATGGGAGAGCCCCAATCGGGCGTGATGTCGCATCGACGCGTCAATGAATCGCTCATCATCCGCGAGCGAATTCTTCCGCATTGGGAGGCAGGCGGAAAAACCTATGTGGTTACCATTCGCGTTCAGCAAGGCGTGCTCACTCCGGAAGAGCGGACCATCGTGTTGAATGCATGCCGACATTGGGATGGCACGCGCATCGATCTGCACTGCGTTGTTGTGATGCCGGACCATGTACATATGCTGTGCACTCCCCGCGAAAAGACCGCAAACGAGTGGTGGTCGCTCGCGGATCTGATGCACAGCATCAAGAATTTCTCGGCGCATGAAATCAACCGACGGCGCGGCGCCAGCGGCCCCGTCTGGCAGCAGGAATATTACGACCGGATCATCCGCAGCGCTGAAGATTTCGACGAGAAGTGGAATTATGTAGTCACGAATCCGCGCCGCGCGGGTTTGCCGGATGATTATTCGTGGATTTGGGCTGAGGGAGGCGCGCCGGAACAGAGCGCTGCGGGTGGTTCACAGACGCACGGGCCAGAGGCCCATGCTACCCGGGCGGTTGGCGCGGTTGAGAATTCCGAGCTTCTCTCGAAAAATCCACAGACGCTCGGGCCAGAGGCCCATGCTACCCGGGCGAATTTAGTGTCTGCGCCGCAATATCCGCTCCCCTATCGCACGTGCATCGTGCTCGGCCACATTCTCGGCGAAGACGGCAATAAAATGTCGAAATCGCTGCGCAACTACAAGGAGCCGAGCTACGTCTTCGACAGCTACGGGGCCGACGCGCTGCGCTGGCTCTTTCTCAGTGTGCAGGCGCCGTGGGCGACGGCTCGTTTCCAGGAAGCCGGCATCCGCGACGCGCAGCGCGAATTTCTCGTGCGGCTCAACAACGTGCTGAGCTTCTTCACGATCTATGCCAACATTGATGGCTTCGACCCGCGCGTGGGCATGGATACCGCCGCTGCGGCGCAGCCGAACTGGAAGCCGACCGGCCACCGCCCGACGCGCGAACGCTCGGAGCTGGATCGCTGGATCATCAGTGAATTGATGCGCACGATCCGCGATGTGCGCGCGGCGATGGACCGCTTCGAAAATTTCCCCGCCGCCCGGCGGCTCAATGAATTCGTCGATGCGCTCAGCAACTGGTATGTCCGCCGCTCGCGCGATCGGTTCTGGCGCTCGTGGGAGCAGCGCCCGGCGGGAACGTGGGATGGTGACAAAGTGGGAGGTCAAAGCGCATCGACGGCCGCGCCTCTTCCCACCTTCCCGCCTTCACACATTCCCACTGCTTCAGATCAGGACAAATGGGACGCCTATCACACGCTCTACGGCTGTCTCTACACGCTGAGCATGCTGATCGCGCCGTTTACGCCGTTTTTTGCCGAGACGATGTATCAACAGTTAGTGGGAACGTGGGAAAGCGGGAAGGTGGGAAGTGAACCGCGCGAACAAAACAACATTGTGACGCCCTGTCACGTCAAGCCGTTCCCGAAATCGGTGCATCTGTGCGACTATCCGGCGGTCGATGCAGCGCTCATCGATGAAGAGCTGGCCGAAGAGATGGAGTTGGTGCGCGAGATCGTCTCGCTCGGCCGCGCCGCGCGCAGCAACGCGAAGCTCAAGGTGCGCCAGCCGCTGGAGTTGGTGGAGATCGTCCTCGCGAAGCAGGAACACGCCGAGTGGCTCGCGGGCCATCGCGCGCTGATCGCCGAAGAGTTGAACATCAAGCGGGTCGAGTTCACGACTAGCGCGGATCAATACGTCAGCTACAAGGTCTTGCCCAATTTCAAGCTGCTCGGCGCGAAGTTCCGCGGTTTGGCCCAGAAGATCAAGCCGGCGCTGGAGGCTCTGCCCGACCCCGCCGCCGCCCGCAAAGCGCTGCTGGCGTCCGGTACCATGTCGCTGACGGTCGAGGGGCAGATCGTCGAACTGACTCCGGAAGAGGTCGAAATCCGCCTTGAGGCCAAGCCCGGCTGGTCGGCGGCGCAGGGCCGCGCCGGCGTCGTCGTCGTCAGCACCGAGCTTTCGCCCGAGTTGCTCGACGAAGGGAAAATTCGCGAACTGATCCACCATATTCAACAGGCCCGCAAAGAGCAGAACCTCGCCTACGAGGCCCGCATCACGCTGATCATCTCGGCGGCGGATGAATTCCTGGCGATCGTTCGCCGGTTTGAAGAGACGCTTCGCAGTGAGTGCCTTGCGGCGACAGTGGCCTGTACACCCATGCCACCTGCCGACGCGACCACGGTGGAGGTCGAAGGCGTGCCGGTGCGGTTCACAGCGGCGCCGCTGTAGCGGCGCGTGACGTTTGCGCATCGGGCCATGTGTTGCGAAGCGCACGCATCCGCTAGACTCCGAAGCGAAAAATAATACGCGGCATCGGCGACCTGTCTGCCCAACGCAGCCACCGCCCGCCGCCGACGATAGACAGGAATCCGCACCGTGACGCCGATCTCCACCGACTTCTGTGCCGATCTCGCAGCGCGCGGGCTTGTGCACCAGGTGAATTCACCCCAGCTTGCGGAGTTGATGCGCACGCAGCGCCTCACCGGTTACTGCGGTTTTGACCCGACCGCCGACAGCTTGCACGTCGGCAGCATGCTGCCGCTGCTCACGCTGGTGCGGCTGCAGCGGGCCGGCCACGTGCCGATCGCGCTGATCGGCGGGGGCACGGGGCTGATCGGCGACCCCAGCGGCAAAGACAGCGAGCGCTCGCTCTTGGCCGGAGATGCGCTGGCGGCCAATCTCGCGGGCATCCGTCGCCAGATCGAGCGCTATCTCGATCTCTCGACGGGTCGGGGCTTGCTGCTCGACAACGCGGCATGGCTCACGCGCTTGAACCTGATCGACTTTCTGCGCGACGTGGGCAAGCATTTCTCGGTCAATGTGATGATCACGCGCGACTCGGTTCGCTCCCGGCTGGAGGGACGCGAGCAAGGCCTTTCCTACACCGAGTTCAGCTACGCCCTGCTGCAATCGTACGATTTCCTTGAGCTGTTCGATCGTCACGGCTGTACGCTGCAACTGGGCGGCAGCGACCAATGGGGCAACATGGTCAGCGGGGCCGATCTGATCCGCCGGCTGCGCGGCGTCGAGACCTACGCGCTGACCTGCCCGTTGCTGCTGCGCTCCGACGGGCGGAAATTCGGCAAGTCGGAGGAGGGCAACGTCTGGCTCGATCCGGCCCGCACCAGTCCCTATCATTTCTATCAATTCTGGTTGAACGCCGAAGACGCGGACGTGCTGCGCCTGCTGCGGATTTTCACGTTGCTCGCGCCTGAGGAGATCGAGCGCCACTATCAGCCGCTCGTCGCCGAGCGGCCCGAACAGCGCGAGGCCCAGCGGCGTCTGGCCGAGGAGACGACGCGCTTCATCCACGGCGACGCGGCCCTGGCCCGGGCGCAGCGCGCGACCGCGCTGCTCTTTTCGAAGGAAGCCGATTATCGCGAGCTTTCCGAGCAGGAGCTGGCCGAAGCCTTTCAGGGCGCGCCGACGACGGCGTTTCCCGCCGCTCGCCTGGGCACGCCGGAGGCGCTGCTCGTCGGCGTGCTGACCGACACCGGGCTCTATCCTTCGCGCGGGCGGGCCAAGCAGGATCTGCCCAGCGGCGCGGTCACCGTCAACAATCGCCCGGCGACCGACGCGGCGAGCGTGCTGGCCGCCGGCGATCTCCTGCCGGGCGGATACATCATCCTGCGCAAAGGCCGCAAGAACTTCCACGTCTTGAAAGTGACCCCATGAGGCCGGGCAAGCGATCACGCGGACGGTCTTCCGGCAAAACCTCCGCCGGGCGGCCAGGCGACGGCGACCGGCGCAGCCGCGGCCACAGCGGCGCCGGATCGCGCGGTCGACGCGGCAAAGGATCGAACGGCGAGCCGCCGGCGCGAGATTCCCGCTCGCGCGAAACACTCAGCGCCAAGAAGCTCCCGCCGCAGCGCGGGCAGGGCCGGCGTGAAGCAGGCTCGGCCCGAGTGTGGGCTGCGCAAGATGCCGGACTTCGGAGCGGGCCGTTCCGCGATGTTGGCCAGATCATCGCCGCCGTGTTGGACCAGCGGGCCGCGCTGCTGGCCGATCCACAGACCGATTGCCTGCGGCTCGTACACGGCGCCGCCGATGGCGCGCCGGGTTGTGTGATTGAGAAGCTCGGCCCGGTGCTGATCGCGCAACTGCACGAGGGCCGGCTCGCGACGGACGAAGCGGTCGTGGGCGACCTGTGCGAGCGCTTGATGGAGCGCTGCGGCGCCAGCGCCGTCTATCGCAAGGTCTATCCGCGCGATCGTAGCGCGGGTGCGGGCACGCGCGAACTCGACGCGCTGCACCGCGACGCACAGCCGTGGCTGGGCGCGCCCGCCCCTGCTGAGCTGGCCGTGCGCGAAAACGGCCTGACGTTCCTCGTGCGCCCCTATGACGGCTATTCCACCGGGCTGTTTCTCGAGCAGCGCGACAATCGCGCCCGCGTGCGGGCCGTCGCGGCGGGGCGGCGCGTGCTCAACACGTTTTCCTATACATGCGGCTTCTCGATTGCGGCGGCGGCCGGCGGCGCAGCCGAGACCGTCAGCGTCGATGTCTCAAAACGCTATCTCGAATGGGGCAAGCGCAATTTCGCCGCCAATGCGCTCGACCTTGCCGCGCACCGCTTCATCTGCTCAGACGCGCGCGAGTATTTTGGCCGGGCGCTGCGGCAGGGGCGCGTCTTCGACCTCATCATTCTCGATCCGCCGAGCTTTGCCCGGGTCAAGCAGACCGGCCGGGCGTTCTCGCTGCGTGATGAGCTGGATGCGCTCGTGGCCGACGCGCTCGATGGCCTGGCGCCGCGCGGCACGCTGCTGCTGTCCACCAATCAGCGCGACCTGTCCGACCGGCGGCTGCTCTTCGCCGTCGAGCAGGCCGCCGAGGCCGCCGGCCGCGTGATCCGGACGGCGCGGCGCGAGCCGCTCCCGCCGGACTTCACCGGAGATGACGAATTCGCCAAATCGGTCTGGGTGGAGTTGACGGCAGAATAACGCGGCGGAGGGGCAGTCTCCGGCGTGCCATTCGAAGGTGGCAACGCCGGGTGCAATTCGCTCACGCTCACGCCCACGCCGCGAGCCTGGCGGATAGGGAATTAACCCTGATCGGCCGAGTGCGCAGACATGCACCTCTGCCAATTGCAGGTTGATCGGCCGCGCCGGCTTGAGCCAATCTACCTCGATTTTGGATCCGAATGTGCCATTTGCCGCACGCCGCCTGATCCGCATAACCTATCCACCCGGAAAAGGAGACCCGCGGCGTCATGCCCATTCTCGTTCAGAAGTTCGGCGGAACCAGCGTCGCCGACGCCAACCGGATTCACCTCGCCGCGCGCCGCGCGATCCGCGCGAAGCTCGGCGGCAAGCAGGTCGTGATGGTCGTCTCGGCGATGGGCCACACCACCGATCAGCTCGTCGATCTCGCCTATCAGGTCGCGCGCAAGCCCAGCAAGCGCGAGATGGACATGCTGCTCTCGACCGGCGAGCAGGTCAGCATCGCGCTGATGGCGATGGCGATCCACGAAGCCGGCCACGACGCGATCAGCCTGACCGGGGCGCAGGTCGGCATGCTGACCGACGACAGCCACAGCATGGCCCGCATCCAGAGCATCGACAGCGGCAAGTTGCGCGGCATTCTCGACGCCGGCCATATTGCGATCGTCGCGGGTTTTCAGGGCGTCACCGCCGACTTCAACATCACCACGCTCGGCCGCGGCGGCAGCGACACGACCGCGGTCGCGCTGGCGGCGGCCAGCGGCGCGGAGGTCTGCGAGATCTACACCGACGTTGACGGCGTCTACACGACCGATCCGCGGATCGTGCCCGAAGCCCGCAAGCTCGACTATGTCAGCTATGACGAGATGCTCGAGATGGCCAGCCTCGGCGCGGGCGTGATGCACGGCCGCTCGATCGAGCTGGGCAAGAAATTCAACGTGCCGATTCACGTGCGCAGCAGTTTCACCGACAACCCCGGAACGATGATCATGGACACCAGCAAACTCCCCGGCATGGAAGGCATCACCGTCAGCGGCGCGACCCTGAAGCGCGAAGTCACGCGGGCCACATTCGTCGGCCTGCCCAATCAGCCCGGCATCGTCGCGGGCATCTTTGACGAAGTCGCCAAGCGCGGCCTGCTGGTCGATGACATCATCCAGAACGTGACCAGCGCGGGGATCGATTGCGTGCTGGGCTTTACCGTTGAGGGCACGCGCGACAGTGGCGAGGTCCACGCCGTCGCGGAGTTGCTCGCGCAGCGCTTCGCCGCCAAGAAGGTCGAAATCGACGATCAACTCAGCCGCGTCAGCATCATCGGCGTGGGCATGCGCAGCCATCGCGGCGTGGCGGCGAAGATGTTCGAGGCGCTCGCCGCGGAGAAGGTCAACATCGAGAACATCTCGACCAGCGAGATTGTCGTGAGCGTGCTGGTGAAGCGCGCCGACGGCGAGCGGGCGCTGAAGGCGGTGCATCGCGCGTTTGAGCTGGACCGTACCGCTTAGCCCATTTTGATTGTTCGCTCTAGAACGAATTATCTTTATCTGTAGCGTCGGCCCTCCGTGGAAGACGGCGAGTCCTCGAAGATACACCGTCGGGCAGTGAGGCCCGGCGCTGCAGGCAATTTGAAACCGCTTTTACATGGATTTTCGGATGATACACAAAAGAGCCGCAGCGTCATGGCGTGCAAAGAGTGCATCGGTTTGTCGTGGGACGCACGGGCCAGAGAGCTCGTGAACTTTTTGCCGGCTCGGATTCTCGCT
>CAYQLG010000080.1:0-19715 GCA_964418235.1 uncultured Planctomycetales bacterium
ACTTGACCCGCCCCGCGTAGTACGGCAGCAGGGCCTTGAGCGCCAGCAGGTTGTCGCCTTCAACCAGCAGATTCCCGCTGCTCGGATCGCCGGCGGATAGCGCGCGATCGCAATGCAGCAGCCGGTATGGAACGTGCTGATGATGGTTCACAACGGCTTTCTTACCGATCCAATCCAGCGTCGGCATGGTTGCGGCATCCTGACTGGTTCCAACTGACCGGCGGAATTATTCAACCGCTGCCGCCGTTCGTAAAGCAGAGCGGGGAGGCGCATACCCCCCTCAACCGGGCAGCAATGGCCACGCCGGCAGATTCAATCGTTCCGGAGCCGCGGTTGAACCCTGATGCGTGACTCGCGCAGTTTCGATCGAACTGTAGCGCCGGCCCTTTGTGGCTGACGGCGAATCGGCGCGACACGCCGCCAGGTAGAGCCGACCGACGCTGCAGGAAAAAAAACGCTCTATTCCAGGCGCTCGCGCTGGCCGCGCTGCGCGACGCTCACATGGCCAAACCCATCGGTGGTCAGCCGCTCTTGCAACGCCTGGGACTGTTCGCGCTCGCCATGCACGAGAAAGATCCGCGGATTCCGCGACAAGAGCGGCCGCAGCGCGGCGCGTAGCTCGTTCTGATCGGCGTGGCCGCTGAAGCCGTGGAGTTGCACGACCTCGGCCTCGACGTGATAGGTTTGATGAAAAAGCCGGATGTTTCGGACGCCGTCGGCGAGCCGTCGTCCGAGCGTGTTCTGGGCCTGATAGCCCGGCAGCAGGATCGTGGTGCGCGAATCCTCGATGTGATACTTGAGATGGTGGCGAATGCGGCCGGCTTCGCACATGCCGCTGGCCGCGATGATCACGCACGGCTCGCGCCGCGTGTTGAGGCGGCGGCTTTCCTCGGCCTCGCGCACAAACGTGCAGCAGCGCCCGCCAAGGATGTCACCCAGTCGGCGCTGAAATTCCGCCGCCTCCTGGTCGTAGAGATCGACGTGCAGCCGGAAGACCTCGGTCGCGTCGATGGCGAGCGGGCTATCGACAAAAACGGGCACGCGCGGCATACGGCCGGACTCCATCATGCGGTGCAGGTAGTAGACGATCGTCTGTGTGCGCCCGACGGAAAACGCCGGCACGATCATCAGTCCGCCGCGGGCGATCGTGCGCAGGACGACGCGGGCCAGTTCTTCCTCGGCGTCGGTGATTTGCGGGTTGACGCGGCCGCCATAGGTCGATTCGCAGATGAGCGTGTCGCAGGGAGGAATGGCGGCGGGGTCGCGCAGGATCGGCGTGCGCGGGCGGCCGAGGTCGCCGGTGAAGTGCAGCGTGTGCGCCGGGGTGGCGCCTTCGCCGAGCGCGAGCGTGATCCCGGTCGAGCCGAGCATGTGGCCGGCTTCCTGAAAACGCGCCCGCAATCTCGGCAATACCGTGAACCATTCGCCCAGCGGCACCGGACGCATCAGCCGGAGCGCGGCGAGCGCGTCCTCGGCGTCATAGAGCGCTTCGATCGGCGGCAAGCCCTCGCGGGCGCGTTTCTTGTTCACATAGGGCACGTCCTCCGATTGGATGTGGGCTGAATCGGGCAGCATGATCGAGCAGAGGTCGCGCGTCGCCGAGGTGCAATAGATCGGCCCCGTAAAGCCGTCGCGCACCAAACGCGGCAACCGGCCGGTGTGGTCGGTGTGCGCATGTGAAAGGACGACCGCGGCCAGCTCTTTCGGCGGGACGGGCCAGTCGCGGTTCTGCTCTTCGGCCTCGGCACGACGGCCCTGGACCAGGCCGCAATCGAGGGCGATCCAGCGGCCCTTATGGTGAACGAGATGCATGGAACCGGTGACTTCGCCGGCGGCCCCGTGAAAGAGTAGTTCGGACATTCCGCCATGATAAGCGCTCGGATGGGCCGGGCCGTGGGAAATGTGAGCGGGTGGGAAAGTGGGAAGCTGGAAACGTGGGAAGATGAGGGCCCGGCCGTATGGCGGGCGCCGCGCATCGTCCCAAACCTGTTAGGCTGATGGATCGAGCGACGAGTTGAGGAGTGCGCGCGGGCCGGCGGCGCCGGCGGTGCTGACCTGACCGTACTATTGACTATTGATTGAACGCTCTGCCGGAGCTTCGGTAGGTTGACGTAATCATATGGTTGTTCCGGCATTCACTGCGTTCAAGTGGAGCGTCAATGGGAGCGAAACTCTGCCCGCACATCATTCTCGAAGGCACGCGCCTGACGCAGAAAACCGAGCTGGCTTTCGCGTTGAATGAGCATCCGCGCATCGTCGGCCCGCGGCGCTACCGCTATCACTCACCGGTGATTTCCGCCGAATGGTGCGCGTTTACCAACACTCCCTGGGGGCGCGGCCTGATCAACTTCGCGCCGGACGAGGAAGCCCGCGCGCTGGAGACCTATGCCACCTGGGCGCGGCTCTTTGAGTTGATGCCCTATTACTCGTGGATTATCGATCGGTTTCACTACTCGACGCAGGCGCATCAGCTCGCCGCGCGCGGCCGCCGGCTCGATTTTGTGTGGCTTGAGGCGCGCCTACGTCCGCTGGGCTTTCATCTGATTTTCTGCCATCGCAGCGCGGATTCGTTTGAGACGGCCCGCGCCGAGCGGCTGCGCGTTTCGGGCAACCCGCGACAATATGACGACCTGAGCGTCTTCGTGCGCGAGCAGGAGCTGCTGCGCGGGTTGATTCGGCAGACGCGGCTGCCGCTGTTGGAGCTGGATGTCTCAGACGGCGACATCCGCCGCGCCAGCGAGCGGATTGCCGATTGGCTGACCGAAACGGGCGGGCTGTGGGCGCCCGCACAGCCTGATGATGGACGTTGAGCGCAAGTCGCAGCCGCGGCCGCGTTGCCAGCTTTCCCTCCGCCGCGCATCGCATACGCTATCACGCGACTTATGCTGCTTTCCGAACTGCACTATGACTTACCGGCGGAGCGCATTGCGCAAACGCCCGTTGAGCCGCGCGATGCGTCGCGGCTGCTGGTGTTGGAGCGGGCGTCGGGTCGGATCGAGCACCGGCGGTTTCGCGATGTCGTGGAGTATGTTTCTCCGGGCGATTGCCTGGTGCTGAATAATTCGCGCGTGATGCCAGCTCGCTTTTTTGCGCGGCGCGCGACCGGCGGCCTGGTCGAGGGGCTGTTCCTGCGCAGTGAGGCGGGGCACGTGCCGCAGGCCGGCGGCGCGACCGTGGCCTCGCGCGTGACGCCGTCGGAAGAGCATGAGGCCATGCTCGCCGACGGCTGGCGCGTCTTGCTCAAACCTTCGGCGCGGCTGCATGAGGGCGAGCGACTGGAAATTCTGCTTCACAATCGACAAGCGCCGGCGCGCAGCGGACTGCGGCTCTTGCGGCGAGAGGAGCGCGGCGAGTGGCTGGTGGCGCCGGATCAGCCGATCGATCCGCTGACGTGGCTGGCGGAAGTCGGGCGCCCGCCGTTGCCGCCCTACATCCACCAGGCCTCGCCCGCTGACGCCGAGCGCTATCAGACCGTCTATGCGGCCGCGCCCGGATCGGCGGCGGCGCCGACCGCCGGGCTGCACTTCACGCCGCAGCTCCTGGAAGAGTTGGCGCTCCGCGGCGTGCGGCGAGCGGAGGTGACGCTGCACGTCGGGCCTGGCACATTTGTGCCGGTGGTTTGCGAAAATCTCGTGGATCATGTGATGCATCGAGAGTGGTACTCGTGCGGTTCGGCGGCGCGGGCGACGATCCGGGCGACGCGTGCCGCCGGCGGGGCGATTGTTGCGGTCGGCACGACCAGCGCGCGTGTGCTGGAGTCGCTCGGCGCGCCAGAGAATTGGGATGCGCACCGGGCTGGTGACGAGGAACAGGGCGACGGCGCGGGGCCGGCGTGGACGGATATCTTCATCTATCCCCCCTATCGCTGGCGGCTGGTCGATCGGCTGATCACGAATTTTCACCTGCCGGGCAGCACATTGCTGGCGCTGGTGATGGCGCTGGCGGGCCGCGACTTGATCCGGCACGCCTATCACGAGGCGATCCGCGAAGAATATCGCTTCTACAGCTATGGGGATGCGATGTTGATCGTGTAGGCAGACCCGCCGGCATGGAGACCGACGCGCGGCTCGGCTACTATCGCAATGCGTTGAGCGGCCGATGGGGCCGCGCGACCCGGCTGGAGGCGGCATGCTGATCCGAATCGCACATAGCCCGGACCCTGACGACGCATTCATGTTTTACGGCCTGTCGAGCGGGGCCGTGCCGGCGGGGTCGTATCAATTTGAGCACATCCTCGAAGACATTCAGACGCTCAACGAACGGGCCATGCGCGGCGTCTATGAAATCACCGCGTTCAGCATTCATGCCTATCCCTACCTGGCGGACAAGTACAGCCTGACGGCCTGCGGCAGCAGCATGGGCGACAACTATGGCCCGATCGTCGTGAGCAAGCAGCCGCTGACCATCGCCGACCTGCGCGGACGGCATATCGCGATTCCCGGCAAGATGACGACGGCTTTTCTCGCGCTGCAACTGCTGCTGGGGCGCGGTGGCGAGCGCGGCGCCGCGCAAGGCGCCGTGGGCGCGTTTACCTACGAAGTGGTGATGTTTGACCAGATACCGGCGGCGGTGGCGGCGGGACGCGTCGATGCCGGATTGGTCATTCACGAGGGGCAGTTGACCTATCAGCGCGAGGGGCTGCAACTGGTTGTTGATCTCGGTGTTTGGTGGCAGCAGCAGACCGGCCTGCCGCTGCCGTTGGGTGGTAACGGCGTGCGGCGCGATCTCGGGGCCGAGCGCTGCCGAGAACTGACCGGCATCGTCCGCGCCAGCATCGATTACAGCCTGAACCATCGGCAGGAGGCGGTCGCCTACGCGCTGCGCTATGGCCGCGGGCTGGATCATCAACTAGCCGACCGGTTTGTGGGCATGTATGTAAATGAGTGGACGCGCGATTACGGCCCGCGCGGGCGCGAGGCGGTGCGACGGCTGCTGGCCGAGGGGGCGGCCGCCGGACTGGTTCCCGCTGTCGCCGAGCCGGAATTTCTTTGAAAGACAGGACCGTCAGTCGGATCCGCCGCAGCGCGTTGCATCCTTCCAAATCGGCGTGAGTGAAAATGGCCCGAGGCCAAGGTCGGCCCGGCGGGCACTGTAGCGTTGGGGCTGCGCACCCCACGCCGGGTCGGTTTGGCCGTGCATGCCGGCGACAATCGCCATCGGCCACGGCGCCACGATCTGTCGGAATACGCCGTCGGCCACGGAGGGCCGACGCTACAGTGCGTGCTGTGGGCCTGTTCGAGGGACCGCGTAAGGATTGGAGTCGCGATGTCATCCACGTTTGTCGATCAGACCTTGTCCAACGGGTTGCGAATCGTGTGCGAGGTCATGCCGCGCGTCCGCTCGGCGGCGGTCGCGTTTCTTGTGAACACCGGTTCGCGCCATGAAGGCCCCGACAACCACGGCGTCAGCCATTTTCTTGAGCATATGTGCTTCAAAGGCACGCCGACGCGCAGCTCGCTCGACATCAACATCCGCTTTGATGAGCTGGGCAGCATCTACAACGCCTTTACCGGCAAGGAGCACACGGTCTATTACGGCTGCGTGCCGGCGCAGCGCTGCGGCGAGCAACTCGAACTCATCGCCGACATGATGCGCCCCAGCCTTCCGCCGGAGGATTACGAAACCGAGCGCAAGGTGATTCTCGAAGAGATCGCGATGAGCGACGACAACTTCGACCGGCACGTCTATGCCTTTCTGCATGAGACGCTCTTTGCGACTCACCCGCTCGCGCATGAAATTCTGGGTGAGAAGGAGTCGATCGAGCGCATGCCGCGCGAGCGCATGCTGACCTATCACGCGGCGCGTTATGCCCCGCGAAACATGATCCTGATGGGGGCCGGGGCGCTTGATCCGCAGCGGCTTTTTGATGATGCGCAGCGCCTGTGCGGGGCGTGGTCGGGCGAAGCGCCGGCGGCCGCCGTGCCCGCCCGCGGCCCGTTTCCGACGGGCGTCCGCACGCTGAAACTGGAGCGCTTCAAGAAGCAGTCGCTGGTGCTGCTCTTTCCGGCGGCGCCGCACGGACATCCGCTCAGCGAGACGCTGGACATCTTCACGTCTGTGCTGGGCGGGGCGAATTCGCGCTGTTTCTGGAACATCGTCCAACAGGGCATCGCCACCAGCGCCGGCGCGACCTGGCTGAGCTACGCCGATTGCGGCTTTATCGCGCTCTATGCCGATGGCGAACCGCAGCGCTGCGAAGAGATGCTCGCGGCGCTGCGGACCGAAGCCCAGCGCGTGATGCGCGACGGCGTGACCGATGAAGAGCTGGCCCGCGTCAAGAACCGGCGGCGCACGCAGGTCGCGCTCGAAGCCGAAAGCCCGCGCACGCGCATGATGCAACTCATCGACGACCTCGAAGGATATAACCGGCCGCGCCCGGCGGAGGAGCGGCTGGCGGCGATCGAAGCCGTGACGGCGCCGGGCATCGCCGATTGTCTGGCGAATTACCCGATCGATGGCGAGGGGTTGCTGCTGAGCGTCGGACCGCGCCAGTGGCCGGAATAAAAGTCGAGTAGCGAGTGTCGGGTAGCGGTGCGGGGGGCGACAGCGGGTTTGAGGAAAAGCACGCGCTGGCATAGCGCCGCGCGGTCCCGATGACGCCAGACAGCCCGGCGGCGGGCTCGATCACGCGACCATGTTAGCGCGGTCGCTTCACACAAACTTGCCCATCAACGTTACGCTTCTCACGAATTGATATTTCGGAACGGAGAACTCGAAACGAGTCTTCCGCTCAGGCCGTCGGAGTGGGAATCCTGGAGCGCAGGGAGAAACGTCATGGCCAAGCGCGGTTCATCGGGTGGGCGGCGTCGTTCCGACACAAACTCAAAAGGCAGGGCGGCTCCGCGCGGCAGACGCGAGCCACGTTTGACGCCGGCACAGCGCGCTGAGGCGATTCAGCAGCTCTTGCTGCAACGCGCCATGTTGCGCGATCTGTTGGCTCAGGCCGAAGCGGGCTTGCGCCGGCTCGGCGCCGAAAAAGCCAAACTGCCGAGCCTGACCAAGCCGGCGCACCGACCGCGGGACGCAGCGGCCGTACCCGAGCCAGGTCGCATTGGCGCAACGGGCGTGGAGGCGCTGCGGCTGATCGGCGCCAAGGGCCGCAGCGAGCGACAACTCGCCGGAGCGTGGAAGAAGGCCGGCCACGCGACGCCGCTCGCGCCATTGCTCGATGCGTTATCCGCCGAGGGCTTGATCGCGCGCGACCGCGAGACGGACCGTGTAATGCGCGTTGCGCCGTCGCAACCGGAAAGCGAACAATTTCCGATCGAGTATCGCAGCGCGCTGGTGGGCGGCGTGGCGCGGCATCTCGGGGCGGTGGTGGACGGACGGGATTGTCCGGGCGTCGGCAAGAAATTCAATCTACAGTTTGGTCCGGAGTTGTTTCCGTTGCCGGTCGGGCGAATTTTTTCGTTTCCCAAGTGGACTTCGCCCGATTTTGAAGCGTCGGCGCTGATCACGGCTGAGCAATGTCGCCGTCTCTATGAACTGCATCAGCGGCGTTATCCGGCCCCCTATCTGTTGACCGGTCCAAACTCGAACTCGGGCGTGCGCGACACGCTGAAGGATGCCGGGGTGGCACTGCCGCCGCTGCGAAACCCGGAAGTCTTCTTCTGGGGCCTGACGACCGATCCGGGCCTCGACCTGCAAGGATCCTAAACCCAAGGGGGCATCGATGATCTATCCGACTCCACAGTATTACAGCGAACGCGGGCAAAGCCGGCCGGTCGGTTCGATTCGGCTGGATACCGCCGCCGGTCCAGCCGGGGAAGCCTGGCGCGCAGCGGCCGACAGGATGCTGGGCGCCCTTCCAGGAGCGCCGCGCGCCGCAGGCGTCTGGACGCTCAGCTTCGATTCGGCGCCGAGCCTGCCATCGGCGGAGGCGCGGGCCACATGGGAGCAGGGCGCCTTCCGACGCGATCGTTTCACGCTGACCACGACCGCCGGTGACGCCGATGTGACGACGCGACTCTATGCCGAATCGCCGACGGGGGCGCTCTGCGCCGTGCGCGTGGCGGCGGAGCTTGCCCAGCCCGATGGAAGTTGTGCGCTGGGTGAGGTGGTGGACTTTCCAGCGATCGAGCATCGCGGGATTCTGGAGGCGTTTTATGCTGATCGGCTTTACTCGGCGCAGGAGCGCGTGCGGCTGATCCGACTGGCGGCGCGGCTGCGCCAAGATCGCTATGTCTACGGCCCCAAGAACGATCCCTATCATCGCAAGCTTTGGGAGCAGCCCTATCCGCCGGAGGCGTTGCGACCGATCACGCTGGCCGCGGCCGCAGCTCGTGAGGAGCTGCTCGACTTCTTCTGGGCGATTTCTCCGGCGCAGCGCTATGACGCACGCGCCGCGCGCGGCAGTTATGGATTCGACCGCATCGAGGCGAAGCTCCGCCGCCTTCACGAAGCCTGCGGCGTCACAAATTTCGCGCTCTTTCTGGATGATCGAAACGTGTTTGACGCCCGCCGCGACGTGCCATTGATGGCGCGATTTTGCGAGTTCGTGAAAAAGCACTGGCCGTCGGCACGCATTCTGATTGTGGGCGATTGGTATGCGCGCTTTCCCGTGCCCTATACCGATGAAATGGGCCTGGGCGTGACCGACCCGACGGTCGAGTTGCTCTGGACCGGTCCGATGATCTACTCTTGGCGGATAACCCGCGCCTCGCTGGAGGGCATCACCCGCAGTTTTCGGCGGCCGCCGAGCATCTGGGACAACGCCCCGCTCCTGCCCGGCCCGCTGCGGGGTCGAGCCGCGGATCTGTGGAAATCGATCCGGGCGCTCTACTCCAATCCCGTCCTGAACGAGCTTAACCGTCACGACCTCGCCGAGTTCGAACGCGCCCTCGGGCCGATCGCCGACTATGGCTGGAACAGCACTGCCTATCAGCCCGACCGATCATGGGCGGCGTGGAACCAGCTTCGCGGAGCGAGTCCTCTGGACAAGCGACGGCGTGGGCGGATCGAATAAGGGGGCGACTGAGCCGTTAGGCTCAGCGTCAGGCTGCACAAGGCTGCGGCCACGGTATGCGCAGGCTTCAGCCGATCCGGTGGCGCGGCTGACGAATGGGAGAACGCTTATGTTCAAGTCGCGCAGCGGTTTTCCGGCGGGTTGGCTGGTCGGGCTGGTCGGTTTGTGGGTGGCAGGCGGACTGCCGCTGGCCGCGCAGACGCCGACCTTCGCCAATGAGCGCTATGGCGTGGACCATCCGCGCCAGGTGCTCGATGTCTGGCGGATTCCTGGCGTCACTGAGCCGCGGCCCTGCATTCTGTGGATTCACGGCGGCGGCTGGAGCAGCGGTGACAAAAGCTCCGGCGGCCGCTGGGTCGCGGCGCTGCGGGCGGCGGGCTTTGTCTCGGCCAGCACCAACTATCGTCTTTCGGGCGATTCCACGCATCCGGCGATGATCCATGACTGCAAGGCGGCAGTGCGGCACCTGCGAGCCAACGCCGCCCGCTATGGGATCGACCCCGCCCGTATCGGCGTGTGGGGCTCCTCCGCCGGCGGTCATCTGGCCGCGCTGGTCGGCACAAGCGGCGACGTGAGCACGCTGGAGGGCGCCGTCGGGACAGCGCTGGGGCGCTCCAGCCGGGTGCAGGCGGCCTGTGACTTTTTTGGTCCCACCAATTTCCTCGAACCCTGGCATACCGAGTGCACCTCGGCGGAATCGCGCATGACGGGCGTCTGCATCGCCGAGTTGCTCGCACATCTGGGCGAGCCGGGCTGGGAGGATGAAGAGGCGCAGGTGCGCTCGGCCATGCCGCTCACGTTCGTCTCGACGGATGATCCGCCCTTCTATGTCTGGCACGGCGCGAGCGATGGCGTCGTCCCGCCGTGGCATAGTCAGGACCTGTTCGACTTGCTGCAGGCCAATAGCGTGCGCAGCGCGCTGACAATCTATCCCGGCGTGGGGCACTCGGTCGTGGCGAGCGAGGCTGAGCGGATCGTGCGCGAGTTTTTTGTGCCCGAACTCCGCCCGCTGCAGCGGAGCGGCGACTGCAATTGTGACGGGCTGGTGAACTTCGCCGACATCGACGCATTTGTGGCCGCGCTGACTTCGCGCGCCGCCTATGAAGCCGGCTATCGCGCGGTCTGCGCCTGGCCGCTGGCCGACGTGAACGGCGACGTCGCGATCAATTTTGGCGACATCGATGAATTCGTGACCTGTCTGGCGGCGGGGGTTTGTCCGTAGCAAGGTCGATGATCGCACCAGTCGGACGGGGGAACGGGGGACGGGGGGAACGGGTAGGGTGCTCCAAGGACTTGCTGCCCGGTCACGCTGGGCACAGCGTAGCCGGGCCGATTGCCATTTGAGGTATGTGCAGCAGCATGAGGATGCGCGTGCCTGCGTGCGCGAACGCAGACATGCAAGAGCACTCCCAGACTCGACGTCGGTTTCGGGCTGACAAGTCAATATCCACGAAACGAATTATCAAGGCATAACCTGCTGCCATTAAAGCGGTAGTGCTTCGTCACACTTGAATTTGCGGGTTCGAACCGAGGGTAGCATGGGCCTCCGGCCCGTGCGTCCCACGACAAAGATAGGCACGAATCTCATGCCGTGACGTCGGAGCTCTTTTCCGCTTCATCCGAAAATTCAAGTTTGACGAAGCGGTAGTGCGGATTCTGCAACAATGAAAGAAGAGTGATAACTTTTTCATTGCATCATGCAATTCGATTTGATATCATACCGACATCTGATAAGCGGGTGATCGCATGCGACCTTCGTATCGCGCCAAACAGGTCTGGAGCAGGACAATCCATGCAGCGCGGCGGGCCGCAACCTTGCTGGGCATTCGAGGTAGAGCGGTCTCGTCGGTAGTCAGCGCTTGCTCGCACAAGGCAAGGAAGGTTGAAAGCCCGCGTGAGCAAGAGACCGATCAGAACGATTCGCCACGGATGTGATAGCTCGGCGCGATCGTCGCCAGGGTGTACGTGACCCGCTTCGTAGAGGGTGCGGCGCGGTCAGACGGGCTGCGGTGTCGTTTGCATCGAGTTGTTCCTATTCAGAGGAGGATATCATGTCGAAGCTCATGAAGGTGTTGGCGTTGTGCCTGATCGTTGACGGTGCGATGGCGGTGGACGTGCGGCTCTTCATGTCGGTGGTCGGCGATGGTTCTATTCCCTGGACCGGCTCCGGCGGCCCCTATTCACCCACGCAAATCGGCACGGGGCCGGCCGATGGCGGCCTAGGCGCTCATGTCTACACCACTGATACGGTAGGTGTCGGCAGTTTTGAGTCGCCTTCTCCCGATCGCCCGCTGCCAACCATCCAGACCGGCGGCACATTAGCTATCTGGGCCCGGGTCGTGAACAATACGGCGCAACAAGGGTCCACGCTGGGCGGCATGAATCTCAAGCTGCTGACAACGGGCGATCTCGTCCTATCGACCGCCTGGACACAGTGGCGCAACGGAACCGGGCCAACAGCTAGCTACCGGTGGGAGCCGTCGTCAGACTTCGTCGGGTCAGAGGTCACGTTGGTCGGCGGGCTGGGCGGTGCTGGACGCGGGTGGCAATTTTCGTCCACCTCGTCCGATCGACTTGATGACTATACCCTGAGGGATACTGTTCTTCAGAGTGGCAACGCCGAGATGCTGCTTGGCTACGTCCGGGCCGAAAGCGGCGTCGGTACGATCTCATTGCGGCTGGGACGAAACGGCATCTGGCATTCCGAGTCGGAAGTGCGCGCGGCCTTTGGGTTCGGCACGACCTACATCGACGCCGGCGTGGGCGAGCCGGATCGCGGCTATAGCTACCAAGCCTATGTCGTGCCGGAACCCGCGGTCGGCCTGATGCTCGCTCTGGCGGCCGGCCTGCTTCGCTCGCGCCGTTAAACGATCGCGGCACCGGCACTTTGCGCTATTCGGCGGCTGGTCGCATAGGCTGTACCGTCGCCGACCAGCGCCTCAACGCACGTCGCGCACAACAGGAGTCCACAGCATGCTGATGAACATACGATTGCTCGACTGTGGTTGGCAGTGGCCCATGTTATGCGCGGCGCTATTGTCGGTCGTGTCTGCGGTCGCCCTTGGCGGCGCGCCCGGCGATGTCTCGCCGCCTGCCGGGCTGGATATGACCCGCGTTGAGACTCTACGACTGGAGCATGTGCCCAGCGAGGCGACGGCGTTTGATCTGTCGCTTGTGCTCGGCGGTGATGCCTTCGTGGTGCGGTTACAGCCGCACTCGCTGCGCGCATCCGATTTCCAAGTCTGGGCGCAGCAGCCCGACGGCACGTTGAAGCCGGAGGAGTCGCCGCCGGTGCGGACACGTCGCGGCGTGGTGCTGGGCGAGCCGGGCAGCGTCGTCGCGGCTACGGTCGCCGACGATGGGCTTACAGCGACGATTCGCCGCGGCGACGGCGCCGTGTGGCACATCCAGCCGGCGAATGCCATTGGCGTCAAGCCGGTCATCAGCGCCGACAACGGCGCGACCAGCGCAGCGCGCGGCGGCGCGGCGGCCCGTGCGCATATCGCCTATCGCGCAGCGGACGTGGCGCTCGATCCGGCTCTGGCTGGCTGCGGCGCGGGCGCACTGGCGTCCGCGCACGCGCGTTTGAGAGATTTCCGCGACGATACAGCCAAGCCAGCCGCCACCGCGGCGGACCGCGCCGGCGACGGCGGGTGTTTGCGCATCGCGCAGCTCGCGCTCGACGCAGATCATGAGTTCTATCTGCTCAATGGCGGCTCCGTGCCGCAGACGGTCGCCGATATCGAGCTGGTGCTTAACGAGGTTGATCTGCTCTATGCACGTGATCTTTCGATCGCCTATGAGATCACGGCGATCGTGGTGCGCTCGGATGAGGCCGACCCCTACACCGCCTCCCGGTCCGAGGAACTGCTGCTTGAGTTTCAGGCCCACTGGCAGGCCGAGCGCGGCGCGATCACACGGGACATGGCGCACCTCTTCACGGGGCGTGATATCGACCTGGATGTGATCGGCATTGCCTATATCGGCGCGATCTGCGCCGACAATAGCTATGGTCTCTCTCAGTCACGGTTTGTCGACACGCTGCCGCTGCGGGCTGCGCTGACGGCGCACGAGCTGGGCCACAACTGGAATGCGATTCACTGCGATGAGAATCCGCAGTGCGCCGTCATGTGCGCGGGAATCGGTCAATGCCCGGCCGGCTATCAGCAATTTGAGGACGAAAGCCGCGGCTATATCCGCGCGTATCGCGACGGGCCGGCGCGCGACTGTCTGGATGCCGCGCCGGGCTATCCGACGCCGCTGCCGCCGCGGGCGTTTGTTGACGAAGCGCCGCTGTTGGCAGGGGCTGCGGCGCGGATCGACGTGCTGGCCAATGACGAGGATGGCAACTGTGATGCGCTCAGCATCGGAGCATTCGATGCGGTTACGCAGGCCGGCGCGTTGATATCACTGTCGCGCGGCACGGGGCCGGCCGGACGCGACGAACTGTTCTATCAGCCTGTGCCCGGCGCCTATGTCGATTCATTTCGCTATGCCGCGCTCGCGCCGGATGGCGCGTCTGAGGCGCTGGTCGCGGTCAGCGTTTTAGCGCAGCGCGCGCCGCAGGTGGTGACTCCAGCGATTTCAGGCTTGCGGGGCGAGTTCTTTGACATGCGCCCCACCCGCCTTCCCGATCTCGATCGTCTGACGCCGGTGCGCTCGGATGTCGCGGCGCGAATTTTCTATCCGCCGACCAGCGGCGTCTTTGCGACCAGCTTCCGTGCTGAGCGGGTCGCGGCGCGCTTTACGGGGATGATCGACCTGCGGCAGACGGAGGCCGGTCTGTATACGTTCATCACCGAGTCGGACGAAGGCTCGCGGCTTTACGTTGATGACGCGTTGGTGGTCGACAACGACGGACTGCACGAGATGCGCGCGCGCAGCGGCACGATCACGTTGTCGGCGGGTCTGCATCGCATTCGCGTTGATTACTACGACAATCTCGGCGAGGCCGGGCTGATCGTGAGTTGGGAGGGGCCGGGAATTCCCCGCGAGGTGATTCCTGCTGAGCGCTGGATCGATCTGCGCGTGGATTATTTCGATCTGCCGATCTTGCTGGGCGTGCCGAGCCTTGCGGGTCGCGTGGCCGACCATGTCGAGCGCGTGACACAGGTTGACTTTCCGCTGGCCGAGGCGCCGTTTGGCGACATCAGCGGCCTGCGCGAAGAGTTTGCCGCCCGCTTCGACGGCTTTCTGCTGGTCGAGACGCCGGGCATTTACCGGCTGCACTGCGCCGCGGACAGCGGCGCAAATCTCTACCTGGGTTCGACGCGGCTGATCGACAATGACGGCATTCACTTCTTCCGCGAGCGCAGCGCCTGGGCGGGCTTTCAGGCCGGGCTGCATCCGCTGCGCGTGGAATATGTCAACGGACGGGCCGAGGCCGGGCTGATCGTGAGCTGGGAGGGGCCAGGGATTGCCAAGCAGCCGATTCCGCCGGCGAATTGGCGCAGCCGGCCCCCGCGTGGCGACCCGAATTGTGACGGCATCATCGATTTCGACGATGTCGATGCGTTTGTAGCGGCTTTGGCCAGTGCCGAGGCATATGCACGCCTCTATCCATCGTGCGATGCCATGCTCGCCGACATCGACGGCAGCGGCCAGATTGATTTTGATGACATCGAGCCGTTTGTGGCATGCCTGGTAAGCGGCGTCTGTGCCGAGCCGACGATGCCATGAGGGCTGCGGCTGCGCGTGTATGGGGCCGGTCTGCGAACGGAGGCTGATTTCACAGGTCTCCGATTTGTGAGCGGACCTAGGCTTCCAGATTTCAACATGCAGTCCGGCGGGTCGGAGACCCGCAAAAACAGTTCACCGGTCGGAGACCGGTGCCACACCGCCAAAAGATTTCACCGGTGGGAGATCGTTCCCACACCGCAATAAAACACTTCATTGGTGGGAGATTGTTGCCACACCGCTTACGCCGGCGCTGTACGAAGCTGAGCGGCGACATGCGCCACCCGCGCGCCGATCGCCTCGACCACCTGTTGCTGCTTGGCGTCTTTGAGCGCGCCATCCGCGCCGAAGGCCTCATGCGAGCGTACCAGCGCGAACTGATCGGGCAGCACCAACACGCCGATGTTGCCGAGGATCGCGCGCACGTGCACCAATCCACGCAGGCCCCCCAGCGCCCCGGGCGACGCCGAGACCAGCCCCGCAACCTTGCCCGTAAAGCAATCCAGCGGCGGGCGGCTCGGTTCCGGCCGTGAGACCCAGTCGATCACATTTTTGAGCGCCGCGGTGATGGAGCTGTTGTATTCCGGGCAGCCGATGATGAGGCCGTCGCTGGCGCGAAACAGCTCCTTGAGTCGAAGCGCGTTCGCGGGCAGGCCCTGGGACTGCTCCAGGTCTTCATCCATGACCGGCAGCGGATAGTCGCGCAAGTCGATCGCCGTGACGGTCGCGCCGGCGCGGCGGGCGCCCTCGGCGGCGACATGGGCCAGCTTGCGATTGAACGATTCCGCTCGGAGGCTGCCCGCAAACACCAAAATCGAAGACGCTGCCATGTTGTGACGCTCCGCGCTTCTGTAGGTTGATCCGCACGGCGGGCTGTTCCTGCGATCGGCGTCGCAGTCCTGCCGTGCTCGGCGCTGACGACCGAGAGTGTAGGAGCATTGGCGAAATCTGCCAGCGTTCGTGGGCTGCACCGTGGCGGCGGCATTCATGCGGCCCGCGCCAGCCAATCGGTCAATAGTTCGCCGCGCGTCTTCACGAAGTGGCTAAACGCACGGCTGGGGTCAGGCGTCGAGCCGGCCATCGACAGGCTGGAAGCCTGTCCCACCCATTTTTCATCGCCTGGCCGAAAACAGCGTTCGGCTGTCCGGTTCTCGCATCAACGAACCAGGTCGATTGACAGGCCGACTTGCGTCCGGCCCCGGCCTAGGTATCCTAAATGGCTGTGGCATGGTGGCCCGCGAAAGCTGTGAAAGGAGATCACATGAACACGGCGCGGCGATTTTTCGTCGGGATGGTCGGGCTAGCGGCGGTGCTGGCCCTGACTGGTTGCGGTCAAGACCCCAAAGATTTACAGATTCAGGCCTGTCAGGAGCGTGTCGGCCAGCTCGAGCGTGAAAACGCCGACCTGCGTTCCAAGTATGCCGCCGCAATGGCGGAGCGCGATGCGGCCCTTGCGCGGGCCAACTCACTGCAGAGCCAGCTCGATCAGCTCCGCGCGGCGCAAGCCGTGCCCGCGCCGGCCCCGATGCCGATGCCGAGCGAAGAGGTCAAGCGCGGCGACTTCACCGAGCGCGGCGGCGTGGCGTGGGCTGATATCCCTGAAGAGATTCTCTTTGATTCGGGCAAGGCCGATCTGCGCGGCACTGCGCGAGCCAAGTTGCAGAGCATCGCCAGTCAGTTGCGGCAGAACTACGCGGGTCGCCAGTATCTGGTGGTCGGCCATACCGACACGGACCCGATCAATAAGTCTCGAGATAAGTGGAGCGACAACCTCGACCTGAGCATCAATCGCGGCGCCGCGGTCACGCGCGAGCTGTATCGCCTCGGCATTGACAGCGCCAGCATCATCGCCGGCGGTCAGGGCGAGCATAAACCGAAGGCGTCCAACGCTTCGCGGCAGGGCAAGCAGACCAACCGCCGCGTACAGGTCGTCGCCATTACGTTGCCGGATACGACCAGTGGCTCGGCCAGCACGTCGGTTGAGCCGTCGAACGAGATCATCATCGCGGCGGATACAACGATTCGCCCGGTTTTTCTGCCCTAGTTGGAACCCCTGCGTGAAGCGCCTCTGATCGGCGCAGCGCGGGCCAAGTGCGCAGCATGAATCACCCAGCGACCGGCTCCATGGAGCCGGTCGTTTTGTTGAGTGGGCCAGGCGGGCCGCATTCAGCAGCGCTCGACCCGGCACGATTCCTTCCGCGCGGCGCTCGCCAGTCGTCGGCCGCCGACCTATCATTTTCATGGGCATTTGACGTGTCATGGTCCGTTCACCGCCCGAACGGCGGCCGTGTCGATGGTGAGCGCGGCTGAAGGCGGAATCGCTCGCACGGCCCCCCGCCGCGCGGCCGCGCCGACGCGACACGCGCTACCGGAGATCGCCGTGCATATCCGCCTATCGCTTGCGCTGTTGATGCTCGGATGCCTGAGCGCCGTTTGGGCGCAGCAGGCCGCAACGCCTGCCTCGCCGTCGCCCCCGGTTCCGCCGGCGGCTGCAACCGGCGGCGCCACCGCGCCCGCCGCCGCCGACCGCACGCCGATCGTGGCCAAAGTGATCGAGGTGCAGGGCGACGTGCAGCAGTCGCCGCTCGAGCCGGAAGCGTGGAAGCCGGTGCAGACCGGCGACGTGCTTTCCGAGCAGACGCAAATTCGCACGGGCATCCGTTCGGCGGTCAAGTTGCAGATCGGCGAAGAGGAGCCCTACACGGCGATGATCATCGAGTCGGTCGGCAAGACCATCCTCAGCGAAGCCTACAAGACGCGCGACACGAAGCGCGTTCGCGTCGGCGTCGGCTATGGCCGCGTGCGCGCGGGCGTCGCCGAGGGCGGCCTGCAAAGCGATTTCACCGTTGACAGCCCGGTCGCGACGCTTTCGAAAAAAGGAACATGGAACTTCGGCATGTTTTATGAGCGCGGCACCGACCGGTTTGAGATTTTCCTGCTCGATTACGGCCTGGTCGACGCGCTCAGCAAGAGCAGCAATGAAATCCGCCGGCTGAATCCGGGCGAAGCCGTGACTCAGGCGATGCGACGCTGGCTCGATGAATCTCAGCGGCGCAGCAATGTGTCCATCCAGGACGCGATCGGCCAGGGCACGATGGACGTGGCATTCAATCGCCTATCCAATGACGGCTTGCGCGTCACAAATCCCGAAGGCGGCGGTGCGACGCTGATCGACCTGACCCGCGGCAACGCGCGTGAGATTTTCAACGATCTCGCTCGCAACACGCTGACCAGCACGTCGCCGCCGATCAATTTGCCCCAGGCGACCGGTCCATTGGTGCGGCCCGAGGGCTTCTTTGGCACCGGGCGCGGCGATCTGCTCGTGCGGCTGATCATCGATCGCGATTCGGCGCTGGTCTCCCAGCGCGCCGCCCAGCCGGGGACGTACACCTTCCGCCGCTCGGCGTTGGAGAGTTGGGTCGCGTCGCAGCGCCGCTGAGCCGCACGTGCCCGGCGCGAAGAGACCATAATTGTGGTTTCAGGCGGAGCCGGGTTCGTGGCTGCTCCGCAAAGTCAAGATGCCTGCTCGCGGTCGGAAGGATTCCGCCTCATTCAAACCACGGGCGAAACGGTGCTTCAAGAATTGGGCGATTTCCGGGAGCTTGATTGATGCCGCTGCGATTCACCAAAATGCACGGTCTGGGCAATGACTACGTCTATGTCAATACGTTTGAGCAGCGCGTCGCCGATGCGCCGGCGCTGGCGCAGGCCATCAGCGAGCGACATCGCGGCGTCGGCAGCGACGGGCTGATCCTGATCGCCCCGCCCGGCGCGGATGGTCCGCCGCGCGATGCCGACGGTCGCCCGGTCGAGGCCGACGTGCGCATGATCATGTACAACGCGGACGGCTCACGCTCACAGATGTGCGGCAATGGCGTGCGCTGCGTCGCGAAATATGCCTATGACCACGGTCTGGCGCGGCGCAACCCGCTGCGCGTCGCGACCGATCGCGGTGTGCTCACGATGGACCTGACGCTCGACAGCGCCGGTCGCGTGGCGCAGGTGCGCGTCGACATGGGTCCGCCGATCCTGCGACCGGCGGAGATCCCGGTCGCGCTCGGCGGAGAGCGGCTGGTCAGCGCGCCGATCCCGCTCGCCGGCATCAACGGTCTGAAGGTGGGGAGCGGCCGCGAACCGATCCCGCCGATGCTTCACCTGACGGCGGTCTCGATGGGCAATCCGCATGCGGTTTTCTATGAGCCGGATCTGATGGCGGTGCCGCTCGACGCGTGGGGGCCGGCGCTGGAGCGCCACCCGCTCTTTCCGCAGCGGATCAACGTGCATTTTGTGCAGGTGATTCGGCCCGACTACGTCAAAATGATCACGTGGGAGCGCGGCACGGGGCCGACGCAGGCCTGCGGCACGGGCGCGTCGGCCGTCTGCGTTGCCGGCGTGCTCAACAACTTCACCCAGCGGAAGTTGACGGCGGCGCTGCCCGGCGGCGAGCTGCTGCTCGAATGGGATGAAGCCACCCAGCACGTCTTCATGACCGGCCCAGCGACCGAAGTCTTCGAGGGTGTCTGGCCCTGATAGGCGCCGCCCCGAACCGTGCCCGCTCTAAGCCGAACCGCGCCCGTACGAGGCTGTCGAAACACCTGGCGTCGGCGGTGTATTTCGACAGCCTCTCACGGGCGCGGCGTTGCGATCCACAACGCACGGGACATCATGCGGCGCCAGTGCTTCGTCACACTTGAATTTGCGGGTTCGAAACGAGGGTAGCATGGGCCTCCGGCCCGTGCGTCCCACTGCAAAGATAGACACGAATCTCATGCCGTGACGTCGGAGCTCCTTTCCGCTTCATCCGAGAATTCAAGTTTGACGAAGCACTAGTGCGTTTTCATTTTTCCTGTAGCGTCGGGCGTCCCTGCCCGACGGCGGATCGCAGCCGATTCGCCGTCGGCCACGGAGGGCCGACGCTACAGGTCAAACGAAACTGCGCTAGTGCTTCGTCAGCCTTTGATTTTCGGGTCACGCGGAAAAGAATCCTGGCGTCAAGCCCTGAATCTGTGCCGCGGTTGGTGTTGGACGCACGGGCCGGAGAGCTCGTGAACTTTTTGCCGGCTCGGATTCTCGC
>CAYQLG010000081.1:0-19537 GCA_964418235.1 uncultured Planctomycetales bacterium
GCGGCCTCCAGCCGGGCCAGCGCGGCGCGCCGCGCCGTTTGCCGGCGTCGCCGGGACGGACTGCCAAGCCGACCTTGCGAATAGGCGAGCCATCCCCAGAAAGCTGCAAATGCCGCTGGCGCCGTCAACGCCGCGAGCACAACGTCGCGACTCGAAACCTGCGCATCCGTTCGCAACACCAGCGCCGCCGACGTGGTCAAGCCCAGCAGGCCGTCCAACGGCTGAAGTTCCTCGCGTGGCGGTGTTGAGCCGTTGGCGGCGGGCATGTCGGCCACGTCGATCCGCTCGGCCGGCATGACTTTGAGCGGGATCGGCTGACCCTGGTTGCTGCGGGCGATCACAAAACGTTCCGCGTCCGGGTCGAAATAGACGTATTTGATCGGCGGCAATTCGGTGATGGTCGGATCGAGCG
Source organism: uncultured Planctomycetales bacterium (assembly GCA_964418235.1). GTDB lineage: Bacteria > Planctomycetota > Phycisphaerae > UBA1845 > Fen-1342 > CAYQLG01. Next base: position 413 of record CAYQLG010000081.1, read on the forward strand.
CCCGCAAAATCGCCGAATAACGCCGCCGCGAACCGACCATTTCACCCGTCAGAGTCTCGGTCGGCACGCGGAATTTGGCGATCAACTCGCTATCGGCGGCGAAGTCGGGCGCGGGCAGCGTTTCAATCGGCCCGTCACCGAAAAGATCGATCTTGATTTCGATCGGGTCTCCGACGCGAACGGTCGTCGGGCTGGCGGTCACGGTCAGATCGAAGATCCCGACCGCGCCGGTAAACCCTGGCGGGCGGCCGTTGGTGGGTATGGCCAGCACCTCGGTCTCTTCAAAAACCGGCTTGGGTCGCAGGCTGCGATAACCGCGCCGCGCCGGATACTGAAAGCCGACGTTCAGATCGTCGATCGTCAGCGGCCCCGGCCGGCTCGGCACAAATTCCGCCACGAAGTCATAGGTGTAGTAATGCTGCTTGCCGGCGGGCGTCTCGCGCAGCTGCTGACTGATATTGGCCCGGCGGGGAAATGGCCCGAAGTTGATCGGCTGAATCGACTGAATGAGCGAATTCGCGTCGTAGACATCTACGCCGCTGCGCGGCACCTTGACCCACAAGCGCAGCGTCAGCGCGATCCGCTGTCCAACATAAACGCGCTTTCGCCCGCTGCCGACCTCGACGATGAACAGTTCATCGGCGTCGCTGCGCCGCACCATAATGGTCTGAGGTTTGGTCGCAAGCGTCTTGCCGTCGACGGTTACGCTGATCGGCGGGATGGCCAGCGGTCCGATTTCGCGCGGAATGATCTCATAGCGGTAGACCCGCGAGCGCGAATCGGTCCGCCGACCGTTGATGATGTACATGCGCTGCGCGTCGGCGGCGGTTCCGATCAGATTCACCGTCGCCGTCGGCAGATCGGGCCACGCCGGCGGATCGGCCACCGAAAAATCCTCGACGGCGAGCTGCACCTCGAGCGGCTCATTCACGAAACCTTCCGGGTTGGGAATGGTGAGCGCAACGGTCGGCTGGGCGGCGACGGCCAACGCCCCGGCCCACCACGCGACCAGCCCAAGTCGGAAGACGAACGACATTCCCGGCAAGCGGCACACTCCCATCTCTAACGCTCTCATAGTAGTTGGACGGGATCGGGTTGCAATTCCGCTCATCGCTTCTCAGTAGATGAGGAGGCGGACCGTCTCGCTCGCTTGGGGCCGGTCAATTCCTTGTAGCGAAAGCATGTGACCAGATGATCGTTGACCATGCCGACCGCCTGCATGTGGGCGTACACCACCGTCGGCCCCAGAAATTTGAAGCCGCGCCGCTTGAGGTCTTTGGCCCAAGCGGCGGCCTCATCGGTGAATGGCGGGCAGTCCTTCATCGATTGCAGCGCGTTCACGATCGGCGCCCCCCCCACCCAAGACCACATATATCGATCGAAATCACCAAACTCCTCACAGATCTCGAGGAAACAGCGGGCGTTGTGGATCGCCGCGGCGATTTTCGCCTGATTGCGAACGATGCCCGCGTCCGCCATCAGCCGGGCCGTGTCACGCGCCCCAAACGTCGCCACGCGCGCACAGTCAAAGCCGGCAAAGGCCCGGCGGAAATTCTCACGCTTGTGCAGGATGGTCCGCCACGACAAACCCGCCTGAAACGCCTCTAATACGAGAAACTCGAAGATGCGCCGGTCGTCATGCACCGGCACGCCCCACTCGCGGTCGTGATAATCGACGTATAGAGCATCATCTGCGGTCGGCCAGGGGCAGCGAACAACCGTTTTCATAGACCGCAGTGTAGCCAAGATGAATGCTCCATGAAGCGGGCTTTGGTTCTTCGGTGAAACCGGCTTCGACATCCCCCCACGTTGTGATGGCCCATCGAGCCGAACCGCGCCCGTGAGGAAGCGATTAGATTCGGTCGGCGCCGGAACCAACCTTTGCCGCAGGCTGCCAATTTCCGCAGGGCGGCAATGGCTTCGGCTGCGCTGGTCTGTTTCGCGGCTGCGCAGCCGTCGCGGGTTGTCGGCGATCAGCGGAACATGTGCAGACAGATTGCAATCGCATCCTGACGGTTCGGCTGCAAACCATGGTTCGGTTCGTGGGCGGTTGAACGACGCTTGCCGATCTTCGCGCCTCAAGTCGCCCTGCTTGGGCCTCACGCAGGAAAAATTCCGAATAGAAATACCATTCAGCCGTTGTATATTGTGCGAAGTGGCGCGCCCGGGATGGCCGCCGCTCACTTGTCCTGGTTCTTGAGAGGAGCCTTGCGATGTCACAATCTGGTTGTTGTCGATGGGCTTTGCCGCGCTGTAGCGGCTTCACGTTGCTCTCCGCGCTGGTCTGTTCCTTCCTGACGATTGTTCCCGCCTTTTCTTCCGACCCTGGCCTAGATCCGGTGGACACCACCGGAGATATTGTCATCGCGCAGCCGGAAAAGGGCGCCACCGAGGGCGATATCAGCACGGCGCCGACGATGCAGCCCGGAACGGCTACCCGCTGCCCGGCGGTCGCGACGCAGTGTCCGACCATCCGTACCCGTTGCCCCGTCACACAAACGCAGTGCCCGGAGGCGGCCGCGCTGACACGCTGCCCCGCTGTCCAGACCCGTTGCCCCGCGGCGGAAACAACCTGTCCACCGGCGGCGACACGCTGCCCCGCTGTTGCGACGCGCTGCCCGGCCGTTGCCACCGAATGCCCGTCCGGCGAGACGTTCTGCCCGGCGGTTGAGACCCGTTGCCCGCCGGCCGCTACACGCTGCCCGGCGGTTGAGACACGCTGCCCGGCGGCGGAAACAACCTGCCCGCCGATCGGTACGCGCTGCCCGGCCACAGATACCCGTTGCCCGGCCGTTGAGACGACCTGCCCGCCTTTCCCGACGCGCTGCTCCGAAGGCACTCCGACTGCATGCCCTTCGCCGACGCCAACTCAGTGCCCGGCGACGGAGACCTTCTGTCCGGCGGTCGAGACTCGCTGCCCTCCGATCTTTACCCGTTGCCCGGCGACACAAACCCGCTGCCCGGCTGCGCAAACCACCTGTCCGCCCAGCGCCACGCGCTGCCCGGCGGAGGCGACACGCTGCCCGGTCGTCCAGACCCAGTGCCCCCCTGCCGAAACCCGCTGCCCCGCCGTCGACACGCAGTGCACCGGCATGCTGACGATGTGCGGCGGCTCGGCCGAGACGATCTGCCCGGCGGTAGAAACGCGCTGCCCGCCGCAGCCGACCGTTTGCCCGACGCAAGAAACTCGTTGCCCGGTGGTCGAAACCCGCTGCCCGCCGATTCAGACGCGGTGCCCGTCGCGTGATACGTATTGCCCGCCGAGCGAGACGCAGTGCGCCCCGTTTGGCACGGCGACGATCTGCCCGGCCGAGGCCACCCGTTGCCCGGCGCAGCAGACGCGCTGTCCAGCATTGCAGACCCGTTGCCCGGAAGAGGCGACGCGCTGCCCGATGGTGCAGACGCGTTGTCCCGCGGCGGACACGCGCTGCCCAGCTGTGGAGACGACGTGCCCGCCGATTGCATCGCGCTGCCCGCCCACCGAGACGGCCTGCCCGACGCCCGGCGCCGTGACGCGCTGCCCGGCGCAGGAGACGATCTGTCCGGCGGCCGAGACGCAGTGTCCGCCGCTACAGACGCGCTGCCCGGCGGTGGATACGCGCTGCCCGGCGGTCGAAACTGAGTGTCCACCGGTGCTGTCGCGCTGTACGGGCGAAGCGACCATGTGCCCGATGCCGACGCGCTGCCCGGTGCAACAGACTTTCTGCCCGGCAGCCGAGACGCAGTGTCCGCCGGTGCAGACGCGCTGCCCCACGACTGCCACGCGCTGCCCGGCTGTGGAGACGACATGTCCGCCGATCGCATCGCGCTGCCCGTCCGCGGCCACAGCTTGCCCGACGCCGGGTTCGACCACGCAGTGTCCGGCGCAGGAGACCTTCTGCCCGGCGGTTGAAACGCGTTGCCCGCCGGTGCAGACGCGCTGCCCGGCGGTGGCCACCCGTTGCCCGCCGGTTGAAACGGAGTGCCCGGCTGCGCCGACCGTTTGCACGGGCGGCACGGCGACGATGTGCCCGGCTCCGACACGCTGCCCGGTTCAGCAGACTTTCTGCCCGGCGGAAGAGACGCGCTGCCCGCCAATGTTTACGCGCTGTCCGCCCGTGACGACGCGCTGCCCGCCGCCCGCACCGGGCACGGTGTGTCTGCCGACCGGCGGTGCGCCGATCGAGGGTAATGGCGGAGAAACCACGCCGGTAAGCGACGAAGTCACCACTCCGACGCGCGTGCCGTTCATGGGTTAAGGCTCAAATTCGCAGCGCCTCACGCGGAGCCGCGCCAGAAGCAGAGCCGCGACCGTAAGGAAGCGGAGAGCCAGGCAAAGCTCTACCAGTCGTCACGGTTGAAGCGCTGCAAGGCTGCAGTTCGAGAGTTCGCGCAGCTCAAAACTCAATCGAGTCGCCGTGACCTTTATCTGCGCCAGGGGCAGGCAACATGCCTGCCCCTCGCTGCTTTGACCGGAGGCGACGGTGAAATGATGAAGAGCAATGAGCGAAATACGACCTGCTGAATCGCCGCACGGTACCGATAAAACTCAGCACCTACCTTCCCACATTCCCACCATTCCGTGCACCCAAAATCTCACGCGTGGTCGCTGCTCACCGAGCTGAATCCCTCTACCATCACATCGAGGAGTTGCTGTAGGGATTCGCAGCGTGTAGCCAAGCGCGGCGACGGTTGAAGCGATGTGATGTGATGATTGAAAATCCGCCCTCAACCTTTGAGTCGGCACACACCGCGCCGGCCAAAGCGCAGCCGCTGATTCTCTTTGACGGCGACTGCCGGCTCTGTGACGCGAGCATGCAATGGATCATCGCGCGCGATCGACGCGGCGAGTATCGATTTGCGGCCCAGCAGTCGCAGACGGCCCGAACGGCGCTCTCCACGATCGGCCTGGCCCAACCGCCGCAGGGCAGCATCGTGCTGATCGAGCACGGGCAGATATTCACGCACAGCACGGCCATCTTGCGGATTGTCGCCCGGCTGGGGCCGCCGTGGTCATGGCTGAGCTTCGCGGGAATGCTCCCGCGGGGCCTTCGTGATGCGGTGTATGGCTGGGTCGCACGTAACCGCTATCGCTGGTTTGGTCGTCGCGAGACCTGCCAGGCGCAGCCGCCGGAAGTCCGCAGGCGCTTCCTCGATGCCGACGACTCGCCGCCACTGGCAACCTCAGCGCGCGCCACCCAAGCAGCATCAGAGATCGCTACACCCGCACAAACGCACGAACCGACGACAACCTCCGGACCGCCAAAAGCAGAACCGCGACCGTGAGGAAGCGGAGCTGCACGGAAAATCTAGCCACTCCCTCACGGTCGTGGCTCTGCCAAGCAGTCATGGCACTGCCCTGCTGCGGTCTTGGCTCTGTCAAGCGACAGGACCATTCTGCAAACGATCTGACCCGCTGCGCGCTGTTGCGGTCGGATGCGGGCTGTATACTTTCGCGCGTATGAATTCCATCGCCATGCTTCTCCGGCCCGCAGCGCGTCGGCGCTTCCAGCGCCTCCTCGCGGCTCTCGGCTTGCTGCCGGTTCTGGGCGGGTGCGTTGAGCGCATCATGAAAATCCGCACGGAGCCGGAACAGGCTCTCGTCACCATCAACGACGAGGAGGTCGGCGTCTCGCCGGTTTCATTCTCGTTCACCTGGTATGGCGACTATGACATCATCGTGCGCAAGCCCGGCTACGAGACACTCAAGACCCACTACCGCGTGGACGCGCCCTGGTGGCAATTTCCGCCGGTCGATTTCGTGGCGGAAGTGCTCGTGCCGACGATGATCCGAGACGAGCGCGAACTGCCGACCTTCGCGCTCACGCCGACCTCTCAGCCGACGGTGAAGGAGATGGTCGAGCGGTCCGTTCAGATGCGTGAACAGACCGCCCTGCAGGTCCGCTGAGGCCCTGGCGCTAAACCATCACGAGCCGGCCAGAATCGCAACAAAGCTGTCGATGTCGTCGAAATTCACCTGACCATCGTCATTCGCATCGGCCAGCGCCCGATCGCAGGCGGGGAATTGCTCCGCGTAGAGCGCTGGGCTGGCAAGCGCCGTGACGAACGGATCGATGTCATCAAAGTTGGCGATACCATCGCAATTCAGATCGCCGACGAAGTTGGTGACGATCGTGCGCAGGCCGAAGCCCACGGTCGCCACGTAGAGCCGATCTTCGTGCACCAGCAGTTGCCCTGCCGGAATGCCGTTCAAACGCGGCGACATCAGCGCCCAGCTCAGACCGCCGTCGCGCGAGATGAAAAGCGTCTCGATCGGATCGGTGACGGCGAGCGGACGCTGCACGCTGACGATGATGTCATTTCCGAAGCGCACCATGCTGCGCACGCCGCTCGAAGGCAGGCCGCTGTCGCTAGGCGACCAAGTGACGCCGCCATTGGTCGAGCGCACGACGGTCGTGCGCGGGTCGAACTCATTGGAATCGGCGGTGGCCGCAAGGATCACACCCCCGCCGGCGTCGACCATCGAGTTGATCTCGGCGGGCGCGCCGCCCACGAGTCGCGGCGTGCCGCTGGCCGCGCTGGTCCAGGATGAGCCTTGATTGGTCGAGCGCTGCAGGCCGCCGATCAGTTGGCAGTGTGCGAAGACGGTATCGGCGATGACAAATGTTCGAGTGACGGCATCAAAGATCGGGACGCCGAAGAGATCAAAGGCGGCTATCGGCAAGCCGGTGCGGGCCGGCTGCCAGGTCGCACCGTTGTCGAGGCTGCGAAAGACGCCCGCCCCGGACGCGACGAAGGCGCCCCCGCCGATCTGCTGTGTCCCGCCGCCAGTTCCAAGAAATAGTGTGTTGCCGAGTTTTGAGAAGCCCTGTGTCTCATGGAACTGGAGACCGCCGGTGCCGTTGTACGTCGGCAAGCCGGCGGTGACGCGGGTGAAGCTCACGCCGCCGTTGAAGCTGCGATAGTTGGCGTCGCCGCGCGTGCCGCAGAGGATTGTGTTGGGGCTGAGCGGGAAGACCTCGCTGAAGCCGTTCGGCTCACGCGTCGCGCCGGCCGAGCCGCTCTGCCAAGTGACGCCGTCATCAGTCGAACGGAAGACGCCCTCAAACTCGACGCCGGCCGAGTAGAGCGTAGCGCCGTCGCTGACCAGATCCTTTAGGACCGCGGCGGATATGCTGTTTGTGCCATCGACCCAGGTCGCCCCCTGAGTGGTTGAGCGGAACACCTCGCGTCCGGCGGCGGCCAGCAATGTGCTGCCGATCGCGACGCCTGTACTGATGTTGCGGCCATTGAGCACGACCGCTGTAGCAGTCCAGGTTACACCTTGATCGACCGAACGCAGCAGGCGATTGCCGTTGATCTGGTAAAGCTCCTGACCGATATTGAAGAAGCGCGACACCTGAGCCGGGCTGATATTGGTCCAGGTGGCGCCGCCATCCTGTGAGCGCCATACGCGCTGGCCAAACGATGTCTGGACGAAAATCGAGCTGGTGGATTCACCGAAGAGTGCGTATGTGTCGGTCGGTAACTGACCAGGCCCGTCGACAGGCAGTTGCTGCCATGTGTCGCCGCCATCGGTTGAGCGGAATAGCTCGCCCGTGGCAAAGCCCGGCGTGGCATAGAGCGCGCCGCCCAACGGACGAATCTGAAAGATCGGAGCAACGCTCGCGGGCAGTGTTATTGGATTCCAGACGCCGGAGAATTCGTCCCGGCGGAAGAGCTGCCCACGCTGCACATCGTGAGCAAAAAGCTCGCCGTTGAGTGCAAATAACTCGCGAAAGTCATCCGAGGTCAGCTCGACGACCCAGCCGGTCGCCGGGTTAAGGCGCACAACGCCCAGAAAGCGCAGCGACACGTACAGGTTCCCATTCAAGGCTGCGCTGCTCAAGACCTGAGCGCCGACCTGTGCCGCGGCGAGCAGTGGTACGGGGAACGCCGGCCCCCAGCGCGACCAGTTAATTCCGTCGGTCGCACGATAGGCGCCGTTGGTCGTGATGGCGTAGGCCGTGTTTCCTTCAGTCGCGAAAACCGAGACCGGCCCGCCGCGCGGTCCGCCGACCTCGACCCAGCGTTGCCGGGTCGGCGACGAACCGGCGCTCGCCGTAACTGTCCATGTGACCACCACGCCCGCGACCAACGCGCGCATGAGAAATCGATGATTCATATTGCCTCTTGTTCGATCGAACCCGGTCGGAATCAGGGTGTTCGTGCTCGGCTCGTAACGCACTGTCTAACTTCCCTAGACGAAGCAAAATTCCAAAACCGCTCAAGCAAAAAGCATTTTCTCGAAGCGGACCTTGCGCCGCGCGATCGTCGCAGCCCATTGCGTCGGAACTGCGGAAAACCGCAACATTCCACACCGCACAACCCTTGACGAACGGCGAAACATGGACAGCTACGCCCCGCTCCGTCATGTGACCGAGCGGCACATCAGCGATCGCGGCGCTTGCGGAAAACCGTGCGCCGCGCCGATCATGCCACACATGAACGCTCCGCAATCGATCCGCGTGCTCGGTCTCGACGTCGATGGCGTCCTCACGGACGGCGGCCTCTATTACGATGACAGCGGCCGTGGCCTGCGGCGTTTTAATGTGCTCGACGGCTTCGCCATGCGCTGGTTTCAGAAGCTCGGCGGCAAGCTCTTCATCATCAGCGGCAAAGATTCTCCGGCGGTCGCGGCCCGCGCCGCCGAGTTGCAGGTCGATCACGTCATTCAAGGCAGCCGCGACAAGCTGTGCGACCTGCTGGCGCTGCTTCCGGCGCTCGGCGCGGAGCTGCCCGAGATTGCGTTCCTCGGCGACGATCTGCCCGATCTGCCGCTTATGCTGCGCTGCGGCTATCCGATGGCCGTCGCGGACGCGGAGCCGGCGATCACGCGCGCCGCGCGGTATGTCACGCGCCGCGCAGGCGGTCACGGCGCGGTCCGTGATTGCATCGAGCATTTGCTCTCCGCCGACGGCCGCTGGGCCGAGGTCGAGCGACACTATCGCGAACAAGCACAGCGCTGACGATCCACCCTCATTGCAACTTCAACTCGAGCGAACGGCCCGAACTATGAGGGCGCGCAGTGCATCCTGTCGGCGGCGGAATACCGGAAGCGCCGGGCCACCCAGCTTGATCGCTCAACCGCGCAGAGCTTGCGGCGGGTCTTGGGGTTGTTGACGTGCAACGGCCGGCGGCGTGCTCCCGCCGCCCGCGTGAAACCGGTTATACTTCCCAGCGAATAGCGATGCGCACGCAACCGAGGCGCCGGCCGCGCGGCCGCGCTCGACCACGGAAAGGACTGCGATGAAACGCGGACGAAGATGGCGTCAGGCACTGCTCGTCGGCATCACCGGCGGCGGGCTGCTGCTGCAAAGCTGCCTGGCCAACATCCAGCAAAACCTTGAATACGTCCTCAGCAGCGGCGCGGTCGAAAATGCCCTGCGCGTGCCATACAGCCCGGTCGCCGACCTGGCGCTTTTCTTCGCGCAGTATTTCCGCGGCTGATCGCGCCGCGGCGCCTGCGAGCAACCCGAGATGACCCGTCTGACCATTCGCGATCGCGACGGCACACTCAGCAACGTCGAGCTGGGGGCGGAACGCCTCACGATCGGCCGGGCCGAGACGTGCGACATCGTGCTCCGCAATGACGCCGAGGTCTCGCGCGAGCACGCCTTCGTCTGGGTCGATGACGAGGGGCTGGTGCTGGTCCAGGACCGGAATTCGAAGAACGGCACGCGCGTCGACAACGGCGACGTTTTCCGCAATGCGACGCGCGCGGCCGAAGTCGTCATTCGCATCGGTGAGCATGAGCTGCAAATCACCGGCGCCCGGCATCGCCGCCCGAGCGGGCCGGTGGAGTTCGCCGCCGATCCGCCGCCTTCCCATCTGTCCTATTCCAGCTATTACCCCGCGTCCAAGCGCGTCGACCTGAGCCAGCAGCGCCTGACCCAGTTCATGAACCTGGCCGAGCGCATCGGCGGCGTCTTCGACCGCAAGCAGTTGCTGGAGCAGACGCTCGAAATCTGTTCCGAGACGCTCGGCTTCGAGCGCGGCCTGATCGCGCTCAAGACGCAGCGCGGCGATCCGGAGCTGCCCGTCGTGCGCAACGTCGGCCGCGACGAGAACGGCGCATACAAGGTCAGCCGTACGCTGATCAACCGCGCCATCGTTCATGGCGAGCGCGCCGTCGTGAACAACCCGGCGACCGACCTCGTCGCCAATCTCAGCGAGAGCCTCGTGCGCTTCCCGATTCTATCGGCGCTGTGTGTGCCGATCCTCAATCGCGACGAGATTCTCGGCGTCATTTATGGCGACCGCGTGACGCAGGCCCACACCTATACCGGCGAAGACGTCGACTTTCTGGCGGCGCTGGCGCGACAGGTCGGCGTCGGACTGGCGAATCTCCGGCTCTTTCAGGAACACGTGCGCTCACAAAAGGTCTACGCCGAGCTGGAGCAGGCCCGCGACATCCAACAAAACCTCGTGCCTTCGCAGCCGCTCGAGCTGGGGCGCGTGCGCGTCGAGGGCTACAACAAGCCCTCCTCGGCGGTGGGCGGCGACTACTTCGACTATTTCGCGCTGGGCGACGGGCGCATCGGCTACATCATCGCCGACGTGACGGGGCACGGGCTGCCCGCGGCGCTGGTGATGGCCAATCTGCAAGCGGCGGTGCGCGTCGCGCTGACCGCCGCCGTCCCGCTGCCCGATCTGGCCGAGCAGTTGAACCGCCTGATGTGCTGCAACACCAGCACCAACGTCTTTGTGACGGCCATCCTCGGCACGGTCAACAGCGAGACGGGACACATGGACTATGTCAGCGCCGGACACCCCGCGCCGATCCTGCTTTGCCCTGATCAGCCGCGCCTGCCGCTGGGCGAGAACTCGCTGCCGCTGGGCATCGATGAGAACGAGAAATATGAGGTGCAGACGATTCACGCGGCAACGGGCCATGACGCGTTGCTCTTTTACACCGACGGACTGGTCGAAGCCGCCGACCCGCAGGGGCGCATCCTCGACCTGCCGCCGGTGATGGAAGGCATGCGCGGCTTGTCCGAGCGCACGCCGGAAGCGGTCATCGGCCATGTGCTGCGGCTCGTGCAGCAGCACCTCGACGGCGGCAAGGCCCAGGACGATCTGACGCTGATGGCGATGCATTTGAAGTAGACCGTAATGAGTAGCGAATAGCGAGTAGCGAGTTGTGAGTAGCGACTGGCGAGCGCGACGAGCGCGACCAGCGCACGATCCATGATTGATGCGCGGCTCGAATAAATCATCGTATAGCGTGTAACAGCAGACTGTTATCGATTCGCAGGACCGTCTCGATCTGAACGACATGACCACCGAATTTCCTCTTGAGGCCGACCTACCCGCGTGTGAACAAACTGCCCGCGCCATTTGTGAGGCGATGCACCGGGCCTATGCCCGCGGCTTGATCGCAACCGGAGAGGGCAACATCTCCGTTCGCTTGGCCGATGGCCGCGTGCTGTGCACGCCCTCTGGCCCTGGCAAGGAACGCCTGTCTCCCGCTGAGCTGTGCCTGCTCGCGACGGATGGACGGCAGCTCTCCGGCCTGCGCCCGCGCAGCAGCGAAATGCTGATGCACCTGGCCATCTATGCGGCGGCCGCGCATGTAAACGCCGTGGTGCACACGCACGCGCCGTTCGCGACGACCTTCGCCGTATTGGGCGAAGCGCTGCCGCGCGGCATCCTGGCAGAGGGGGAAATTTTCCTCGGCGACGTGCCGGTCGCGCCCTATGTCACCCCTGGAACCGCCCAGCTCGGCGCGGTCGTCGCGCCATTCGTACATCAGCACGTGGCGGCGCTGCTCGGCAATCATGGCGCGGCGACGTGGGGGCCGGATCTCGATGCCGCCTATCTGCGCATGGAGACGCTCGAAGCCGTGGCACGCGTGATCTATCAGGCGCGGCTGATCGGGACGCCGCGGCCGATTCCCGCGGATGGGCTGCGCGATCTGGCGGCGCTGCGCGCGGCGTGGTTCTCATAGCGTACCTGGCTCAGCGCCTTGAATGAGGCGTGATCAGGAGAGGGTAGCATGGGCCTCCGGCGCGTGCATTCCACGATCCGCCGCGAGGGTAGGCCGGTTTCGATCGCTAAGGTTGGGACTTGCGCGTGAGAAGATCGGCGCGGTGGCGAGCCCAATTGGCGGGCCAGCGATCGCGCGCCAGGTCGATGCAAAGCTGGTATTGCACGAGCGCCGCTTCACGATCGCCGCGTTGCAGGGCCAGCTCGCCGCTGAAGAAGTGCGCATCGTCGCGATAATCGAGCGCATTGGGGTCGGCCGGACTCAGGAAGGTGTCCAGCAGCGTTTCGAGGGACGACTCGCTCGTGATGCCGCACAGCAACCGCGCATTGAGCCGGGCCGACTGCAGCGCCGCGGGCAGCGCGTTGCGCAGGGCCATGTCATACTCGCTCAGCCGGCGGGTCAGCTCGCGCGCGTCATCGAGACGGTCCGACCGCACCAGCGCCGCGATGCGCTGCACCTTGATCATGGGCACGTCGGCCGGGTTCAGATCGCGCCGCTCGCCGACCCGTTCCAGCAGCGCCGCCGCCTCCGCAAAGTCATCGTGCAAATACGCGCACTGTGCCAGTCGCCAGAGCGAATAGGTGTCCAGCTCTAGCCCCCGCGCCTCGACCCCGCGCAGCAACTCGCCGGTCAGCTCAAAAAACTCGCCATCAAAAGCGGCGTGGGCAAGCTGCAACAGCGTCCTGGCATCGGCCGTCGCTCCGGTAAGCGCCGCGGTCCATTCGCCCGCGGCGATTTTGCGCTGACGGCGCAACGCCGCCGACGCCACGATCGTCTGCGCGGTGCGCCCCTGCCCGGCGTCGAGCTTCAGAAGCTCACCCGCGGCATTCCACGCGGCGATGAAATCGCCCTCGTCCAGCCGTCGCGCCACTTGCACCTGCAACGCATAAGGGCGGCTCTGCGAGATCAGCTTGTCCGTCAACCCATACTGAAACTCACTGACGCGACCATTCGTGGCGAGCAACAGCGAGTCGTTCTCGCCGACCCACAGCGCCAGCGGCGCCTGTCCCTCCGCGATGGACAGCGGCCAGCGCGCGATCAGCTCGCCGCTGTCGGCGGAATAGAGCTGCACGTCGCCGGCGCGTGTGCGGATCAGCAGCACGTCCCCCTTGGGCGAATAGGACAAATCCGCGATCTCGGAGCGCAGCGCGATGCGGCGCACGATCATGGCGCTCTCCAGATCGACGATCCGCACAACCTGGTCGTCACACGCCAGCGCCGCCACCCCGCCGAAGCGCGGAAAGACCACCCGGCTGACCGACGTGTCGAGCACCAGCCACGGATCGAGCGCCCCGCCCGCCAGCAGCGCCGGCGCCGTTGCGCTCAGATCAGTCGTGGCGGGGTCCTCCAGGTCGAGCTGGAAAATCTGTCCGTTCGAGCGTGCCACCAACAGCGTGTGTGAATCCGGGATGAAGCCCAGGGCGCGCACGGCCGCGCCACGAAACTCGACGCCGCGACCGACCTCCGGCAGCGCGCCGCGCTCGGAGGGCCGCGGCGGCCTGCGGCGCTCGTCCCAGCGCCACAGGCCCAACTTCTGCCGATCACCACCCGGGCGCTGCGCCAGATAGGCGATCCGCTGCCCGTCGCTGCTGACGACGGCTTCAACTAAGGTCGGAAAAGCGGCGTCATTCCAGTCATAGCGGAAAACGGCCTGCGGCCGGTCGCCGCGCCCGAGCATGTATCCGCGCACCACCGAGTTATCGCGAAAGAGCACATGCTCACCCTCTTCGCTCAGCGCCGCGCTATAGCCGCTGCTGGTGAGGCTGAAGGGGCGCAGCGGCGTACGCATCGGCTGGAGCGGCAACAGTCGCGGGCGCCCGCGCACGTAGAGATCGGGCCGGCCATTCGGATCGACGAAGAGCGCTGCGCTGCCGCCAGCCGCCGCCGCCGCCCGCACCGGCGCCGCCAGATACACGTCGCGGCGCTGCTCCTTGCGCTCCGGCGGCACCCACGACGACACGCTGCCGCGATCGTCGATCGTAATGATCGACTCGTCCTGCTCATGAATTTGCAGCTGATTGAGGCGGCCGTGGGTCAGGCGCAGGCTCACATCGGGCTGGCCGCTGCGATAGAGCGCGACGCGCCCATCCGTCGAGGCAAAGATCACAACGCCGATGCCGCGGCGCAGGTCGAACATGTCCGCCGAGATCGCCGGCGCGGCAAAACGCAGCCACTCGGGCGCGGCGCCATCGGTCAAGCGCGCGACATAGAGCGCGTCAGCCAATACGGCGAGGATTTCGTCATCACTGAAGCGCACGGCACGGGCCGGCGCGGCCTCGGCCTTCCAGATCAACGCGCTGCGTAATTGTCCGTCGGGCACGATCGAAACCAGTTCAACGCCCCCGCCCGTTGGAATCGCCAACTCACCCAGCGGTTCCGAAAAATCCGGCGGGCCGACGGGCACACTCTCCAGCGTGATCGACCCGATCGGCTGGGCCGTTTCGCCCAGGTGCAGCACCCGGCGCCCGGCGACCAGCAGCGCGCCGCGCCCCGCGCGCAGCGGATAAAGAGCATCGATGCGCTCCAGCGGCGCGAGCGTCAGCGCCAACGCCGGCGCCACCGCCCCCGCGGCCCAGACGCGCCCCCAGTTGTCGCCCACGACGGCCAGCGCGCCATCATCCGCGACGCGCATCCGCTGAACCGCCCCCGGCGCCTGCACCCATTGGGCGATCTCGCCGGTGCCGCGGCGCAGCACGACGACCGCCTCGCGCGCATCCGTCATGGCGACGAGTTCGCCATCCGGCGAGAGCGCCGTCGGCCCCTCCGGCACGAGCTGCGCAAGCAGGCTGCCATTGTCGGGCGAGCGCAGGTAATACTGACGCAAGGCCCAGCGCGTCGACGGTCCGCCGCTGTCATCGAGAAAGGCGTCCCAATAGCTGTCTCGCGCGTCGATCAGATCGCCGCGCTCAAAGGCCAGATCGCCGAGCTGCACTTTCTGACGGATCAGCGCCCGGCGGGTTTGCAGGTTGGCGCGCTCGGCATCCTCGCGGGCGCGATCGGCTTCTTCGCGCGCGCGGGTTTCGCTCTCAAAGGCGCGGGTGGCCTGGCGCTCGCGCCGCGCGGCCTCGTCGCGCGCGTCCAGCGCGATTTGCCGGGCGCGGCTTGCGTCGCGATAAAGAAACGCGAAGACCACGATCGACGCGATCAGCGTCAGCAGCACGATCGCGGCGGCCGACGCCTGCAGCTTGTAGCGCCGCAGCGCCTTGCGCAGCATGTAGAGGCCGCTGGCGCGCTTCGCCTCGATCGGCGAGCCTTCGATCAGATGGCGCAAGTCGCGGCCCAGGTCGCCGGCGGTCTGATAGCGCCGGGGCGGCTGCTTCTCCAGCGCCTTCAGCAGAATCGTCTCCAACTCGTCGTTGATCATTCGCCCAAAGCGCGAAATATGCCGCACCGAGCGCGGCCGGATCGGGTCGTCGCGGCCGATGCGCGTCAGCACCTCGGCCAGCGGCCCATCGACCGAATAGGGCAACTGACCCAGCAGCGCCTCGTAGAAGACCACGCCGAGCGAATAGACATCGCTGCGAACGTCGACATCCAGACCGCCGGCGGCCTGCTCCGGCGACATGTACGCGACCGTGCCCAGAATCTGCCCCGTGCTCGAGAGCATCTTCATCGTGGTCTGGTCAGAGTTGACCTGTCGCACCGGCTTGGCCAGGCCGAAATCCAGCACGTGCGGCTCAAAGCTCGCGTCGATCAAAATGTTGGGCGGCTTCAGATCGCGATGAATGACGCCGCGCTGATGTGCGAAGTTCACTGCGTCGCAGATTTTCTCGAGCAGCATGAGCGTCTGCTTCATGGGCGGGCGGTGCTGCGCGAGAAAGCGATCGAGCCGCTGCCCGTCGATGTATTCCATCGCGAAGTAATAGCGGCCATAGCTGACGCCCGAATCGAGGATCGACACAATGTTGGGATGCCGCAACGACGCGGCCAGCTCCACCTCGCGCTCAAAGCGCTGCCGCGCGGTGTTGCCGGCGAACGGCCCCTCCAACAGCACCTTCAGCGCGACGGGCCGCTTGGTGCCGAGCTGCACTGCGCGATAGACAATCCCCTGTCCACCGCGATGAATCTCATCTTCAATCAGATAGCCGGCGATGCTGGGGCGCTCGCCGGTTTCGACCGTAAGATCGCCGGCCGCGGAGCCGCCCGAGATCCGGGTCGGTTCATCCGCCGAGGTGTAGCTCCGATCGATCGACGACGCTGACCCGGCGCCGACGTTACCGCCGGAGGCGCCTGGGCCGGGGCGACGTTCGCGATGTTCGGCGGCGGACACGGAGTGGCTCAACCTCATCACGACGCGGCTGGAGGCGTATCAACGGGCTTCGCGCCGCCGCGCCGCGGTGCGAACCGTTCAGCCCTGGTCAAACCTGGCTTGCCGCGGAAGGCTCAAGCCACGTTCCGGCATGTAACCCGCCGGCTTGATGCCGGCGCGGCTCATCAGCGCCACATGGCACTCGCACACGGCACGCTCGCATTCGCGGGGTGCACCGCTCCGCTCCGATCCCGTTTCTCAGCCAGGTTCCAATACCCAGTTCCTAGACAGCCGTCGCACGTGAACGTCAGGCACTGCTGTAGCGCCCATGATTGATCGCCTGTAACTACTATCCTACACTGCATCTATTGAAAGGACCAAAGATGCCTCAAGGTCTCTCGAAAGTGGCGGCGGACAGCGACACGACGGACGCAAACAGCGCTGCGCGCATGGCGCGGGCCGCGGCTGTCGCAACGGAAACCGCTCCCTTACGGTCGCGGCTCTGCTCTACGCGGGTCGACTCAAGACCGCTCGGCCTCTGTATCGTTACGCTTTGCGTACTGGTTGAGTTCGTTCAACCCGTTTGGGCCGACAGCCCGAAATCTGCGGAAAATGGCAAACACAGCGGCGGCGAGCATGTTTGGCTGCGCCACATCCGCCAACTGACCACGCCGGACATGGGCTTCACCCGCGCCGGCGAGGGCTACTTCGACCAAGACGGCACACGGATCGTCTTTCAGGCCGTTCCCAAGGGAAAAACCGACTATCAGATCTACGTGGCCAATTTGCGCCATGCGGCGAGTGGCCTGAAACTTGACGACGTGCGCATGGTCAGCACCGGCGAAGGCGCGACCACCTGCGCCTGGTTTCATCCGTCGGGCGAGACGCTGCTGTTTGCTTCGAACCATCTCGATCAGCGCCCCGCCGAGCCGCCCAAAGAGGTGAAGGAGGCGCTCGGGCGCGCCGCGCAGAGCCGCTACACCTGGCCCTTTCAGCCGGGCATGGACATCTTCGAGTATCGCTTTGCTTCGAAGGAACTGCGGCAAATCACGCGCGCGGAGGGCTACGACGCCGAGGGCAGCCTCTCGCCCGACGGCAAGAAGCTCGTCTTCACGTCGTTCCGCGACGGCGACGCCGAAATCTATGTCTCCGACGCCGACGGGAGCAACGCTGTCCGCATCACCCGGACAAAGGGCTATGACGGCGGCGCCTTCTTCAGCCCCGACGGCAAGCGCATCGTCTACCGCTCGGACCGGAAAAACGAGAACGACGGCACGATGCAGATCTTCGTCAACGATCTGACCGGCAACGCGGAAAAAGCGTTGACCGATCACAGCACGCTCCATTGGTGCCCCTATTGGCATCCCAGCGGCAAGTGGCTGATCTACACGCGCGGCGATCACCCCAAGGACGGCCCGCCCCGCTATGACCTGCACCTGCTGCGTGACGACGGTTCACAGGATTTTCGCGTGACGTTTGACCCGTCCTTTGACGGCTTGCCGGCATTCTCCGCCGATGGCCGCTACTTGATGTGGTCGTCACGACGCGGCGGCAACGACTCGCCCCACCAATTCATCGCTGAATTCATCGGACTGAACGCGGCGGGCGAATTCGAACGCGGCGAATGAGCGCCATGCAAACCGAACCGCGCCCGCTAGCAGAGACGCGACCGTAAGGGAGCGATTCGATTCCTCGGTGGCATGAGTCATCCACCGCGGCTCGTGCTCCGATGCAACGGCTCAGTGCGAGTTCCTCGCGGCCTTAGCCGCGCCCGACGACTGCCGTTTCTTCAATGAATCGACTTTACCGACAACTTCCCCGACACTTGCGAATAGGCCCGCTCATCGCGGCCTGCCTGCTGGCCAGTTGGCTTGGCGTCGCGACTCAATCGGCACTGGCTCAAGCGCCGAGCGACGCGGTCTCCGCCGATCTCATTCGCGCGCTTGACGAGTTGCTCGCGACACTCCCGCCGGATATGCAGCAGTCGCCGCTTGCCCTGCGCGAGTTGAGCCGGCTGTTGCCGCAACTCGATTGGCAAATCATCTGGCTGCGCACGCGAGTCGATCAGCTCTGCCGAGCGAACCAGATCGAAGCGGCGAATGAACTGCTCACGCTGACGCGCGCCGCGGCCAGTCAGTGGGAGGCGCGCCAAAGTCCGCCGTCGCCCGCCGTCGCGCGCGCCCTGGCCGATACACAATGCGCCGCGCCCTCGCCGACCCCGCCCGACCCGACGCCCCCCGAGCCGGAGCCACAGCCGCCCGTGGACGAGACGCAGCCAACCACGCCCTCCCCTTCGCCGCCGGTCGCCGGCGCACTTTCGGCGATCACCGATCCGAAGGCGTTCGCCGCCGCGATGAACGCGCGCAGGGGCGAGTTGCGCGCATTGCCGCCGACGGAGAAAGCGCTGCTCGTCGGCAAGGGCATTTCGCCGCGTGAATTGGGCCTGAGCGACGCCGACGCGCCGGCGGCATCCGCCGCCTGGCGCACACTCGATACTCTGGCCAATGCGGCGAATGAACTCGCGGCGCTCTCCGCGGCGTTACGCGACGAGCATGTGTTGCGCAAAGCCGCGACCAGCGGCGATCCGACAGCGGGCGCCGCGCGGGCATTGCTTGCGATCGACTTGCGAGCACTGGGTTTCGATGCGCGCGATGGGGCGACGGGCAACCCCCTCGCCGACAGCGGCCCTCATCGTCAGGCCGCCGCTCAATACGCCCGGCAGGGCCTGTGGCTTTGGGCGGCACTGGCCGAGTTGGCCGCGGTATCCGCCGGCGCGGCCGACGCCGCCCCGCGCGCCCAGCAGCAACTCGCCGCGCTGGCGGAGACGATGACCGACGCCCCGCGTCAACGAATGCTCCGGCGCTTGCAAGACTGGGCCGGCGGTACGCCCGCCGGCGGCGTCAGCCTC